>JANNDM010000211.1:0-12594 GCA_031387725.1 Verrucomicrobiota bacterium | reverse complement strand
GGTCAGGACGGGCAGGCTGAACTTTTCGGCGAGCTTCAGCAGGCGGAGGGCCTTGCGGTAACCCTCGGGCTGGGGCATGCCGAAATTGCGGACAATGTTCTCCTTGGTGTCGCGGCCCTTCTGCTGCGCGATGATCATGACGGAGCGGCCTTCAAAAAAAGCGGTGCCGCCCACGAGCGCCCGGTCGTCCTTGAACTGACGGTCGCCGTGCAGCTCCTGAAAGTCTTGGCACAGCGCCCCGACGTAATCGAGGGCGTAGGGCCGCCTGGGATGGCGGGCCACCTGCACCCGCTGCCACGGCGTGAGGTTGGTGTAGATGTCCCGCTTGGTGACGTCGATCTTGGCCTCGATGGTCGCCAGCTCGGCGGACATATCGATGTTGTTCTCGAGGGATTGCTGGTGAAGGGCTTCAAGCTGCTTTTCGAGCTCCCGGAGCGGTTTCTCGAATTCCAGCAGATAGGCGGGTCTTTCCATGCGAAAAGGCTAGGGGTAGGTGCGGAGGGCTGTCAACGAGCTGAAACTTCGAAGGTGGAGCGTGTTGACCTCAACGCGCTTAGAAATGTGGTTCGCAGACCAGCACGCCGGCGCAACGCACTCCCGCCAGTTTTCATCTTGCTCTGGGTCCGATGCCCCGGAGTCAGTTGCCGAGCGTGAGCGGAGTCGAACGGCTCCGGCTTGGTTGCGCTGTAGCCACTCGCTCACGCTCGTGGCTACTTTGGCGATCAAGAAAGTGGTGATGCTTGGGCCTGACGGGCTTGGGCAAATGCTCCGGCGCTTGCCCGCCCTACAGCCCGTCCTTGGTGGTCTCGGGATTCTTCAACTGGTCCTTCCAACTGAGGATTTTCGCCTGGGCGCCGTATTTTTCGGCGGTGGCCTTGTCGCCCTTTTCCATCCAGATGCGGGAGAGGGTGGTGTTGATGAACAAGTCGTCGGGCCGGAGGGCATGGGCTTGGTCGGCGGCGGCAAGGGCGGCGTCGAAGCGGCGCTGGGAGAAGTTGATCTCGGCGAGGGCGTGCCATGCTTCGAAGGCGGCGGGCGCCGCGGCGGTGGCGCGGGCGAGTTTGGCGAGGGCGGTATCGTGGTCGCCCATGGTGTAGTCGAAGGTGGCTTCCTCGATGAGGGACTGGATTTCGGCGGGACTCACCGGCGCAACTTAACAGGGCGGGGGCAAAAAGAAAGGACGGCCTTGCGGGCCGTCCTGGAATGTAGCTGGCGCTTGATTCAGCCCTGCTTCGCTGGAGCCGCGGCCGGAGCGGGCTGCTCTTTCTTGTAGCCGGCCTCGATGTTGATGGTGATGGCAACATCATCGCCCAGGGCCTTTTGGAGCATGGCGGGACCAGCGAGCCCGAAGTCCGACTTCTTGATCGTGGTGGTCGCCTCCCAGCCGGAAAGCATGGTGCCTGGTCGCATGCCGGCGCCGAAACCGAGGAGTGTGGTCTTCAGGACGACCTCTTTCGTCACATCCTTGATGGTGAGATCACCGGTGATATCGAAAGTGCCCTCGCCGGTCTTTATCCATGACTTGCTCTTGAAGGTGGCCGACGGAAACTTTGCGGTGTCGAAGAAGTCCGGGCTTTTCAGATGCTTGTCGCGGTCGTTGCTGTCGGTGGTCAGGGCGGCGAGATCGATCGTCGCGGTCACGCTGCTGTTTTCCAGGTTGTCCGCATCAACCCTGATGTCGCCGCTCAGCTTGGTGAAGCTGCTGGTATACTTGGACAGGATGTGGCGCAGGCTGTAATTGATGGAAGAGTGCGTCGCGTCGATCTTGTAGACCTCGACCGCCGCATGGGCGTTGGCCAGGAGGTTGAGAAGGGCGAGCAGGGCAAGGAGACGTTTCATAGATGGAATGAGTTTTAGGAGGGGTTCGGCTCAGACGGATAGCCAAAAGACCTGAGCACGCAACTGCGGACTGCGAGATTGGCCCTAGAGGACCAGCATCGCGTCGCCATAGCTGAAGAAGCGATAGTCGCGGGCGACGGCCTCGGCGTAGATTTCCTTCAACCAGGCGATGCCGTCGGTCGAACCCGGGGTCAGGAAAGCCGCCACGAGGCAAAGCAAGGTGGAGCGGGGCTGGTGGAAATTGGTGATGAGTCCGTCCACCCCGCGAAAGGCACGAGGCGGGTAGATGTAGATCCCAGCTTCGCCGAGGTAAGGCTGATCGTGGTGGAGCGCGTTGACCCCAACGCGCTCAGAACGCCCTGAGGTCAGGTCGCTCCACCTTGTTGCATCGGGATATCGCGACAAATAATCCTCGATGGTGCGGACGGAGGTCGTGCCGACCGCGATGCGCCGGCCGGAGGGGGTGAAAAGCGCGCGCTGGGTGGCGGCGGGGATTTCATAGACTTCACGGTGGATGGCGTGGTCTTCAACCTGCTCGGCGGTGATCGGGCGGAAAGTGCCAAGCCCGACGTGCAGCGTGAGGTCGGCAAAGCTAACGCCGGCTTTCGAGAGTTGCGCGAGCAACTCGGTCGTGAAATGCAGACCGGCGGTCGGGGCGGCGGCGGCGACCTGGTGGGCGCGGTCGGCATAGACGGTCTGGTAGCGTTCGCGGTCGAGCTGACGCTGCGCGTCACTCTCGCGGCCGGCGATATAGGGCGGGAGTGGCATCTCGCCGATGCGGTTGGCCACGGCGAGGATGTCACGGTCCGGCGTGTCGAAGGCAACGCGGGAGAGCCCGTCATCGGTTTTTTCTCGGACGGTGGCGGTGAAAGCACCGGCCAGCCCGAAGGTGGCGCCGGCCGGTAGTTTTTTGCCCGGCCGCAAGAGGCACCACCAGCCCTCCGCCGGGCCTGCGGCTGGCAGGCCATGCGGATCCAAAGCAGGACGTAACAATAAACACTCAACGTGACCGCCGGTGGGCCGGGTGGCATGCAGGCGGGCGGGGATAACCGCGGCGTTGTTGCGGAAGAGGGTGTCGCCCGCCCGCAGATATTCCGGCAGGTCATGGAAGTGTCGGTGTTCGATCCGGTGCTCCGACCGGTGCACCACGAGCAGGCGCGAGGCATCGCGCCGGTCCGCCGGTAGCTGGGCGATAAGCCGTTCCGGGAGCGGATAGTCGAAGAAATGGGTAGGGAGTGGCATGCTGTCACACCACTGCATGACTCAATCGGCGACTGGCAATCCAAGATCGCATTCGCCCGCCATACCATGGGGGCGGGTCGAATGAAGAAGAGCTTCCTGAGGGTTAATTCCTAGCGAGATGCCGGCGTCTGATGGCCGTGCCCATCAAGGCGGCAAGACCGAACAACAATGCATAAGTCGACGGCTCGGGCACCGCCTGAACGCTTATATTGTCAAACTCGGCGACACCGCGGGAAAGATTGGTTTGATAGTCAATCTTCATATGGACCGTATCAAGGGATGCGATCATGGCAGGCGAGATCAAGTAATGGGCGGTTTCGGTGAATCCAGCTCCGTTGGGATTATACCTGCCGTAAACCTCACCCGCCGGTCCATCGATCACGATTTCGAATACGACAGGTATGTTGTAAGGGACAAGGTCGGCGAAATAGTTGCCGGCATTGCCCGTAATGGTGCGCAGGTCCAGATCCCAATCGCCCACCCCAGCGGCCCAGGCTGCGACAGGGCCAGAAGTGAGTGTGTCCGTTTGGCGACCAATACCGAGGGCGCTGGCCTCAGTAGCTAGCGAGGCGGTCGTGCCATAGGCGTCGAAGGAAAGCGTGGTGACCTGAGTGGTGCTAAGGGCGGAGGAGAGAGTATGGCGGGCGTAGGAAATGTTAAAGATGGCCGTTTCACCGCGTCTGGGGGCAACAATACTGGAAAGAAAAGTGCCGGTGCCAACGACGATAAATTCATTTGCCCCGGTGTTTTCCCCCGTCCAGCCACCCTGTCCAAAGAGATTGCTCCCGTTGGTGTAGGATTCAAAATTTTCGGTGAAGAGAACCTGACCGTGAACAAGACCTGCCAGCAACAACGCAGGCAGGCCGAGCTTTCCAAGTGCAACGAGTGGCTTCATGGCATGGGGTGTTTGACCGATTTGGGCTGAACAGAAAGTGTCCAATCTAATTGGCGCCTGCGGGTTGATAATCCCATTTTCCTCCCGTCGGAACAATGCTGAAACCCGATTGGCCGGGGTTTGTAGATAGCCTAATGATCCAGCTCGGGCCCGATGGTCGCTTGTGCCGTACTATTCAAGCGGCCGATATCCTTACATCGGTTCTGCTTAGCCAACTTGCACCGGTTCAGGCATGACGTTTGTACATGTCCAGCCTGAGTCCGCTCCGTAATATCCGCGGAGCCGTTTACTGCCGAAATAGCGCATGGTCCGCGTTCTCGGGATGACGTGAAGTTAAACGCCTGCTCCATCTTTGTGTCTTACAAAAACGAGCTTGCTTCACCCGGGGCAAATCAACCGAATGCCGCCTTTAATTTGGCCGCTTTAGCTCAGTTGGTAGAGCGACTCATTCGTAATGAGTAGGTCGTCGGTTCAAATCCGACAAGCGGCTCCAGCCTTCGCTCGGTGTGTGGCGGAAAAGGGTAGGTGGTTCGAGAAGCCTGATGGCGGCGTTAAGCCGGTCACGTTCGTTGCGGCTACGGCTGGCAGGCCAGTTTTCGCCGCGCGGTGTGGCGGGAACGGGGAGGTTGTTTGGACAGTCCGATTTGCTTCGCGATGGCAGCGCGAAGCCGGTCACGTTCGTTGCGGCTTCCGCCGTCGCTGCAGCTATGGCGGACAAGACGGCTGGCAGGCCAGTTGGGGGTCATACTGTAGCGGCGCTCTGTGAGCGCCGTTGTCTTTTCGGCGGTCATAGACCGCCGCTACAGGCTCAATTATCCGCAATGTGGTCGTCGGGGAGTTGGCCCTGGAGTTTGCGGCGCAGGCGCTGGGCCTCGATCTCCGTCTTGAGCGACGCGGCGAAGAGCTGCAGCCGGCGGTGGGTCTCGAGGGTTTCAAGGAGCTGCTGTTTGATGGCGCTGTCGTCACAAAGATTGAAGACCGCGATGTCGGCGAAGGTGTCGATGTCATCGATGCTTTCGAGGAACTGGGTCATGCCCTTCGGGGCCGGTGTGCCGAGCCGGCGGCGGAGGTTGAGCAGGCGCATCACCTCAAGCCGGAGCACCTCCAGTTCCGCGGGGTGGGTGCCGGCCGTGGTCGTGAGCGGCTGCACGGCGATGACGCGATAGGGATCCTCCCGGACAATCTTCTTCACCGTGACGCGGCAGATGCCCTGCAGGAGGAGGTTCGAGGTGTCGTTTTCACCTTTTTGGCAGGCGCGGATGATCCCGACCGAGGCGGTGAGATGCAGGGGCTCGACCAATTTGGGATCCTGTTGGCGGGTGGCATCGAGGTGCGCGACCGCGAACATCCGGTCTTTGATCAGCACATCACGCAGCATCTGGCGGTAGCGTGGCTCGAAGATGTGCAACGGTAGCAGGGCCTGAGGAAAGAACACCGTGTCGGGCAGTGTTATGACCGGCACGGTCGCGGGCACATGCAGTGTATCCATGACGGGAATGGTAGCCGAGGGGTTGGGATTTTCAACCCGTGGTTCCTGACACAGTGGGACACGGGCTCGAAATTGCTGTGCCACGGTGACTCAATAATCCGGAAGGAGCGGCGATTTCTCCGTCTTAATAAACGTATAAACATCATTGAAACAACATCATGAGAATCATCCACCACCGAGGCATGGGCATTGCTGGGTTATGCGTATGAGTAAGATTCTTGGTATCGATCTGGGCACGACCAATTCCTGCATGGCGATCATGGAGGGTGGCGAGCCGGTGGTTATTCCGAACGCCGAGGGCGCGCGCACAACGCCGTCCGTCGTGGCTTTCACGAAAAGCGGCGAGCGAGTCGTCGGTCAGGCCGCCAAACGCCAGGCTGTGACCAATCCGAAGAACACGATCTTTTCCGCCAAGCGCCTCATCGGCCGCAAATTCACCGAGGTCAGTGAGGAGGCCAAGAACCTCCCTTACAAGGTAGCCGCCGGCAAAAACGGCGATGCTTACATCGAGGTGCAGGTCGGCGACAAGACCGAGCAATTCGCCCCCCAGCAAATCGCGGCGTTCGTGCTCGGCAAGCTGAAGGCCGATGCGGAAACTTACCTCGGCGAGAAAATCACGTCGGCCGTCATCACGGTTCCCGCTTATTTCAACGACGCGCAGCGCCAGGCCACCAAGGACGCCGGCAAGATCGCCGGTCTCGACGTGCTCCGCATCATCAACGAGCCCACGGCCGCGTCACTCGCCTACGGCCTCGACAAGAAGAAGGACGAGAAGATCGCGGTGTTCGACCTCGGCGGCGGCACCTTCGACGTCTCGATCCTCGAGATCGGCGACGGCGTGTTCGAGGTGAAAGCCACCAATGGTGACACCCATCTGGGCGGCGACAACTGGGACGACGCCATCATCGGCTGGTTGGTCGACACTTTTAAGAAGGAAAACGGCATCGACCTCCGCAAGGATCCGATGGCCCTCCAGCGCCTCAAGGAAGAGGCCGAAAAGGCCAAGATCGCCCTCTCTTCCGCCACCACTTACGACCTGAACCTGCCGTTCATCACGGCGGACGCCTCGGGCCCGAAGCACCTCAACTTGCAGCTGACCCGCGCGAAGATGGAGCAGATCTGCGACGCGCTTTTCGAGCGTTGCATCCAGCCTTTCAAAAACTGCCTCAAGGATTCGGGCATCGCCTCCGACAAGATCGACGAGCTCGTGCTCGTCGGCGGCATGACCCGCATGCCCAAGGTCGTGGACATCGCCCGGGGCCTCGGCGGCAAGACACCCCACCAGGGCGTGAACCCAGACGAGGTCGTCGCGGTCGGCGCGGCCATCCAGGGCGGCGTGCTCAAGGGCGACGTGCGCGACGTGCTCCTGCTCGACGTGACCCCGCTCACCCTCGGCATCATGACCGCGGGCGACGTCGCCACGCCGATGATCACGCGCAACACCACCATTCCCTCCAAGAAGACGCAGACCTTCTCGACCTACAGTGACAACCAGCCGGGTGTCGAGATCGTGGTCCTGCAAGGCGAGCGCCCGATGGCCCGCGACAACAAGAACCTCGGCACGTTCAAGCTCGATGGCATCCCGCCGGCGCCGCGCCGCGCCCCGCAGATCGAGGTCACCTTCGACAAAGACGCCAACCGCATCCTGCACGTCTCCGCGAAGGATCTCGGCACCGGCAAAGAGCAGAAGATCACCATCCAAGGATCATCCGGCCTCTCCAAGGAAGAGGTCGAGAAGATGACCAAGGAGGCCGAGCTCAACGCCACCGAGGACGCCAAGCGCAAGGAGGCCGTCGAGACCAAGAACCAGCTCGACACCACCATCTACCAGCTCGAAAAGACGCTCAAGGACGCGGGTGACAAACTCCCCGCCGACGTGAAGGGCAAATTCGAGACCGCACTCACCGACGCCAAGAAGGAACTTGAGAGCAACGATGTGGCCCGCATGAAGGCGGCACTCGAAACCCTCTCGAAGACCGGCGCCGAGCTTTACCAGCAGGCGCAGGCGGCCCAAGCCGCCGCCGGGGCGCCGCCGGATGCCGCCACCGAGGGCGGCCCGTCCACCGAGCCCAAGGCCGCCAAAAAGGCCGAGGGCAAGGTCGTCGATGCCGACGTCGAGATCGTCGACGACGAGAAGAAATAAATTTAGTGCGCGCCCGTTCCCGTCCACCGGGGCGGGTTCGCCCTCTTCCACCACCCAACCTTAAACCCCAACCACACAAAACCAAAATGGCTAAAGTAAACATCAAACCCATCGGTGATCGCGTGCTCGTGCAGCACATCGAGGAAAAAGAACAAGTCCGCGGCGGGATTATCATTCCCGACAGCGCCAAAGAAAAACCGCAGGAGGCCAAGGTCATCGCCCTGGGCACCGGCAAGCGGGATGAAAACGGCAAGGTCACGCCCTTCGAGGTAAAGGTCGGCGACAAGGTCCTCATCTCCAAATATGGCGGCACCGAGGTGAAACTCGATGACCAGAAATTCACGCTCGTCCGCGAGGACGACATCCTGGGCGTCATCGGCTAACCCGGTTCGCCACTCAACCCTCATCACTCAACTCTCAACTTAGTTTCATATTATGGCAGCCAAACAACTCCTCTTCGACGAGAATGCTCGTCAGAAAATCCTCCGCGGGGTCGAGATCCTCTCCCGCGCCGTCAAAGTCACGCTCGGGCCCAAGGGCCGGAACGTCGTCATCGACAAGAAATTCGGTTCGCCGACCGTCACCAAGGACGGCGTGACCGTCGCCAAGGAAGTCGAGCTTCCCGATCCCTACGAGAACATGGGCGCACAGATGGTCAAGGAAGTCGCTTCCAAGACCTCCGACAGCGCCGGTGACGGCACCACCACGGCGACCGTGCTCGCCGAGGGCATCTACCGCGAGGGCCTGAAGAACGTCACCGCCGGCGCCAACCCGATCTACCTCAAGCGTGGCATCGACAAGGCGGTCGAGGCCGCCGTCGCCGAGCTCGCCCGCGTTTCCAAGAAGGTCAATGACCGCGAGGAAATCCGCCAGGTCGCCACCGTCTCCGCCAACTGGGACGAGACGATCGGCAACATCATCGCCGACGCCATGGACAAGGTCGGCAAGGACGGCACCATCACCGTCGAAGAGGCCAAGTCCATCGAGACGACCCTCGAGGTCGTCGAGGGCATGCAGTTCGACAAGGGTTACCTGTCGCCCTACTTCGCCACCAACATGGAGGCCCAGGAGGCCGTGCTCGAGGACGCCTACGTGCTCATCCACGAGAAGAAGATCGCCAACCTGCAGGAGTTCCTCCCGCTGCTGCAGACCGTCGCCAAGAGCGGCAAGCCCCTCCTCGTCATCGCCGAGGAAGTCGAGGGCGAGGCGCTCGCCGCGCTCGTCGTGAACAAGATCCGCGGCACGATCAACGTGTGCGCCGTCAAGGCCCCCGGCTTTGGCGACCGCCGCAAGGCCATGCTCGAGGACATCGCGGTCCTCACCGGTGGCAAGTGCATCACCGAGGACCTCGGCCTCAAGCTCGAGAACCTCACCATCGCCGACCTCGGCCGCGCCAAGCGCATCGTCGTGGACAAGGAGAACACCACCATCGTCAACGGTGGCGGCAAGTCCTCCGAAATCCAGGGCCGCGTCAAGCAGCTCCGCCGGCAGATCGACGAGACCACTTCCGACTACGACAAGGAGAAGCTCCAGGAGCGCCTCGCCAAGCTCGCCGGTGGCATCGCCGTCATCAACGTCGGCGCCTCCACCGAGGTCGAGATGAAGGAAAAGAAGGCCCGCGTCGAAGACGCCCTCCATGCGACCCGTGCGGCCGTGGAAGAGGGTATTGTCGCCGGCGGCGGTGTCGCACTCCTGCGCACCATCAAGGCCATCGAGGCCCTCAAGCTTGAGGGTGACGAGGCCTTCGGCGCCCAGATCGTGCGTCGAGCCATCGAGCACCCGATCCGCATGCTCTGCGCCAATGCCGGCGTGGACGGTGGTGTGGTCGTCAAGGAAGTCCTCAGCGCCAAGGGCAACGTTGGCTACAACGTCGCCACGGACAAGTTCGAGGATCTCGTGAAGGCCGGCGTGGTGGACCCGACGAAGGTCACCCGCACCGCGCTGCAAAACGCGGCCTCGATCGCCGGCCTGCTCCTCACCACCGAGTGCATGATCACCGACCTGCCTGAGCCGAAGAGCGCTCCGGCCGGCGGCGGCGGCCATGGCGGCGGCGGCATGGGCGGCATGGACTACTGAGTCTAAGTCGAACCAAATGCATCAGTTTCAAGGCGCGCTCTCCGGAGCGCGCCTTTTCTTTGCTTCCGTCCGTGGCGACGGCGTGTTTCGCTCCAAATCATGGAAGTCATCTTCATGGGCACGGGCACGTCGCAGGGAGGGCTGGATCGCCGGACAGTGCGTATATCGCGACTGATCCCGACATTCGCCTTCGCCTTAGCACTCTTCAGCGGAGTAATTGCACGGACGCAGCCGCAACCGCCCAATGTCCTGTTTATCTCCGTTGATGACCTGAACGACTGGGTGGGTTGCCTCGGCGGGCATCCGCAGACACTCACGCCCAATATCGACCGGCTGGCGGCGAGCGGCCTGCTTTTCACCAACGCTTATTGCGCCGCACCGGTCTGCAATCCGTCGCGCTCGGCGATTCTCACCGGAATTCCGCCCGCCCGGTCGGGCATCTACAACAACGACCAGCGCATGCGCGAGGCGTTGCCCGACGCGGTCATCATCCCGAAGTATTTCTCCCAGCAGGGCTACTGGTCGGCCGGGTCGGGAAAAATCCTCCACTATTTCATCGATGCCAATTCGTGGGACGAATACTATCCCCAGAAGACGACGGAGAATCCTTTTCCGCGCACGGCCGCGCCCGCTATCCGTCCCGTCAACCTGCCGAATGCGCCTTGGAAATACGTGGAGGCCGACTGGGCGCAGCTGGACACGGGCGACGAGGCCTATGGCGGCGACTGGCTCGTCAGCCAGTGGATCGGCGAGCGGTTGCAGGAGAAGCGGGCGAAGCCGTTCTTCCTCGCCTGCGGCATCTACAAGCCGCACGAGCCTTGGTTTGTGCCGGCGGAATATTTCAAGCCCTTCCCGCTCGATTCAATCCAGCCCGGCCCGGGCTGGAAAGCCGACGACCTCGATGATGTCCCGCCAGCCGGGCAGCAGCTCGCCCGCAACCGCTATTTTGAGTTCATCCAGAAAGAGGGGAAATGGAAGAGCGGGATTCAGGCCTACCTCGCCGCCATCCACTTCGCCGACGCCATGGTGGGCCGCGTGCTCGCCGCCCTCGACGCCGGCCCCAACCGCGACAATACCATCGTCGTGCTGTGGAGTGACCACGGCTGGCACCTCGGAGAAAAGGAACACTGGCAAAAATACACCGGCTGGCGGCTCAGCGACCGTGTGCCCCTGATCATCCGTGTGCCGCCGGGGATGGCGCCGGGTTTGCCGGCGGGCACGGCCGGCGGCGGCATCTGCAACCGCCCCGTCAGCTTGGTCGATCTCTACCGCACGCTCATCGAACTCTGCGGTCTACCACCCAAGGGGGATATCGGAGGCAAGAGCCTGGTGCCCTTGCTCCGCGACCCCGGCCTGGCCTGGGCGGACCCGGTGGTCACCCACCTACGCACGCCGGGCGACTTTGCCGTCAGCACCGAGCAATGGCGCTACATCCACTACCTGAACGGCGACGAGGAGCTCTACAACATCCCGGCTGACCCCCATGAGTGGAAGAATCTGGCGGCGGTGCCCGGCTACGCCGCCCAGCTCGCGCAGATGCGCGTGCTGTCGCCCATAAATCCCCGGCCGGCCTATGAATCCCAACCCGGCATCAGCGCGATCCTGCCCGAGGATTTCCTCCCCTTGATTAAAGCGGGCAAGGGGAGCATCCCATCCTCAAAACCGGGCGGGCAGCCGGTGGATGTGATTTTTCGGAATCAGACGAAGTTTCCTCTGAAGCTATTTTCGATCGACGAGCAGGGCGGGCGTCATTTCGAGCACATGATTCCCTTGACCAGCCGTTATTGGGTGAAGACCACCGCCGGCCAGACGTGGCTGGTCTGCCATGAGGACGGTCGGGACCTCGGATATTTCGTCGCCGAGGACAAATCCGCCATCGGTTCGATTCAAATTCCTGAAAATTGAGCCCGGGCTGCCGCCCGGTGGGCAAGGGTTGCTGATTTAGGGCCGAGGCCAATCGCAGCACCTTCACGGCACGCTCTTCGGAGCGCGCCTTATCTTTTGCTTCCGTCCGCGGCGGGACCGTGTTTCGCTGAGTCATGGAAGTCATCTTTCTCGGCACAGGCACGTCGCAGGGGGTGCCTATGATCGCCTGCCGGTGCGCGGTCTGCACCTCGGCCGATCCGCGCAACCAGCGCACCCGGGCGAGCATTCATGTCGTCATGGACGGCCTGCACATCCAGGTGGATGCCGCGCCGGAATTCCGGCTGCAGTGCCTGCGCGAGAAGATCGGGCAGCTCGACGTGTTCATCCTCACCCACGGCCATAACGACCACATCACCGGCATGGACGACCTGCGGCGCTTCTGCGACCTGCGCGGCGGCACGGCGTTGCCGGTCCACACCACCGACGAGGGCATGGCCCGGGTGCTGGCCATGTTTCCCTATGCGATCGCCGAGCGACCGGTGGCGAAGGGCTATGCGGCCTTCAAGCTGGTGGACATGCCGGGAGTGCTGGAATTCGAGCAGGGCACGATCCGCTCGACCCTGCTGCCGCACGGCGGGGTCAACACGCTCGGCTTGGTTTTTCAGGAAAAGTCGTCGGGCCGAAAGTTTGTCTATTACAACGACTGCAAGCGCATCCCCCGCGAGGCCGTGGGGTTGGCGAAGGGCGCCGACGTGGTCTGCCTCGACGGTTTGCGGCCCGACCCTCACCCGACTCATATGAACATCGAGGAGGCTTGTGCGGCGGCGGCCGAAATCGGAGCACCGGTCACCTACCTTACGCATCTGACCCATGGCGTTGACCACGAAACCTGGAGCCGGAAGGTGCCCGCTGGCGTCCAATTGGCTTACGACGGATTGCGTCTGAAGCTGTAGCTTGGCGCGACGACCCTGCAATGGGGAATCTCAAAACGGCCAGACCGCTGGGATGACATAGATGGCGATCACAAAGCAGATGATGTTCAGG
>JANNDM010000198.1:0-65275 GCA_031387725.1 Verrucomicrobiota bacterium | reverse complement strand
CATCCTTGTGGAGGATGTGCTGCAGATGACCATCAACAACGAGGAACTCCGTCACCTGCGCACCGTGGGCGACGTGAAAATCTTCATCGAGTGCAAGGTCAGCGGGCTGCCCCTGCCGAAGCCGACCAAATTTATTCCGATTGAGCAGATCATCTCGATCATGCCGATCCAACCGCCCTTCCTCTTTCTCGGCGAGGCTTCGGTCAGCGCGCATGGGGCCAACGCCAAATACAAGATCAGCGGTCAGGAATTTTTCCTGCAAGGCCACTTCAAGGACAATCCCGTGCTGCCGGCCTCCATCATGCTGGAAGCGCTGGGTCAGCTGGCCGTCCTCTTCCTGCTCGAGGGCCAGATCGGCGAAGCCGGCAAGGTTGTCGACCACCGGACCATTTTCTTCACCTCCTGCGAGGGGGTCCGCTGCCACCGCGTCTGCAAACCGGGCGATGTGCTCAGCCTCTCCATCAAGCCGAAGCGGCTCAAGTCACCCTTGGCCACGTTTGAGGGCCAGATCCGGGTCGGCCAGGAAAAGGCGGCCATTGCCGAGGAAATCACTCTGACCTTCGCTTTCGCCGAGGAAGTGACCCAGCCCGACACGCAGGCCCAGCCCGTGCCCGTCATGGCCGCAGCGCCGGCCAAAGCCGCCATCAACGCCTGATCGCGTTGCGCTGGTTCCTCTGGGCTGCGGTGGTTGACCGCAGGGACAAAAGCACTTTGATACGCGGCACCCCGACCGCGGCTCACTCCGCCGTCGTCGCGGTCTAACCCTCCATGCGGAAAGTCTATATCACCGGCCTCGGTTTCATCTCCAGTATTGGCAACGATGTGCCGGCGGTGTCGGAGAGCCTGCGCGAAATGCGCCACGGCATGGTGCAATACCCCCCGTTCCAGAAGCCCGACGTGCCGGTGAAGGTCGCCGCCCCGATCCGCGATTTTCAGACGGATACCACTGATCAGGAGGACTGGATCTTCCCGGCGCGCTATAACATCCGCCGGGAAACCCTGCGGGGCATGGCTCCTCATGGCATTTATGCCTATTGCGCCATGCAGCAGGCGGTCGAGGATTCCAAGCTGACCGAAGCGGATTGGTCCAATCCGCAGACCGGCCTCTACGCGGCCTCCGCCGGCTCACCCTTCCTCCTCGGCCACCACTTGGAGAAGATGCGCAAGCAGGGTGTCATGCGTTGTCCGCCCCTCGGGGTCGTCGCCTCCATTTCCGGCACGGTCAATTTCAACCTGGTCTCCCAGTTCAAGATCAAGGGCGCCTCCACCGGGTTCTCCTCCGCCTGCGCCTCGTCGGCCCATGCGCTGGGTTTCGCCTATGATGAGATCGCGCTGGGCCGGCAGAAGCGCATGTTCGTCGTCGGGGCGGAGGACGGCAACGTCGAGAGCATCCTGCCGTTCGCCGGCATGCGCGCGCTCTCCCTGCAAACCGATCCTTCCATCGCGTCCCGGCCGTTCGACGTCGCCCGCGACGGCTTTGTCGGGACCGGCGGCGCCGCGGTGCTCGTGCTGGAGAGCGGGGAGGAAGTCGCCCGCCGCAAGCCCAAGATTTATTGCGAGGTCGCTGGCTGGGGTCAGGCCTCCGACGGCCATAACGTCGCCATCTCGCATCCCGAGGGCAGCGGCCTGCGCATGGCGATCGAGAATGCCCTGAAATATTCCGACACGACGGCCGATCAGGTGGACTACGTCAACGCTCACGCCACCTCCACGCCGATTGGTGACCTCTCCGAGGTTCGGGCGCTCAAGGCCATCTTCAAGAATTCCCCCACGCGCCCGGCCATTAGCAGCACCAAGGCGCTCACCGGTCACGGCCTCTCGCTGGCCGGCGCCTTGGAGGCGGGTTTCTGCGCGCTGGCCATCAAGGAGGGTTTCATGCCGGGGTCGGCCCACATCACCAAACTTGACCCGGCTTGCGAAGGTTTGAACATCATCCGCTCCACGCTGCCGCACCGGCCGCAGGTGGTCCTGAGTAACAGCAGCGGCTTTGGCGGGGCCAACGTCGCGCTGATTTTCAAGGCGGTCTGAGCCGCCACTCGCAATGTTGCGCTTGTCTCACCGCCCCGGGTGGAACGCGTTGCCCCCAACGCGTTCAAGCGGCTTGAGGTCAAGCCGCTCCACCTTCATGCCTAGTAGCGCATGAGCTCCCCGCTTTCCGCCCGTTACCGCACCGCGTTTGTCACTGGCGCCAGTGCGGGGCTCGGGCTCGCCTTTACCGACATGTTGCTCGCCGGTGGCGTCGAGGTCTGGGGCACGTCGCGCGACCCGGCCCGGTTGCCGGCCCGTGCCGGCCTCCATGCCATCGCACTCGAATTGGGTGACGGTCCGGCGGCCGAGCGTGCCTTCCTCGACGCTGAGAAAGCCGCCGGTGGTTTTGACCTCGTCATCAACAACGCCGGATTCGGCGCCTTCGGTGCGTTCGCGCACACCGACTTTGCCGTGTGGGAGGAGCAGTTGCGGGTGATGCTCGTCAACACCGCGCGCCTCAGCCACGCCGCCCTCCGCGGTATGCTCGCCCGGAAACGGGGCGCGTTGGTCAACATCTCCTCCCTCGCCGCTGAGTTCGGGATGCCCTACCAGGCGATCTACAACACGACCAAGGCCGGCCTTTCCGCGCTCAACGAAAGCCTGATGTATGAGGTGAAGGGCACCGGAGTCATCGTCATTGATTTCCGACCCGGTGATTTTCGCACGGATTTCGAGGGTTCCGTCCGCCGTCCGGTGGGAGCGAGCTTGCTCGCGACAGATCCTGTGCAAGAAGCCCGCATGGCGCGGGTGTGGCGGAGTTTTACGGCCCTGATGCAATCCGGCCCGCCTCCGGCGCAGGCCGCCGCCGACCTCCGGGTCGCCTTGCTCCGCGGGCGCAGCGGCACCGTGCGCACCGGCCGTTTCTTCCAGGCCGGGCTCGCGCCCTTGCTGGCCCGGCTCGGCTCGCTCAACCTGAAGCGGACCATTCAGGAGAAATATTTTGGTTTATGAACCACGAAGGACGCGAAGAAACGCGAAGCATGCTGACTCAACCCGAAGGATCATCTTCGCGAACCTTGGTGTCCTTTGCGGTTGATCTGTTCTGCTCCTGACCATGCCAAGCATCCGCATCCTTGTCCTGACTTCCAGCACCGGCGCCGGCCACGACGCGCGCGCCCAGGCCTTTGCCGAGTGGTGCTTCGAACTCTACCGGCACAAGGTTGATGTGCGCATCGAACAGATGCTGGAGAAATCCTCCGGTTTCTTCCGGCTGGGCGTGAATTTCTATAATTGGATCCAGAAAAAATCCCCCTGGATCCACAAGGCCTTCTTTATGTTCGTCGAGCTGTTGAGCTTCCTCAACCGCCGCTCGGTCAGTTTCGGTCGCGGTTACTATGAGAGTGTGCTCCGGGACTACCAACCGCACCTCGTGTTCAGCGTGCATGACTGCCTCAACCGCGGTTACTTCCAGCTCGCACGCCGGGTGCTGGGCGCGGATCGGGTGCGTTGCGCCACCTACTGCGGCGAGTTTTCCGGCGGCTTCGGCTACAGCGTCAACTGGGTCGAGCCCAGCGCCGACCTTTACCTCTCCCGCACCGCCACGGCCCGCGATTACGCGCTGAAGCTCGGCATGCCCCGGGAGCGCACCCGCGTACGCGGCCACCTGATGCAGCCGCGCCAGCACACCGAGATGCTGAAAGCCGAGGCCCGCACGGCGTTCATCGAGGAGAAACTCGAGCTGCGCTCCGACCTTTTCACCGTCTTTCTGGCCACCGGCGGCAACGGCGCCAACAACCACCTCGACCTCCTTCCTGCGCTGCTGCCCTACGCCGACCGCGTCCAGGCCGTGGTCATCTGCGGCCGGAACCGCGAGGCCTACAATCAGCTCGTGCACTGGCGCACGGAGCACCCGGAATTCAATTGCTTCGTCGACGGCTTCTCCGAGGAAGTGCACCTGCTCATGCAGGTGAGCGACGCCATCGTCACCCGCGGCGGCACGACCACCTGCGCCAAGGCCCTGCATTTCCGCTGCCCGATCATCTTCAACGCTATCGGCGGCATCATGCCGCAGGAGGCGCTGACGGTGAAATATTTCCGCCGCGGCGAGGGCGCCGAGCTCATTGGCAACGCCAGCGACTTTCAGCGCGTCATCAGCGCGTGGATGGAAAACCGGCGCGAGTATGACCGGCTCCGGAGCAATTTCCTCAAGCTGCGTTATGACGAGGACCCGACGCTCGTCGTGCGGGAACTTGTGGACCTCGCCCAGGAAGCCCTGGCCTCGACGAAGCCAGGCGAAGGCGGGTCCGGCACCAAGCTCCAGGCCGGCCCGTTCCCACCCAAGCCCCGGAAGTGATCAGGCGCGGCGCAGCCCGCTTCCTGCCGGGCCGGAGCTAGCAGAATCGTGCTGCAGCGGCTCGGGCACCAGAGCGTGGAGCCCACAGAGATCTACACCCATGTCATGCAGAAGCCGGGACTGGGGGTGCGCAGTCCGCTGGACCAAGGTTGACCCGAGGCATTTGTAACGTATTATATTACAAACACCCCAGCACCCATGCAGCCCTATCCCCCTCTGCGCGGCCTGAAGATCGCCGCTGAAATCGTGCAGTGCCTGGCCGAGGTCGCCGAATTGGCGGCGCGCCGGGCCATGCGTGAGGTCCGCCACCGCTTGCGCAAGCGGGTGGGCTCCACCCTGAGGCCCGGACCCGACACGCCCCTCTGGAACGAACTGGTCAAACAGGCGCTGCCTTTGCTGCGAAAACGGGGGAGCAAGGCGCAATTGGCGCGGCTGCTCAAGCTGCCACGCCAGCGCCTGCAGGACTGCCTCAAGGCGAAAACGGCCCATCTCGACGCCGAGCGCACGCTGCTGCTGATGTGTTGGGTCGCTGCCCGCCAGCAGGGCCGGGAACTGGTGCCCTGACGGTAATGCCTCGCGCCGCGCTCCAGAGTTTGTAACGTATTACGTTACAAACTGGCTTGGGCCAAGGCCGGTCAATACGCTCGACCAGCAGCCGGGGTGGTTTCTTTTTGGTGTCATTTATGGCCTCTTCGTGGCTAGTTAGGGACTAGCCTTGGACCCGAAGCCACTCCACATCGCCCTCCTGTTCACGACGTTTCCCAAAACCTCGGAGACGTTCCTCCAGCGCGACGTGGCGGCGTTGCAGGCGAAGGGGCTCAGCCTGAAGCTCTACTCGCTGTGGGGCGGGGGCGGCAGCTTCAACGGCCTGCCGGTGCAGAGCTTCAACAAGTGGCGGCTTGTCGAGGTTTTCCTGATCATCATCCCGTGGCAATGCCTCCGCCGGCCGCGACTGATGCGCGACCTGTTCGAGGGGGTGTTCACGCGGCGGGCGCCGTCGTGGCTGAATTTCTGGGAAAACATGCTCGGGGCCGGTTTCGCCGGCAGCTTTGCCCGGGAAATGAAAAACGACCCACCGGCGCTCGTGCATGGCGCGTGGGCCGGCGCGCCGGCGACGGCGGGCTGGGTGTTGTGGCGGATGTTTGGCTGGCGCTACAGCGTCGGGGCGCACGCCTACGACCTCTATGAGCATGGCGGTGATTGGTGGCTGCGGGAAAAACTGGAGCACGCGCAGTTCGTCCATACCTCGACCGAGATGGGCCGGCGCGAACTGGTGGAGCGGGGCGTGCCGCCGGGAAAAATCGTCTGCATCCGCCGCGGGCTCGACACCTTTCCCGCCTTCAAGCCGCTGCGCCCACAACGACGACCGCTGCGACTGTTGAGCATCGCGCGGCTCGTGCCAAAAAAGGGCCTCGACTACCAATTGCACATTTACGCCGCGCTGCAGGCGGCGGGGCTCGACTTCGAGGCCCGCATTGTCGGCGAGGGACCCTTGCGCGAGATGCTGGAGCAGCAGGCCGCACAATTGCAGCTGACGCAGGAGGTGAAATTCAGCGGGCAGCTGGCGCAGCCCGAGGTGTGGGCGCAATTGGCGTGGGCCGACGTGCTGTTGCACACCGGCATCGTGGCGCCGAGTGGCGACCGCGACGGCCTGCCGAATGTCATCCCCGAGGCCATGGCGGCGGGCGTGCTCGTGGTGACCTCGCCGGTGGCGGCGACGACCGAGGCCATCAGCCAGGAGCGCACCGGCCTAGTGGCCGATGTGGATCTGCCCCTCGCTTGGGTCGTTGCGCTCCGGCGGCTGGGCGAGGACGACGCGCTGGCCGAGCGGCTGCGGACGACGGCCCGGCACTGGGCGGAGGAGAACTATGACGCGCACAAAAATACGGCGCGGCTGGTCGAGTGTTTCGAAAAAGCGATGAAGAACTAACCACGACGGCAGAAAGATACGAAGAGGAATTTACCACGAATTACACAGATGGACACGGATGCAATGAACCCAGCAAAGACACAGAACCGAATTTTACAGGAGGCCGCAGAGAGAACAGAGAAATGCACCGGACAATTCTCTGTTATCTCTGTTTCCTCCTGTGAGAGTTTTTATCTGTGTGCATCCGTAGCGAAACCCACCTCATGATCTACTACGACACCACGAAGATGGGCGCGGCGAAACAGCGCTCGGGGCTGACCCGGGTGAGCTCGCGACTGCGGGAGGAATTCGGCGGCACTATCACTGAGGTGGCGTGGGTCGGGAATCGCCGCGGCTTTGTCGCCGACCAGGAGCAGGCGGTGGTGAGATTTGCGCCCAACGACTGGCTGTTGACCGTGGAGTTGTTCAGCGAGATGGAGCGGCCGGGGTTCTGGGATTTTGTCCAAGCTCCGCCGTGCCGTCTGGCGGCGATATTCTATGATGCGATCCCGCTGCGCTGGCCGCAGATCACCTGGCCGAAGAGCGTGCAACGGCACCCCGAATACATGAAGATGCTGGCGGCCTTCGACCGGGTCCTGGCGATCTCGGAGACAAGCCGGCAGGATCTGGAGGGATTCTGGCGCTGGCAGGGCGTGAAAATAAAGGCGCAGGTGGGATTGATCGAGCTCGGGGCGGATTTCGACGGCAGCAACCGGGTGCAGCGGGATGCGCTGATCCCCAAGGGCCGGGCGACGCTGCTGTGCGTGGGCATCGTCGAGCCGCGCAAGAACCAGGCGTTCCTGCTCGCGGTGGCCGAGGCGCTGTGGCGCGAGGGCGTGGATTTCGAGCTGCACGTGGTGGGCCGGGTAAACCCGCATTTCGGCAAGCCGATTGCGGAACGGATGAAGGCTATGCAAGAACGCGAGGCGCGCCTTGAGTTTCACCCGGCGGTCGGTGATCAGGAGCTGAGCCACCTTTATGCGCAGGCCCGGGCGGTGGTGTTTCCCACTGTCGCCGAAGGCTGCGGGCTGCCGCTGC
The DNA here is from genome assembly GCA_031387725.1 of Verrucomicrobiota bacterium. GTDB lineage: Bacteria > Verrucomicrobiota > Verrucomicrobiia > Opitutales > Opitutaceae > Lacunisphaera. The sequence goes on along the minus strand of JANNDM010000198.1, from coordinate 58,007 downwards.
TGGAGGCGCTCTGGCGCGGCGTGCCCTGCGTGGGCAGCGATTTGCCGGTGCTGCGGGAAATCACCGACGCCGGCGGCTGTCTCGTGGCGCGCGTCAACGACCCGGCGGACTGGAAGACGAAGCTGCGGGCCGTGCTGACCGACGAGGCGGAAAACCGGAGGTTGCAAACGGCGGCGATGGCGCGCGAGCTGCCCCGCTGGACGGAAACGGCGGCGGCGCTCAGGAACGCGCTGCGGTAACAGCTGGAGCGGGCTGACCCCTAGCCGCCTTAGCACTGCTCCGTTTCTTTCCTCGGCAGAACTGCCCTCGGGGATTTGTAACCTATTAGGTTACTTTACCTCTGAAAGCCGGGCAGACTTCGCCGCGACATTCAACGAAGCAGTGTTGGAGCACGTTGGGGTTCCAGCCTTCGCGCACGGCTTCGGCGGACACGGCAACGCGCTCCCCCTCTTACATTTGCTTCACCGCGTAGGCCATCGCGGCGGCGATTTTCTCAAGGTCTTCGTCGCTGTGCAGAGCTGAGACCGCGGTGCGGATCAGGTCCTTGCCCGGCGGCACCGCCGGGGCGATGGACATGACCGTGAACACACCCTTTTCGAGCAGAGCCTGCCAGAAACGATAGACGAGTTCCTTCGAGCCAAGGACGATGGGCACGGCGGGCGTCTCGCTGCCCCAAGTGTCCAGGCCGAGGCCCTTGAGCATTTCGCGGTAGCGCTTGGTGTTGCGCCAGAGGCGTTCGAGGTGCTGCGGCTCGGTCTGCATGATATCGAGCGAGGCGGTGGAGGCCGCCGCCATGCTCGGGCTGATGGCCGCGCTGAAAATCGTCTGCTTCGAACTGGTGCGCAGGTATTCGATGAGGTCACGCGAACCAGCGACAAATCCCCCGGTGCTGGCGAGGGACTTCGACATGCTGCCACAGATGAGGTCCACCTTGTCGTTCAACTTGAAATGATCGACCGTGCCGCGGCCCTGACGACCAAGGATGCCGAAACCGTGGGCGTCATCGACCACGGTGAAGCAACCTGCCTCCTCGCCGATGGTGGCAAGCTCAGGCAGGCGGCAGATGTGGCCTTCCATCGAATAGACGCCTTCGATGACCAGCATCTTCGGCTGGGTGTGGGGGACGCTTTTCAGCACCTGCCGCAGATCCTCCGGATTGTTGTGACTGAAACGCTCAACCGTCGCCATCGACAGGCGGATGCCATCCCACAGACAGGAATGGATGTTCTTGTCGGCGAGGATGAGGTCGCCCTTTTGCGCGAACGAGGCCACGGCGGAACAACACGAGATATAGCCGGCGACGCTGATATGGCAGGCCTCGCGGCCGAGAAAAGCGGCGAGCTTTTCCTCCAGCTCAACATGGTAGGCCCGCGAGCCGTTGGAGATGCGAGCGCCCGTGGTGCTGGTGCCCCAGATTTTGGGGCCCTGGCCACAGGCCTCGATGACTTTGGGATGAAAAGAGAGGCCGAGGTAGTCGTTGCTGGAGAGCATGACCATGTCGCGTCCCTGCAATCTGATGCGGGTGCCCGACTGCGCCTCCATCGCGTGGTAGTAGGGCTTGTATTTCAGCCGCATCTTCGTCGCATAGTCGTCTTGCGCGCGCTCGATGATCGCCTTCTTGGTCTTGGTGAACAGGGAAAGGGCCATGGAAAAATCGTGCGCCGACTAGAAGTCAGAACACCGCCCGTAGCAACCGCAAAGGCCGCCTCCGCAGGTCGAGCTTCGGCGCGCCAAGCCGTCTTCGCGCTTCGAGCTACGACGAGCCGAGGGCCGCCTTCGCGCCGAGAGCTCCGGCGCGCCAAACCCGGTCAGGCGCGGTGAGGTAGCGTGGCCATCCACGTGGTCAGCTCCTGCGCATAATCCGGCCATGTTTTGAATTGGCGCCCGCGGGCCTGAGCCGCCAAGACCGCGAGTTCGGCCGGGTTTTGCAACAGCTGCCGGATCGCACCGGCGAGGTGGACGGAATCAACCGAAGCCAAGCCCACACATCCGCCGCCGGAGATCGATTCCCCTAGCGCGCCCTGGTGGGAGCAAATGCACGGCTTGCCATGCTGCAGGCTTTCCAGCACGGGCAGTCCGAAACCCTCGACGAGTGAGGGATAAACCGTAAACGCGGCCTGCGCGTAGGCGGCATGCAATTCCGCGTCATCGGCGGTGTCGTGATGAAGCAGCGGCCGGCCGGCGCGCTGCAGTTCCGCCATTTTCGCCAGCGCCCGGCCGGCGGTATCCGCCCGGCCCATGCCGACCAATTGCAGTTCGAACTTCGCGCCCTCGGCCCAGAGCACCTCGCAGCCCTCGAGCAGGGCGAGGTGGTTTTTTCGGCCTTCGATGGTGCTCACGCAGAGCACGCGCGGCGGGCCCGGGTGCCGCTCACCGGTCACCGGATGATTGGGGCTGATCGCCAGGGGAATGGCCACGACGGGCGGCGGATGCGCCACGCCCAGCCAGCGCCAGTAGTCGCGCAAGCACGCCGCGGAAGCCTCGGAGATCGCGGCCACGCCGTCGAAGAGCAGAAGCTCCCGCAGGTAGACCGGGAAGCGCGCCACGGTGCCGGGCGGGGTCAATTCGGGAAATTGCAGCGGGATGGCGTCATAGAACAGCGCGACGCGGGGTCCGGCGACCTGCGGAAGAATCTCCGGCAATTTGGAGCCGACCTTGGCGGAGAAAAATTCCGGGCAGATCAAGCCATTGGCGGCGGGTAATTCCGGTGCTGCGCCGAGCCAGCGGCGGGTGCGGCCACTGAGGCGCTGGCGCAGCGACCACGACGAGCCCCGCGTGTCGGCCGCCGGCCGGCCGGGGAGCATGCGCCGGAGTTCGCCGTCGTTCAGCGGGCGCCAAGCCTTGAGGTAAGGATCGTGGCAGATGCCGGTGGTGGGCCGGGTCTTGATCAGCTCGGCGAAAAGCGAGCGACACACGCGCTGGATGCCCGTCTGCGCGTGGGAGTGGCTGGTATGCGTGACGTCGAAGAGGAACATGCTCAGGGTCCGGCCGGGGTGGTTTCGAGTTGCCAGAAGGTGAAGGTGCGCACGGTGGCGATCAGCTTCCACCGGCCGCCGAGGCGTTCCCGAGCCTCGCGGGATTCGAAGTCATGGAGGACAGCGTAGACGGGTCGTTTCTCGACCCGGAGGGCGGCCAGCAGATCAGGCAGCTTGGCCACCACCACCTGATCCCAGCGGATGAGCATGAAGGGCGTGTAGAAATACAACGCCCCGCTCAGCTGCATGCAGAAAATGGCAGACTCGGGTGGCAGAGCCTGCCGGGCCCGGTTGGCCGCATCCCAATAGTAGGCCTCACCGATCGGGATGTTGAGCACATCGAGCCTCCGGGAGAGTCGCACCTGCCAGACGACGCCAAAGGCCAGCACGGCGACAAACAGGGGGCGGGCCCAGCGGGTCGAGGGAATCAGCTGCCCGAGCCGCTGAAACACCACCAGTGCCGCCAGAAGAAGTGCCGGGAAGGCCGGCAGGATAAAGCGGAGATACCACCACGTTTCACTCGAGTGGTAATAGAAGGCGTAGACACCGATGAGCAGGACAGCCCAGAGCCCGAGCACGGCGAATTCGCGACGGCGGACTGCGCTGATAAAAGGCGCGGCCAGTGCCGCGCCCACCAGAGGCGAGAGCAACGCCGGGATCCACCGGGCGAAATGCGCCAAGTTATGCAGCACAAAACCGGTGCTGAAAGCCGTCGAGACATCGCCGTAGCCCGTGGTCAATGGCGAACCATAGGCTTTCCAGTTGTAGTAGCCGAGGAAGATTCCTCCGGGCAGACCACCGAGCACGCACAGGAGATAATGGCGGTAATTCCAACCGAAGGCCAAGGCCAGCGGCAGCAGCAGCAGCGCATTGGTTGGACGCACAAGCACAGCGAGCGATACTGCCACGCCGGCCAGCAGGCTCCAGCACCAGTGTTCGCGGCTGCGCAGCGCGGCGGCTAGCGCGGCCAGAGACCAGAGCAGGGCGAGCAGATCGCTCATCGGCTGCAACGAGGCATAAAGCGAGAGGGGGCTAATCCACAGCAGGGCCAGACCGAGGGTCGCCCAGCCGGCCGTGAGTCCCAACCGGCGCGCCAGCCCCCAGAGGATCAGGCCGCTGCCGAGGGCGGCGAAAATATTTACAACCGTCGCGGCGTGCCGCCAGCCGGCGAACCACGAAGCGACGAGAAGGTGCAGAGGTAGGCCGGTGGGATAGGTCGGGGTCATCCGGGGCGAGTGTTCATCGAAAATGAACCCGAGCGGCTGGAAGGTCATGTAGCCGTATTCGATATGACTGTGTCCGGCCGGCACCCGCATTGGGGCATGAAAGCGACCTTCACCCAGCAGCCGCGCGCTGTTAAAGTATCCTGAGGCGTCCGATCCGGCGGCAAACGAGGCGGAAAAACAGGCGAGAAACACGGCATAGGCGAGGAAACCCACCACCAGCCAGAGGACCACGGCGCGGGGTAAACCGGGAGACGGAAGGGGGCGGGGCGCGGAGGGTTCCATTATTTAGCGTTGTCGAACGTGCGAGGCTGCCATTGTTTGCAAAAATGGCTCAAACTAAAAAAGACCCGTTCCGGCCGCATCGGGTCGTTCCGGCCGGGCGGGTTGCAGGAGCCGCGACGGCATGATCCGCCGTTGGCAACAGGCCCTGCGGGACCGGGGCTACGATCATTGGGTCGTGCTCGGCTATGCCGCCGTGGTGGCCCTGTTCCTGTGGACACTGGCGCAATTCTACATTCCCGGGAAAGGGCTGAGCTACCTGATCGCCTTCGGGGCCAGACAGGAGGAAGCCCGGCTAAGCAAGGTCCGCAAACTCGACTATTTCGTGGCGAAAGGGTCGGACGGTTACGATGCGCAGTATTACGTGCAGATAGCGATGGACCCGTCGTTGCAAAACCAGGCCCTGAAACGGGCCGTGGACAGCCTGCCTTATCGCGGGCGGCGAATTCTTTTTGCCGCGACCGCCTATGCCTTCGGTCTGGGCCAACCGGCGTGGATCCTGCAGGTGTTTGCGCTGCAAAACGTGGTGACGTGGTTCCTGCTGGCCGCCGTGCTGCTGCACTGGTTTCCCCCGCGCAGTTGGGATTGTTTTCTGCGCTGGTCGGGCATCCTGTTGTCCTTCGGGGTCTGTCTCAGTTTTCGCAACGCCCTTTTTGACGGCCCGAGCCTGCTGCTGATCGCTTGCGGTGTTTACCTGCTGGACAAGGGCCGGCCGTGGTGGTCGACCGCTGTGTTCGCACTGGGCGGCCTGGGCAAGGAGACGAACCTGCTGGGCTCGGCGGCCCTGCTGCCGAAATTCTCCGACAGCGGTCGGGCCTGGGCCTTGGCCCTGGGGCGGGGCCTGCTGACGGCGCTGCCGCTGGCGCTGTGGATTCTCTACATCGACCTCGCGGTTGGGGGAAAATCAAGCGACCTCGGGGCGCGAAACTTTGATCTGCCGTTCGTCGCCTACGGCCGGAAGTTGCACGATGGGCTCGACAGTCTGCCCGCCCTTTCAGCCGACAATGCCGGGCCGTTGTGGAGCCTGTTGATGCTGGTCGCCCTCACGGTCCAGTTTCTTTATCTGGTTTTACGACCGCAGTGGGCGCAGGCGTGGTGGCGGATCGGCATCTCCTATGCCGTGTTGATGATCTTTCTCGGGGATGCGGTGTGGGAGGGTTATCCGGGTGCGGCCTCCCGTGTCCTGTTGCCCATGCAGGTGGCGTTCAACGTGCTGGTGCCGGCAAGCCGCGCGTGGCGGCTGGTGCTCGTGCTGGGCAACCTGACGTTGTTTGCGGCGCCGGCGGCGCTGGAGGCGCCCATGGGCGAAGGCTATTTGGTCCGAGGGCCGGATGCTCTCGTCTACGGTGCGGAGGGGAAGAAACTAAGGGTGGAATTTCAGAACGACTGGTATCCGGTCGAGCGACACAATAATGACTATTGGTGTTGGTCGGCTGGTAACGCAGCGCTGATCGTATACAACCCCCAAACCGTGCCGGTGATGTTGCGGCTGCGCTTCACAATGAATGTCAATGCCCCGCGCAACGTGCGGTTGCGGCTCAATGGCACCAGCGTCTGGGCCACCGAACTGGGGGAGCACAGCAGCCTGAACGTGGTGTTGAATGAACTGCGGTTGCCGCCGGGACCGAACACACTGGATTTTTCCACCGACACCGCCTCCAGCCACATTGGCAATGATCCGCGCCTGCTGGCCTTCCGGCTGCAGAATCTGCGTCTGGATGTGCAGCGTGCCCCGGGCACGCCGCCCTGACGCCGGGGTCACCAGCCGGCGATAACTTCAAGCCGCCGGCGATAGCGCGTGCCGATGGCGACCGGCGAGAACCGCTCCTCGATCGTGGCGCGGGCGGCGACACCGAGTGACTGGGCAAGGGCGCGGTCGGCAAACAGGCGGCTCATCCATTCGGCGGCGTGCTCCACGTCTGGCTCGGCCCAGATCTGACCCTTGGCGTAAGGACCGTGGTCGCGGTCGAGCGTGACCAGTTGGCACCGCACGGGACAACCATTGGTGGTCGAGACATATTCCGCCGTGCCGGACCAGTCGGTCGAGATGACCGGCTTGCCCAGATACATGCACTCGGCGACGGCGAGTCCGAACCCTTCCGAGCGGTGCAGCGAGACAAAGCAGTCGCAGGCCGCCTCCAACTCGTAGATTTCGGCGCGGGTCAGGGTTTGCGTGATGAGGGTCGTGCCGGGTAGCGCCGCCGCGGCGGTCTGCAACCGGGCGTAATCCCCGGGATTGCCCGCCGTGTTATGCACCTTGATGACCAGCGCGGCGTCCCGTCCCGCCAGTCCGGAGCGGCGGAAGGCCTCGAGCACGGCGGCCGGGTTCTTGCGCTCGGAATAGGAATTCAAGTCGTAAAGGAACAGGAAGATAAATTTGTCCGGTGGCAGTCCGAACTTTTTCCGATTGTCGCCTGGGGGCCGGGCGAAGGAGATTGCATGCGGCATGGTGAGCACCGGCACGTCCAGTTTTTGTCCGATGGCGTCGGTGGTGAAGCGTGAGGGAGTCCAGATTTCCTGGAAATAATTCCCGTAGATTATCCACGGGTCGGGGAACTCCGGCAGTTCCCAGGCCCAGTAGCCGATATTGTATTTGCCACGGCGAAAACCGGCGCCGTGGTGGTGTTCGATGTCGCGGGAGGCGGGCGCATCGAGGTGAAATACATTCACCGGATGCGGATTGTCCGCTTGCAGTCGGGCCGTGAAAGATTCGTCAGTCTGCGGATTGATGCAGTGCAGCTTCAGGTTGACGCAGGCGGGGCCGAGGCCGGCGGCATCGGCGGCGCGCGCCGCGCAGCGCACCGATTCGCCAATGCCGAGATCGGCGCGGAAATAGCCGGCGAGATTCAGACCGACCTTCATCAGTCGCCGGGAGATGGCGGCGTTCCACGGTGAATCGCGGTTGGCGAAATCAAACAGCACTTCGCCGTCGGCCTCGATGCGCTGGAGGCGCAGCCGGCGGTTGCGGGCCTGCTTTCGCCACGGTTGCAACAGGCCCAGGCCGGTGACGCGACCCAGCCAGGCGAGCAGGTTGCTCCCGCCGACACTGATGAGTTGGAGCGCCAGCGTGTGTCCCGGGGTTGAGGTGGCGGCCGGCCAGGGCAGCTCAATCCTGAAGGGACCGGGAGGAATCTCCTCGCGTCGAAGTGCGACCTTGCCGTCGAGTTGTAGCATCAAGCCGAGCCGGCCGGCGGCGGTTTTGTCATGGTCGTCGTCGGGTCGCACCTCGCCGGTCACCACCAGGATGCGGGCTTGGTCCAAGGCGGGCAGGAGCACGACGCCGGTGTCGCGGATCCAGCAGGAATCGCCAGGCAAGTCGTCCTGAAAGATACCGGTGAATTTGGGCAGGTGGCGGGGTGACATGCGGCGGGCGAAGTGCGCGCGGTTTATCGCCGAGGTGATGGGGGTTGTAAATCTGGAACTGTCGCACCACTGCCGCCGCGGGGCGCGCCGCCTTTTCGCTTCCCAAGCCGGTGAGGCAACGCGATAGTCGGCACCCACACTGCCGATGCTGTATTACCTCACCGCCACGGGGCTGATCGCGCATACTTTCTTCTGGGGCCTGGGCCTGGCCTGGCTGGGGGTGCCGCGGGAATGGCGGCGGTGGAGCTGGGTGTTTGCGCCGGCTTTGGGCTGGGCGTTGCAATCAGCGGTGGTGTGGGCGGGCGCGCACTCGCCCGTGGCCGGCACCGATAGTTACGCGCGGGCCAGCGAACTCATTCCGGCCGTCCTGCTGCTCGTCGCGGTCTGGCGCGGCCGGGCCCGGCGGTTTCGGGGTTGGGTTGGGGTGCTGGCCATCGGTCTGGTGGCGGGCTGGTTTTTGTTATCGCCGATGGCGCAACCGGGCCGCGGGTTGACCGCCAGCTCGCTCGGCAGCTGCGACCACGCCGACTACGCGGCGGGTGCGCGGGTCTTCCAGGAATTCTCGCGGGATGATCGCACAGGGTTTCTGGGGTTGCCGGAAGTGACGAAGGTGCGTTCGGCGGACTATTTTTTCGATTTTTGGCTGCGGCTTAATCACTTCACGCCCTCCGCGCTTCTCGCCCACAACGCCTCGGTCTTCGGCGTGGAAGCCCACCGGTTGGTGAGCGTGAGTGCCGCAGCCTTGGTGCTGCTTAACCTGCCGCTGCTGTTCTTCCTGGCGCGCGTGATGGTGGGAGTGAAAGGGTATTCGTTGCTGGCGTTGACCGGCATTTATGCGTTGTCGCCGCTCAATGCCTACGCCGTGCACCAGGGTGGGCTCGGACAGCTTTACGCCGCCCAAGGCATCGGGCTGGTGACTTTGGCGGTGTTTGGCGCGAGCCGGGCGGCGATCCATCGGCGCAGCGTCTGGACGTTTCTGCCGCTGGTGCTGGCGGCGGTCTGGCTGCTGGCTGGCAGCTATAATTTCATCCTTCTCGTCTGTCTGGCCCCGGCGGGCGGGTGGTTGCTCGCGCAGCTGGCCTGGAAACGCGACTTCGCGGCGACGGGCCGGGTGACCGGTTTGATCGCGGTGGCCGGGGTGGGGTGCGCGGTGCTGTTCTGGGGCCGGTTCGACGGGCTGATCGAAAGGTTCAGCCTGTTCGAGCAATATGATTTCGGCTGGGCGGTGCCGCTGGCCTCGCCGGAAGGTTGGCTCGGGATCCTGCGCGACCCGGGACTGCATGGCTGGCCTGCGGTCACGCGCGTGGCGCTGAGTGCGACCATAGTGGGATTGTATCTGTGGGGTGTGGTCCGGTTGTGGCGCCGACAACCGGCCCGGGCCCTGACGGCGCTGGCGCTGGTGCTGCCGGTCGTCGCGGGGTGGGGTCTGCTGGCGTGGGAGTCGCGCGTGCGCACCAATGCCAGTTACGATGCCTACAAGTTGCTGGCGGTGTTTCTGCCCGGGCTGCTCGCAGGTCTGCTCTGCTGGCTGGTGGTGGCCGGGCGCCGCTTCGCGGGTGTGATCCTTGCGCTCATTCTGGCGGCCAACCTGTGGATCGCGGCAGATTTTCGCCGCGTGATGTCGGCTCCACCGCTGCGGGTGGACCGACGCCTGGCGGGTCTGGCGCAACTCGAGGCCGACCCGCGCGTGGCGTCGCTGAACATGCTGGTCGGGGATTTCTGGTCGAGGCTCTGGGCCAACGCGTTCCTGCTGCGCAAACCGCAATATTTTGCGACCCATACCTACGAAGGCCGGCTCAACACGACCCGCAAAGGCGAATGGGACCTGCGCGATGACCTGCTGCGCACGGCGCCACTCGCGGAGGCCGACCTGATCCGGGTCAACGAACGCTTCGACGCGGTGCGCGTCGGCGCTCCCGGGCGGATGCAGGCAGGATTTGCCGCCGGCTGGCATCCCGCAGAAAACAGTGGCGCCGATCGTTGGCGCTGGTCGGATGGGATCGGGCGGATTTTGGTGACCAATCCCTCGGATCATCCCGTGCAGGCGCGGCTGAGCGTGAACGTGCACGGCTACCTGCCGGGCCCCCTGGAACTGCGCTTGGAGCAGCATTCCGCCGGAGTGCGTGCCCTCGATGGGTCGCGGCAAGCGCTGGTTTTTGAACACCTGCTGTTCCAGCCGGGCAACACGGTTATCACGCTGGCCGGCAACCCGGGGGTCTTGCCGGGCGGGGGCGATGCCCGCAGCCTGTCATTCGCCCTGCATGATTTTGAGTTGCGCGTGCTGGAGTTGGAAAAATAAACCTGCGCGATGCAACCCGACGAATACCGCAAGATGGCCGGCGTGGAGGACGCCATGTGGTATTACCGCGCCTTGCACCGGCACGTGCTGCGCAGCCTGGCCCGCACCCTCCCGACCGGTCCGACGCTGGTGCTGGATGCGGGTTGCGGCACCGGCGGGTTGCTGCGCCGCCTGCGCGAGGCGCAGCCGGCGTGGACGCTGACCGGGTTGGATTTTTCCCCAATCGCCTGCGAATTGGCGCGAGAGCGCACGGGCGGTGATATCGTTCAAGGTTCGGTTGCGGCGCTGCCATTTGCCGACGCGACCTTTGACGCCGTGGTCTCGTGCGATGTCGTCTGTCAGGTGGCCGATCCGGCGCAGGCCTTGCGCGAGTTTCATCGTTGTCTCAAGCCCGGCGGCCCGGTCGTGCTCACGATGCCGGCCTATCAATGGATGTTCTCCTACCACGACAAGGAGGTGGGCAACCTGCGGCGCTACTCGCGCGGCGAGGTGAATGCCTTGCTGCTCGCGGCGGGCTTCCGGATCGAGCGCAGCACCTATTGGAACATGCTGCCGTTTCCTCTCACGGTGCTCCGGCGGAAAATCCTGCGACCCGTGGCGTCGTCCAGCGATGTCGACTTGTTCCCGGCGCCAGTCGAGGCCGGATTCAATGCGCTGATGGCGGTCGAGCATGCCTGGCTGGGCGCGGGGGGATCGCTGCCCTTTGGCAATTCGGTGCTGACTGTCGCCCGGAAATCATGACAGGCTGGCCTCCATGACCCCCGCCCTTAGTTTTGTCATCCCGCTCCACTACAGCGCGGATACGCTTGCGCCGCTCGTGAAGCAGATCGAGGCGTTGGAAATCGAAGGCGGCCATGAGCTGGTGCTGGTCAACGACGGCAGTCGCGATGCCACGGCGGGAGTCTGCCGCGAATTGCTGCGCGACGCGTGCATCCCGATCACTTTCGTCAACCACGCTCGCAACTTCGGCGAACACAATGCCGTGCTTACCGGCTACCGGCACGCGCGCGGCGCATACGTGGTTAATATCGACGACGACGGCCAGAATCCGCCCGCCGAGGCCGTGAAGTTGTGGCAACACGCCAAGCGCGAGGGGCTCGACGTGGTTTACGGCCACTACGCGCAGAAGGAACACTCGGCTTTCCGGAACTTTGGCAGCTGGTTGACCAACCGTCTGACCGACTGGGTGCTCGACAAGCCCAGAGGCTTTTATCTTTCGAGTTTTCGCTGCGTGAGCGCGTTTGTCGCGCGCGAGGTCGCGGCGCACGAGGGGCCGTTTCCCTACATCGACGGACTCATCCTGCAGGTGACGCAGAACATCGGAGCGCGCGAGGTGCAGCATGCGGAGCGCGCCGCCGGGCAAAGCGGTTACACGCTCCGCCGGTTGCTGCGGCTCTGGCTCAGCACCTTTGTGAATTTCTCCGTCATGCCGCTCCGCCTCGCCACCCTGCTCGGGCTGGTGATGGCGGCGGCGGGTCTGCTTGGTCTCGGGTTTGTTTTCTATCTCTGGATGACAAACAAGGGCCCGGACTACGGCTGGGGTTCGCTGATGGGCGCGCTGCTGGTTTTTTCCGGCACGCAGCTGGTCGTGCTGGGCCTGATCGGCGAATATCTGGGGCGCATGTTCCTGACGGTGAACCGCCGGCCGCAGTCGGTGGTGCGCTCGGTCGAGCGGGCCGGGTAGGGGCCGGGCATCCGCTCTAGCGCAGGCTTGCGGGATTCAGCCAATTTCCCCTGAGTGGGACGATGTCTGCGCCGTCGTCCAAACCGCTTGCCCTCTACTCTGTGGTCATCCCCGCGCGGGATGAGCAGGATTCCCTGCCGTCGACGGTGAAGGACATCTACGAGACCTTCACCCGCGAGGGCGTGCCGCATGAGATTGTCGTCGTCGACGACGGCAGCCGCGACCGCACCTGGGCGGTCTTGAATGAATTGAAGTCGACTGTGCCAACCTTGGCGCCCGTGCAGAATCCGGGGCAGAACGGATTTGGTCGCGCCGTCCTCTATGGCCTCAGCCAGATGAAGGGCGACGCCTGCGTGATCATGATGGCCGACGCTTCGGATTCGCCCGAGAACGCCGTGCGTTACTGGCGCTTGCTCAATGCGGGTTGGGACTGCGTCTTTGGCAGCCGCTTCATCAAGGGCGGCGAGGTCATCGATTATCCACGAGTCAAGCTCTGGGTTAACCGTCTGGCCAATTTCCTCGTGCGAATCGGCTTCAATATCGCCCTGAACGACACGACCAACGCCTTCAAGGCCTACCGGCGCACCGTCATCGAGGGCGGCCGCCCCTATCTGGCCCCGCATTTCAATCTCACGGTCGAGCTTCCGCTCAAGGCCATCGTGCGCGGCTACACGTGGATCGTCATTCCGATCTCGTGGCAGAACCGAAAACACGGCGAGGCCAAGCTCAAGATCAAGGAGATGGGCAGCCGTTACTTCTTCATCTGCGCCTACGTCTGGTTGGAGAAGTATTTCAGCCGGGGCGACTATCGGAAAAAATAGGCTGGTTCGCTGGAAAACTGCGGGTTGACCTTCGGCCCGGCGCTCATTCCCTCATTTCCTTTCCCATGATTTATCTGCTCGGTGGTTCCGGTTATGTCGGGGCGGCTTACCAGGCGCTTTTCACGCGCCGGGGCCTGCCCTTCCGCAATGTGCGGCGGGCTGAGCTGGACTACACCGACCGCACCAAGCTGACGGAGCTACTGCGTCGCGAAAAGCCGCACTTTCTGATCAGTGCGGCCGGCTACACTGGAAAACCCAACGTCGACGCTTGCGAATTGCACAAGTCCGACTGCCTTTTAGGCAATGCCGTCCTGCCCGGCACCATCGCCCTGGCCTGCACCGACGCCGGTGTGCCGTGGGGCCACGTATCCTCCGGCTGCATCTACACCGGTCGACGGGCCGACGGTGCCGGCTTCACCGAGACCGACACCCCGAATTTCACCTTTCGCACCGACAACTGCAGCTTCTACTCCGGCACCAAGGCCCTCGGCGAGGAAGTGCTGGCCGGCGTGCCGAACGCCTACGTCTGGCGCCTCCGCATCCCTTTCAACGAGGTCGACAGCGCCCGGAATTACCTGAGCAAACTCATGCGCTATTCCACGCTGCTCGACGCCGAGAATTCCATTTCGCAGCTTGATGAATTTGTCGCCGCCACGTTTGCCTGCTGGGAGCAGCGCGTGCCCTTCGGCACCTACAACGTAACCAACCCTGGTCACGTCACCACCCGCGAGGTTGTCGACCTGATCAAAAAGAGCGGCGTTGCCACCAAGGACTTCAAGTTCTTCTCCAGCGAGGCCGAATTCATGCGCACCACGGCCAAGACCCCGCGCTCCAACTGTGTGATGGATTCCCGCAAACTCGCCGCCACCGGCATCAAGTTGACCGAGGTCCATGAAGCGGTCGAACGCGACCTGCGGCGCTGGCAGAAGGCTAGCTGAATTATTCCATGAACTTACTCGTCACCGGGGGCTGCGGGTTTATCGGCTCCAATTTCATCCGCCAGCGCCTCACCGAAAAGGGCTCCGCGCTCGCGAAACTCGTCAACCTCGACGCGCTGACCTACGCCGGCAACCCGGCCAACCTCGCTGATCTGGCGGGCGACTCGCGCTACGTTTTCGCCCATGGCGACATCGGCGACACCGCGCTCGTGGCCAAACTCCTCTCCGACCACCAGATCGACGCCGTTGTCAACTTCGCCGCCGAGTCCCACGTCGACCGCTCCATCGATTCGCCCGAGCCCTTCATCCAGACCAACGTCACCGGCACGCTTCGCCTGCTCAACTGCGCCAAGCAATACTGGACGAAGCTGTCCCAGCCCAAGAAGGCCGGATTCCGTTTCCTCCACGTGTCGACCGACGAGGTCTATGGTTCCCTTGCGCCCGGCGCGCCAGCCTTTAACGAGAGCCACAACTTCGAGCCCAACTCGCCTTACGCCGCCTCCAAGGCCGCCAGTGACCACCTCGTCCGCGCCTACCAGCACACCTATGGCCTGCCGACGCTGACGACCAACTGTTCGAACAACTACGGCCCGTATCACTTCCCGGAGAAACTCATTCCGCTGATGATCCTCAACGCCCTCGAGGGGAAAAATCTGCCGGTCTACGGCGACGGCATGCAGATCCGCGACTGGCTCTATGTCGAGGACCACGCCCGCGCCATCTGGCTTGTGCTACTCCAGGGCCGCACCGGTGAGACCTACAACATCGGCGGTCTGAACGAAAAGCCGAACATCGAGATTGTGCAGACCATCTGCACCCTGCTCGGGGCGAAAGCCCCGCGCGTCGACGACAAACCTTACGAGTCCCAGATCACCTACGTGACCGACCGCCCCGGTCATGACCGTCGCTACGCCATCGACGCCACCAAGATCAACCGCGAACTCGGATGGAAACCGCTCGAGACTTTCGCCACCGGTATCGAGAAGACCGTGGATTGGTATTTGAAGAACCGCGCCTGGGCTGCTGACATCACGAGCAAGAAATACTCCCGGGAACGTCTCGGGACCAAAGTCTGACCCCATGAATCGAAAAGGCATCATCCTCGCCGGCGGCTCCGGCACCCGGCTCTACCCGCTGACGATCGCCGTGAGCAAGCAGCTCATGCCGGTCTACGACAAGCCGATGGTCTACTACCCGTTGTCGGTGCTGATGCTCGCCGGCATCCGCGAGGTGCTCATCATCTCCACGCCGACCGACCTGCCGAATTTCAAGAAACTCCTCGGCGACGGCGCCAACCTCGGCCTCAAGTTCAGCTATGCGGAGCAACCCAGTCCCGACGGCCTCGCCCAGGCCTTCCACATCGCCGGCGATACCGGCTTCCTCAAGGGCGAGCCCTCCGCCCTCGTGCTCGGCGACAACCTTTTCTACGGCGCCGAGTTCGTTAATTCGCTCGCCGAGGCCTCCGCCCGCACCAGCGGCGCGACGATATTCGGCTACCACGTCGCCAATCCGACGGACTATGGTGTCGTGGAGTTCGCCAAGGACGGCCGCGTGCTCTCCCTCGAGGAAAAGCCGAAGCAACCAAAATCCAACTATGCCGTCCCCGGGCTCTATTTCTACGACGGTGATGTCGTAAAGCTCGCTCAAAGCCTCAAGCCCTCCGCGCGCGGCGAGCTCGAGATCACCGACCTCAACCGCCTCTACCTCGAGCAGGGCAAGCTGCACGTGGAATTGTTCGGTCGCGGCACGGCCTGGCTCGACACCGGCACGCACGACTCGCTCATCGAGGCCGCCCAGTTTGTCCACGTCCTCGAGAACCGCACCGGCCTGAAAATCGCCTGCATCGAGGAGATCGCCTACAAGCAGGGCTGGATCGACCGCGCCGGCCTCGAGGCCAACATCACGAAGCTCGGCAAGTCCGCCTACGGCCAATACCTCAAGCGGCTGCTGGCCTGAGATTCGGCGTGCGGCGCGCCGGCCGGCTGCTACACCTGATATGCCCGGCATGAAGGTCTCGTTCATCATTCCGCTCTACAACTGCCTGCCTCTCAGTCAGGCCATGCTGGCGAGCCTGCACGCGACTCTACCGGCCGACCTGACGCATGAGATCATCTTCGTGGACGACGGCAGCACTGACGGCACGCGCGCGTGGTTGCAAGACCTGCCCGCCCCCTACCGCACCGTCCTCAACAAGAAAAACCTCGGCTTTGCCGGCGCCTGCAACCACGGCGCCGCCACCGCCACCGGGGAATTCCTTTTCTTCCTCAACAACGACCTCGTGTTCCTGCCGCGCTGGCTTGAGCCGATGCTCGAAGGCTTCGACCGCTTCCCGGACACCGGGCTCGTCGGCAACGTCCAGCTCAACGCCGCGACCGGCACTGTGGACCACGCGGGCATTTTCTTCAACCATCAGGCAAAACCCGCGCACCGCACCGACCTCTCCCCGATGACCCGCTGGTTTGGTTGGCCGGCTTACCGGAAAGTCGGCGCCTTGACCGGCGCCTGTTTCGGTCTGCGGCGCACAGACTGGCAGCAACTCGGCGGATTCGACGAGGGTTTCATCAACGGCTGTGAGGACATTGATATCGCCCTCCGCGCCGCGGGCGCCGGCCGGCGCCATTACATCGCCCTGACCAGCGTCGTGCGGCACCACATCAGCTCGTCGGCGGGTCGCAGCCTGCGCAACGAGCAGAACACCTACCGACTCGTGCGACGCTGGTCGGAGAAGATCGCCCGGCTGGCCGCCAAGGATTGGAGCCGGCACCAGATCATCACGCATGCCGACCGCTCGGGGGTGTTCGATTACGCCATGGTCCAGGCCGCGCTGGCTTACGTGATTGTGTTGCCCACTGTGCCCGAGCCGGTGCGGGAAGGAGTCGCCAAAGCAATGGCGCGTGAGTTGCGCCGCTGGCGGGAATTGCTGGAAGGCGCCGCACCACCACCACCGCCGCCTCCCATCCGGACCGAGCAAATCTAGCGCGGGGCGGACAACTCCAGCCAGCCGGGGTGTTGCTCGGCGTGCACCGCGATTTCCTCGAGGACAGCCTTCGTCGGTGTTGCTGGTCGCCAATCCCACAGGCGGGTGGCCTTGGCGTGGTCGAGGACAATCCAAGGAATGTCGAAAGGACGGGGTGTGCCGTCCGCCACGACAGGGTGCGGGCCGAAGCGGGGCTCGCACCAGGCGCTGAGCTGCTGGAGCGACATGGCCGATGCGGCGCCGCCGGAGAAATTCGCGATCCGGTCGGCGGCGGCAAGTTTGGGTGCGGCCAATTGTTTTTCCAGCACCGGCAGGAGGTCGCGCGGATGGAGGCAGTCGCGCACCTGGTGGCCGAGGCCACCGAAACCGAAATACTTGAGCGGGCGTTTTCGCAGCCACGCATTGATCCAATAAGCAAAAATACCTTGATCGGCGCGGCCGAATTGTCCGGCGCCGGCCAGCACGCCACAGCGGTTGATGAAGACGGGAAAACCAAAGGTCTCGCCGTATTCGAGCGCCATGGTTTCCGAGGCGAGCTTGGTGGCACCGTAAAGTGAAACGGGCGCGGTGGTGGCGAAGGTTTCGGTGAGGCCGCCGGGGCTGAGGCCAGGCGGGAGCGCTTTAGTGGGGTCGGGCCGCAGCGCGCCATCTTGCACGACGGTGGGCAAGGCCGCCAGCGGAGCGATGGAGTAGACGCGGCTGGTGGAGAGCAAAATGAAGCCCGCCTTGTTCGTCTTGCAGTATTCCAAAACATTTATCGTGCCGGTAAGGTTATGATCCACGAGCTCGCGCGAACTCGTCTTGCCATCCACGCCGGCGAGCACGCTGGCGTTGGCGGCGGCATCGATCACGAAGTCGGCGGCGGGCAGGGCGACCATCGCCTTGGCCTCGCGCAGGTCGGCGGTGAGGACTTTGATGCCGAGTTTTTCCAGCGGGGCGCGGTTGGTCTCGCTGCCCGGCCGAATAAAGCTGTCGAAGCCAGTGACCTGATGGCCTGAGGCCTGCAACGCCCGGGCGACGGTGCTGCCGACAAAGCCGCAGATGCCGGTGATCAGGATGCGCATGAGGCGAGGGAAACAGACTCGCACCGTCAGGTGAAGCGGGAAAAACTGCCGCGGGCCTACTTGGGTGCGGGGTCAGATGCGCGGTGTAGCCGCAGGCTTCGGAGATACACCCAGTCCCAGGCGTTGTCGCCGTATGGCCCCGGATCGGTCCGGAGGACCAGCATGGTGCCGGGAGCGAAAGGCGGCAGCACCACCCGCGCGGATTGTGGTCCGCGATCCCGGGGCTCGTGAGCCGGGTCGAGAAAACGATGGTAAATCTGCTGAATGCCCGATGGCCCGATGAGCTCGAGGAAAAGCTCCGTGCCGTTGCTCTGGCCCTGCTCGTAGGCCACGGGATCGTAGCCGAACTCCAGCGTGACTTCGTGGCTATCTACGTCGAGCGGCCAGTTCACTTTCGCCGGCGGCAGAAGCATGACGACACGGCGGTTGTCGATCATTCGCGTCTGCAGTTTTTCCAACGAGCTGCCCGGCGGAGACAGGCTCAGGGTTTCTGACTGCCGGCCCCGCCGCACCATTTGCCAGAGGCGCGCCGGATTCATTTCGGCCAGGGTGGCAAGTCCGTGGCGGGCATAGATGCGCGCGTCGAGCAGATCGATGACGAGGGTGTAGTTTTTGCGGAGGTAGTCGGCCAACTCCGGAAAATTCTCATGTGCCTGCACTGCGCGATACTCGAAGGTGAAGGCCCCCTGGCCGACCGCATCAACAAAGACCGCCGGAGCGTTTTTTTTCAGGTCGGCGAGATAGGCGGCCCGGTGGTAGTCCTGCTGGGCGTTGGGCACGATGGACCAGAGGGTGTTGCCGTCGCGGGTGGCCTGGGGCAGGCCGCTTTCGACATAAAGATAACCGGCCCAGCCCCAGATACCGAGGGTGTCGGCGGGTCCGGCGAGATCGTGCAACACGGCGGCGGTGCTGGAGCGCGGGTGCCGCCCGTGGTCGGCGAACCGGCCGTAGACGGCGGGCACGGGCTGCAGGCTGCGCGTGACCACGGGCAGGAGGCCCGCGGCCAGCAAAACTCCGGCCAGCACCAGCCGCGGGCGCGCCGCCCCGAGATGCTGCCACCAACCGCCCAGCGCGGCGCCGTAGCAGATGGTGAGTGGCACGGGCAGCAGCAGGACATAATGCAGGAACTCGCGGCGCGGGGCGACGACCGCCAGGCCGGCCGCCAGCGTGATGCCGGCAGCGGCGGGCAGCAGGCCCGGAGGGCGCACACGCTGCTTGGCAAAATAGGTGATGGCGGCGAACAGCCCGGCGCCCGTTGTGACGAGGAGCAGCGGGAAGCGTCCGTCAATCTGCGCGTTGCGCCACAGCGCGCTCAGGGCCTCGACGAAGGGCGTGCCTTCACCGACATACAGAAAATTCTGCAGGAAATATCGCCGCGCGGCCGCCTCGGCCTGTCCGGTGGCGATGACCATGCCGGCTAGCAACAAGGTTGGCAGAACGGTGGCCAGCAGCGCACCCACCATCCGTCCCCAGCGCTGCCGGGCGGTAGCCTCGGGGTCGCGCAGCACTTGCCACCCCGCCCAGCCGAGAAGGGCGAGCCCAATGGGGGCGGTTTGCAACTTGGTCCACGGCAGGGCGCCAGCGAGCAGGCACGCGGCCCAGAGACGGCGCCGGTCGGAGTGGGCGCGTCCGGCGAGCAGGGCGAAGACCGCGGCAACCAGCAGCAGCGGCAAGTGTTCCGTCGAGTAATGGATCAGCTCGGGGTGGGTGACCGTCGCAAAAAAGGCGGCGGCGGGCAGGATTCCGAACCAGGCGGCGGTGCGCCCGAAGGCATGGGCCAGAGTTCGGAGAGAAACATTCAGGGCGCCTCCGACCAGCAGGAGTCCGATCAGCCGGACGCTGAAATAACCGAGCGGAGCGCCGAGCCAGTGCCAGGGCACCAGAAAATAAAAATTGAGCGGACCCGAGGAGCCGCCATCCACCGAACGCCAGAAGACCGGGTCATGAGCCAGGGTCATCGCCCCGGCGATGAGCTGACTTTCGTCGGCATTGAACTCCTGCGTGACGAGGAGGAACGGCCAGCGCCAGGCGAAGATAAAAAGAAAAAGCACCACCCCATCGCGCCAGTCCGCGGGTTGCGGCGCCAAAGGCCCGCGCACGTCGCGTCCGATCAGGACCGCGAGGCGGGCGACCAGCAACGCGGTGGCCGCCGCCGCCATGCCCCAATAGCTGCCCGGGTGCAGATCCAACCACTGGAAGAGGGAGTTCACCATGTGCGTTGAAAAACAGCAGAACGGTTCATTGACCCGCCGCGTCCGGCTTGCGGGCGAGGACAATCATGCCCCCGGCCGGCATCAGCCACGGGCGTTGCACCCACGAGTCGGGCAACAGGGCCCGCAGCCACCGCAAAACCGGCGTCAGCATTGGCACCGGATAGGTGATGAAATGGCGGGTCACATAGTCGAGGCTCAGCCGCTTGGTTCCGGCGAACAGCCGGATGTCGGTGAAGCCGGCCTGCGCCAGTTGCCGCCGGAGCGTCCGGGGCGTGTAGTAATACATGTGCTCCGCTTTGAATTCCAGCCACCGCGACCGCATCAGCCGCGCCGCCACGGAGTCGAGATCGGGCGTGACGAGTAACACCCGGCCGCCGGGCCGCAGCAAGCCGTGCACGGTCTCCAGGAAGGCTGCCGGCTGCCGCACGTGTTCGATCACATCGCAGGCCACGCACAGGAGGTAGGATTCGCGCCGGTCCGACAGGACACTGATCTCCCCGCGATGAATCCGGGCCCCGGCGCCCAGTTTCGCCTGCGCCTTGGCGCAGGAGTGGGCCGAGTAATCAATGCCTTCCACGGTGAAATTCCGGCGCGTGGCCTGCAGGAGAAAGTCGCCGTCGCCACAGCCCACTTCCAGCAGGTTGCCGCCGGTCACACCGGCGGCGGCCAGCAGGTCGAGATAGTGATCGGCGGTCGCCTGCTTCACGCGGCCGACGCAGGCGGCGGCTCCGGGCTCCGCGCCGAAAAAACTGTAGTGGGGATGGTAGATTTCCACCAACTCGGCGTCACCCGGCTGCGGGTTGAGCAGATGCAGGCTGCAGCCGGTGCAGCGCACCACCGGGTGGCCAGCCGCGTGGCAGACCGGGGTGAATTCCCGCCCGCAGCACAGCGGGCAGGCGGACACCGGCACACGGTCGGTCGGGGCGATCGGGATGAGGGAGGGTGCGGCGGACATGGATGAGGATCAATCCAGCGGGCCGAAGCGCGCCCGGGCCCAGGCGACAAACCAGGTGAGGGGGTCGTAGAACAGGCGGATCTTTTTCCCCTCGGCAAAGGAGCGCGAACGGTAGCTGACCGGGATCTCGACGGGCCGATGGCCCTTGCGGACGAGTTTGATCAGCAGCTCCCAGTCGAAGTCAAAGCGGTTGCAGCGAAAGACGAGACCGGCGAGGCATTCGCGCCGGAAGACCTTATACATGGTGAAGGGGTCGCGCAGAGTCAGGCCGAGCGACACATCGATCATCGCGGTGAAAAACCAGTGGGCGGCATTGAGCAAAGCGGCCTGGAAAAACTGACCCTTGAATTCGCGGATCGACCACTGGTTCGGGCTATGGCGCGAGCCGAGGACGAAGGTGTGGATATTGGCCGTGAACGGCGCCAGCAACTTCTCGTAGTCGGCGAGGTCGTATTCGAGATCGGCGTCCTGGATCAGCACGACGTCACCCGTCACCCGCGCCAGGCCGGCGCGGACGGCGTGGCCCTTGCCGCGCGGCCGCTCCTCCAGCAGGATTGTCACACCGGGACGGTCCCGGTAACCGAGCGCGATGTCGCGCGAGCCGTCGGTTGAGTTGCTCTCGATGATGATGATTTCCATTGCCCAGCCGGCGATGCGCTTGGCCAGGAGGGCGTCGAGGGCGACCGCCAGCGTGGGCCGCTCGTTGTAGACCGGAACGACGACAGAGAGCTTCGGGTGCGCGGGGAGCGGCGGGAAGATGGGTGGGCGGACGGAACTCATGCAGGAGCGCCGGAATTTGTGTATGGTCCGCCGCGCCAAAGCCAGCCAAAGCCCGCGAGCAGCAGCAGGAAACCCGTCGCGCCCAGCCCCAGAGCCAGCGTGAAATGCTGCGGCCAGTAGGCGAAGGTAATTTCGTGCCGGCCCGGGGAATCGATGGCCACGCCCTTGAACGTGTGGTTCACCCGGAAATACGGCGCGGGCTTGCCGTCCACCGTCACCCGGAAGTCCTCCACGTAATACGCCTCAGCCAGCACGGCCACGCCGGGTCCGGACGCATCGACCACAAACGTAGTGTTGTTGCTGGTGAGACGGTAGTCGGTCGCGGGCCTCACGGTGCGGGTGGTGAGGTCGGCGGGCAGTTGCGGCGCATCGGCCTGGCCGGCCTGCACGGCGGCGAAGGGCCGGCGGTCGCCCGCCCGGGTTTGCGTGGCGAATTCGAGCGGGGTGGTGTAGGTGCCCAACCGGTCGGTGAAGAAAGCGCGCGGCCACGCCGTCGGGCTCGCATAGACATCGAGGTCGAGTTGCTTGAGCAGCTTTAGACCTGCAAACGTCTGCGCAGGGTCTGCGTGGTCGGCGACGTAGTGCGTGACATTCATCAGGTCGTGCCCCGGCAGGAGGTCCGGCATCTCCTCGGCCTTGGTAAACCAGTCCCAGACCCAGACGCGCCGCATCCCGAACTCGATGGCGAGCTCCTGGTAGAAGGGATTCCGCACGGCATCCACGCCGTAGAGACTCTCCCAGCGCAGGGCGGTGTTGTAGGACGGGAACAGGGTGTTGCCCAGACCGGCGACGCGACCGGGTTCGTTGCGCTGCGCATTCAGAAACTGGGCACCGGCCGACGGGGCGTGCAGGTCGGCGCGCAGACCAGGGACGAAGGCATAGGCGTTGAAGAAGGTGTCGCCGAACTGGCAGTGCCGCCAGAGCAGCAGCGGGCCGCCGAACACCAGCACCACCCACAGCACCCCGGGGCGTGAGGTTTGTGCCGCCCAGCGCAGACCGAGGGGCAGCGCCACCGCGCCCAACACCAGCGCCGTCGCGTAGCCGGTGAAGAACGGGCTCTTGGCGACGCCGCGCGTGGTGAAGAGATACACCGCCAGCAAACCGGCCAGCGCGCCGAAGACCCAAGTGAGCTGGCGCCCCCAGCCGGCTTCGCGCCGGCGCTCGAGCGCATCGCGCAGACCGCAACCCGCGAACACGGCCGCGACGATCAGCAGCACGCAGGAGAAGGTGGTGCCGGTGTGAATGATGTTGCCGACGAATGGAATTTTCTGAACGAGGGCGGCCGGCACCAGGCCGAAGGCGAACGCGAGGGGCGGCACGGCGGCGAGCAACAAGGCGAGGCCGGTGCGATCCTGCCGCCACAGCCGCGGGCTCACCAGCCACCAGAGCGCCCCGAGCAGGAAGACAAAGTTGAGCGCCGGCGCGACGACGATCTCGTCCACGACCGTCTGGCGGTAGAACATGTCGTCGAAGAAGCCGATAAAATGAGCGAGGGGCAGCGGCACGGCGCCGGGGGCATCATAGCCGGTGACGGAATGCTTCCAGGCCACGAGGAAGGACATCCAGCCCGGGGCGGCGAGCAGGGTGAAGCCCGCGCCCGCCGCGCCCGCGAGCGCGAAGATCCGCGCGCGCCGGCCGGCGGTTTCGGGCCGCAGGAACAGCAGGAGCACGCCGGCGAAGTTGAGGCCGGCGATCAGCATGAACGCTTCCTTCAGCGTGCCGCTGGTCATCACGAGCCAGTTGCCCGCGACCAGCGCCAGCAGCCAGCCCGCTTCGCGGCGGCGCGTGTCGGCCGAGATCAGCCCGGCCCAGGCCCAGAGGATCAGTGGCGAGTAGCCCACGCTGAAGTTGGTCGGATGCACGAGGCAGAAGGTGTAGAAGGCCACGAACGCGCCGGCGGCCGTCACCACGAGCGACGAGACCAGGTGGCGGGTCAGGTGCCAGACGATGAACCCCACCCCGGCGGAGAACAGCCAGCGCGCGAGGAGGAAGCGCACGTCCCACGCCCAGGCCGCGCCGTCGGCGAGGATGGTGAGAAAATTGAACGGGTCGCCGAACATGGACTGGCCCTGGCCGAGCAGCGGTTCGCCGCCGAGGGAGTAGCGGTTCCAGAGCGGCCACTCCCCATGCTTCAGCAAGGCGTCGCGCTGGATCATCGGATAATAGATGTGGTTGAACAACAGCGCGCCGGTGTCGGAGGCCATCGTGTTGGTGAACATGTATTCACCGTTGCCCGGCAGCGTGGGCAGCGCGCCGTAGAGCATGAGCCCGCCGTTGTTCGGCGAAGCGAAGCTGCGACCCAGGAACAGCACGGGATGGCACTGCACGGCGACGGCAGCCACGGCCACGAGGCCGATCGCGCGGCGCGGGCGGGCGCTCAGCCACGCGCCGACGGGCGCGACGAGGCGCGTCAGGCGGGAGGCGACGGCCGGGACGCCCAGCAGGAGGCCGAGGAGAAACACCGGCACGGCGACCGGCAGACCGAGCTTGAGCCAGATGAGCGGGTCGCTTTTGAGGCGGAGCGGGCGGGGGAAATCCAGTTCCAGGATCGGATCGCGCGCGTCGGGCGTGGTCTGGACGACGAGGGTGTCGCCCTGCACCTCGAGCCGGGCGATCTCCACAAAGGCCTTGAAGTCGGCCGGGCGGAAGGAGTGCACGACCTGGTTGCGATAGTTGACGATCTCGGCATGCGAGAGCGTGAAGGTGCCGACGCCGTCGATGGGGTCGAGGCGCAGGGCCTTGATGTCGCCCATCGGCATCATGTAGCGGTAGATGACCGGCTTGGGCTCGATCTTGAGCGGCTGGCGGGAGGAGTTGTTCTCACCGTAGCCGCCGCCGAGGTCCCAGAAGAGCTGGGTCGTCCCCGGCGTGGTGGACGTGAGCGTGACGTTGAACAGGTAGTAGTCCCGCCGCACGACGCTGGTGGTCATGAACGGCAGGGCGGCGGCCACCGCCAGGACCAGGGACAGCGCAGACACGCGCCACTCAAACCAGGATTTGATCATGAGCTGGCGGAACGCTTGCGCCACGCCGCGACGATCTGGCGGATGGTTTCCTCGAGGGACTGCGTGATGCCCCACTTGGGGTAATGGGCGCGCATTTTCCGCAGGTCGGAGTAATAGCAGATGTGGTCGCCGGCGCGGTTCTGCTCCACGTAGCTGTGCACCTGCGCCTGGCCCGTGAATTTCTCCGTGAGCTTGAAGGCCTCGAGGATCGACGTGCTGTTGGCCTTGCCGCCGCCGAGGTTGTAGACTTCGCCCGCGCGCGGATTTTCCACGAAGGCCGCCATGAAGTGCGCGACATCGAGTGAGTGGATGTTGTCGCGCACCTGCTTGCCCTGGTAGCCGAAGACGCGGTATTCCTTCCCCTCGAGGTTGCACTTCACGAGGTAGGAGAGGAAGCCGTGGAGCTCGACGCCGCTGTGGTTTGGGCCGGTCAGGCAGCCGCCGCGCAGCGCGCAGGTGGGCAGGTTGAAGTAGCGACCGTATTCCTGCACCATCACGTCGGCGGCGACCTTCGACGCGCCGAAGAGAGAGTGTTTCGACTGGTCGATAGTGAAGGTCTCCGGGATGCCTTGGGCGTAGTCCGGGTCGGCGTAGTCCCAACGCGTGGCCTGCTCGACCAGCTTGATGGCATTCGGGGCGTCGCCGTAGACCTTGTTCGTGCTCATGTGCACGAAGGGCGATTCCGGGCAGGCCTGGCGCGCGGCCTCGAGGAAGTTCAGCGTGCCGGTGGCGTTGGTGTCGAAGTCGTCGAAGGGGATGGCGGCGGCGCGGTCGTGCGAGGGCTGGGCGGCGGTGTGGACGATGACGGCGGGCCTGACCGACTTGACGAGCGCGAGCACGCCCGCGCGGTCGCGGATGTCGAGCTCGTGGTGGACGAAGCCCTTCAGGTCGGCGGCGAGGCGCTGCTGGTTCCAGCGGGTGTCGCCCGACGGGCCGAAGAAGACGGCGCGCTGGTTGTTGTCCACGCCGTGGACGGTGTAGCCGAGGGTGGCGAAATAAACGCAGACCTCGGAGCCGATGAGGCCCGAGGAACCGGTGACTAGAATCGTCTTGGCCATGAGGAAATGGGAAGGGCTAGCCATACCGCCGGCCCGCCCCGTTTCCAGCCGATTCTGTCCCCCGGGCCCAGCGCAAGGGGGCCGTCCGATTGCCCCCGTTACTTTATCTCGATGGCGGTCCAGGCAGTCCAGTCCCAGCCCATGTCATTGTAGGGGCCGGGCAGGGTGCGGAGATACAGCCGGCCGTGGGAGTAGGGCTTCAGGTCGACCTGGAATCCAATCACGCCGCGATCGGCGGGTCGGTTTTTCGGATCCAGGAAACGGCGGTAGATCTCGACGGTCTCCTTGCCGTCAGACCAGGTGACGACAAAGTCCGCTCCATTGGAATTGTTCCCGTTGGTGTAGGCGGCGTTGAGCAGGCCAAAGCCGCCGCTCAGGGTGGTGGCGCCGGCGGGGACATCGAAGACCATCTCGCTGGGGGCGTGGATCACCATGACTTCCCGGCCGTCAATCTGCTCGTTGACCGGGAGATTGGCCGCCTCGAATGAGATCGGCGCCACGCCAAACATGTAGAAGCGTTCACGATTGAGCGGATTGAAGAACTCCTGGGCGGCGACGGACGGATTGAGGCGTGACAACTCGGCCTGCGCGGTGGCGGCGAAGTATTTCCGGTCCGCCGGGTCCAGCACGAGCGAGATCCGTCGCGTCGTGCGTTCGGGCTTGTTGATCGCGTAGTAGGTGAAGGCCGTCAAATCCTCGATGATGGGGTTGATGATGAAGCCGGCTCGTCCGAGGGGGGGCGGCAGCCGGTAGGTGCGGACAAGGCCTTTGGTATCCTCGATCGCCAGCTGGAGGACAGGGGGCTTGTAGCAGAAGGTGCGCAGCCGGCCGAGCAGGGAGGGTTGCAGGTCGAGCTTCACCCACAGCGGCTGGGTGTTATCGGCCTCGAACGACCAGGATTCGCCGACGGCCAGCTCCCGGCGTTGCAGCAGTTGCGGCTGGGCGGCGGGATCAGCCGGAGCGGGGTTTTTCTGCCAGAGCTGGAAGAATTTTTCGTTGAGGATGAAAGTATAGCGCTGGGTGAGGTGATAGAGGACGGCGGAATCGTCCATCGCCGGCAGCCGCCCGTCGATGGAGATGATCTTGAGCAGCACGAACTCCGGGGCGCGGTCGGAGAGATAGTAATCCGCATTCAATTTTGCCAGCTCGGGCGTG
Organism: Verrucomicrobiota bacterium; assembly: GCA_031387725.1. Taxonomy (GTDB): domain Bacteria; phylum Verrucomicrobiota; class Verrucomicrobiia; order Opitutales; family Opitutaceae; genus Lacunisphaera. Next base: position 31,215 of record JANNDM010000198.1, on the reverse strand, counting down.
TAGGCGGAATAGCTCTGGAACACCGGCCGCGGGCGGTAATTGAACCGGTTGTAGATGGCGATGGCCTGGTCGTAGCCAAAGACATCCAAGGAGCGATTGCCGACCACGTGCCGGGAGTGCGGCAGGTCGTAAAGCGCCAGTTCGCGTTGCAGCGCCTCGTCGTATTCGGCATGCGTGGCCGCGAGGTGGGTGACGCGCTGGATATTCCATCCGATCCGGTTCCACAGGATATGGTGGGCTGAATCCACCAGCACCGGGATGGTGTCGCGGATGCCCAGCACACAAAGCACGCCGGCCCCGGCCAGCACCCACCGCTTGAGGCGTCCGAACGGCGCGGCATCGTCCAGCAGGACGGGAAACGCCGTGATGGGCAGCAGGGCGCAGTAGAAGAATCCCACCATGTGCCCGTCGGAGCGCACAAAACCGTGTTTCCAGTTGAGGTGGATGAAGGCGCCCAGGATCACGGCGGCGGCGACGCTGCGCGGCCGGTCTTTTTGCGTGCAGAGATTGAGCACGGTGCAACCCGCCAGCACGGCGAGGATGATGAGCGCCTTCCACAGCGGCGCGGCGGGCGTGGCGATCCCCATCGCCTCCTGGTAGCCTTGGCTGATATACCAGGAGTTGAGGAGATAGACCGGCAGGTTCAGGGGATTCTGCCCACAGAACATCCAGATGAGCAAAAACCCGCCGCCAAACCACGCGAGGACGCGGGCGGCCGTGACCCGTCGGTTCCGCCACAGGGCCAGCCCGGCGATCGTGAACACGGCCAGCGCGGCCAGCAGGAGGTTGGTGAACTTCGCCACCGCCTGCGTGGCCAGCATGAGGAGCAGCAGGCCGGAGCTCCAATGCCAGGGCCGGTCCACCCGGCGCAGCAATTCAAACGCGGCCAGGGCGATCATGAGCATGTGCAGCGCATCCTCGTAGGTGACGCCAAACAGCACCATGAACGCGAAATAGAACAGGCGCGGCCCGCCGGCCAGCCGTTCACCCCAATAGAGGATGAGGGTCGCAAAGACCCCGGCGGCCACCACCTGCCAGCCGAGCAGGGTCCAGAACATGAGACCGGAATAGGTCTTGCCCATCAGGAATCCCAACGGGCCGTAGGTGAAGACGATGTCCCGGCCAAACTGCCGGCCGTCGAGGAAAAACCGGCCCAAGGCCATGCGCCAGGAGGCATCCAGATCGAAACTGGGTTTGTTGGGAAAGGTGAAGATGCACGTGGCGACCAGCAGGAACAGCACGGTGCGCTCCACCCAGAGACGGGTCGCAGACTTGATCGGGACTTTGGCTTGCTCGGTCATGCGGGCGCGCGAGTGAGGGAGATTAACGGGCAGCCTCCAACAATAAATTCGACCAGTAGGTCCAATCGCTGGTCGCGTTTTCGTCCGGTCCCGTCTCGATGGCAAGTTCGAGTTCGCCGCCCGGACCCGCCGGCAGTTCGACCCGGAAGGATTGCCCGCCGCGGTCGGCCGTCACTTCGCGCGGCCGCAGGAGCCGGCGCAACAAGACCAGTTCGCCTCCCGCCGTCGGGCGCCAGCGGATGATGAATTCGGCCCCGTCGGTGGGCGCCGGACTGTCCGGGGCATAAGCGGCCGGCTTGATGCCGTAGCCCCCGCGCAGGGCGCCGCCACCGGCGGGCAGCCGGTAGACCAGGGCAGAGGGCGCATGGACGAAATACTCGAGCCGGCCATCGACCAGGGAACTGCTGGCTCCGTGCGGGGCGCGGGCGCGGACCGGGACCAGACCGGCCGAGATCGTGTCCAGTTTCAGGGTGGCGGCAACTGCGGCCGGCAGCTCCCCGGGAGTGGTTTGCCCGGTTGGCGACCCCGGGGCGCGCCGTTGGAAGAGGCGGAAACCCTGGGGCACAAACTGGCCGGCCTCCACCACCTGATACTCGCGGCGGATGAAGTCATGCAGGCGGGGAAATTTTCCCAGGGGATACTTCTGCCAGTGCCGGTTCGGCCCGGCACTGCAATCGACAATAAAGGCGGGTCGGGCGGACGCCAGTTCGCGCAGCAACGTGTCCAGGGCCCCGGGCACGACGGCGTAGGACGTGTCCCGCTCCGGCGCCGTGTTGGTCCATGGAATCAAGCCGGTGAGAAAGGACGCATAAACAAAACGCGAGGCGGGCTTGCGATCCGCAAAGAGGTAGATGTCGGGATGATAGCCCCAGACAAAGATGCGGTCGGTGGGCGCGCTGTGCTCCCGGATGTAGGTCGAGACCCGGAGGGAAGGATCGACGGGCCACGGAGCCGGCCCGCGAGACCTGAGGATGCCGCGTCCCAGCTGCACCCCCACGACGGCCGACAGAAGCAACGCGGCGGGCAGCACCCAGCGTTTCGCCGGGTGCGACCGCGCCCACGGGATCATTCCACCCAGACTCAGGGCGGCCGTCAGACAGCAGGCCGGGAGAAACTGCAGGTAGTAGTGATCATACCCACGGCCACCCGACGCGGCCCCGGCCAGCGAGGTCACGAACCAGGTCAGGAGGTAGAGCAGCTTGGGGTTCTCGGCCCGTTCGCCGGCATCGGTCCGCCGCTGCAACACGCGGAAGAGACAGAAACCGGCCGCGACCAAGACGGCGAACAACCCCAGCGGATACTCCGTCGCTAACAACAGAAAAGGCTTCAAGGCGGAGAGCACCCGGTCGGCGGCGCTGACTTCCGGGCCATAATACTGGAGGTTATATTGCCAGGCATAAAACCAGAAGTCAGCCAGTGCCCCGTGCGCCGCAAAATACCCGACGGCCAGCAGCACGGGCAGGGCGAACCCCGCGAGCACTGCGGCCAGCTGCGGCCAGCGCGCGCGTTCGACCCGGGTGCCGTAAGCCAGCACCACCAGCGGGGCGCCGAGGTCGAGCAGGGCCGGTTGCTTGGAAAGGAAGGCGAGGCCGAGCAGGACACCGACGGCAGCGGATTGCCGGCGCCAGAAAAACCACGCGGCCCAGACGGTGAAGGCCGCGACAAACCACTCCGTGTTCAGGGCATAAGCGTCCCCCGGATAAAACAACGCGGTGGAGAGCACGGCAAAGAACAGCGCGGCCCACAACCCGACCAGGGGGTGGAACAAATCACGGCCGAGTAAAAAGAGCCCGAACGCCGTGGCGGTGATGAGGGCGGCGGCGAGGACATGCATCGCCCAGATATTGTTCTCACCCGCGACCCGGAAGAGCGCGGCGATGATGTAGTAGGTGAGCGGTGTCCGCTGGTCGATCGTGTCGCGGTAGAGCACGCCGCCGTCGAGGAGGGTGCGGGCGGCGGTGGCATGGATGGCCTCATCGACATTCCAAACCCTGAAATCAAAGGTCGGCCAGCGCAGGGCGAAGACCCCCACGGCCAACAGAACCGCCACCAGCCAAGGCAGCCACGGTCGGGGGCGGGTTGGTGCGTTCATCGGGGATCACTGAAACTCAGGCAGGCTCCAGCAGGTCCAGTCCTTGGTCATGGTGCCTCCGGGCAGGGTGCGAAAGATCAGCCGGGCGTTCTGGTCCGTGGTGACGGGCAGCTCGCCCTTGAAATGCAGCAACCCGCGCTGCGCGACGTTCTCCCCCGGATTGATGGCCACGTCGAGCAGGGTCACCTTCCGGCCGTCCCCGGTCCATTCAATCTGGAAGACCGCCCCGTCGGTCTTGTCGCCCGCCCCGTCGGCGTAGGCGTCCGGCGGAATCCCATAGGCGACTTCCACCGTGGCGGCCTTGAAGGGCACCTTGACGATCATCTGACCGGGCGCATGCACCAGGGTGACCCCGATGCCCGCCAGGAGCTGCCGGGAGACGGCAAACTGGCTGGTGACTTCGGCCAGTTCGGTCTTGTAGCGGGTGAGACGGACAAGCTGGAAAACCGAGAAACGGGCATCATGTTCGAGATAGCGCCGCCCCATGACGTCGAGCTGGCTGATCTGGTCCGCAACGGAGAATTCCTGGATGAGCCGATAGTAGCTGATGAGCAGGTTGGGGGCGGTGCGGTTGAGCTGCGCCATCTCCGCCGGGCGCAAGACCAGCCAATTGGGCCGGAGGTGCTCGATGAGGTCGGCCCAATCAAGGCCGACCTGTTTCCGCGCCGCGACCATCTCGCGCGAGGACATGCCGGGAAAATCGTAGGTCTTCAGCCCGGAAAAATAGCCGATGTAACCGAGCGGTTCCAGGAAGACCGAATCGCCGGGATTCGCCTTGGCACGCAGCCACTCGCCGATTTTGCGGCGGTTCCCGTCCTCGATGAACTGCTGCTGGGCCGCCAGTTCCCGCGCGGCCTGCCAGATGTTCCAAGCCGCACCCGCCAGCAGCAACGCGGCGACGGTCAGCGCAAAAACGGCGAGCCGGGGCGGCCGATCACTCCCGGGATCCGCCACCTGCCAGTGCGCGGCGCCGCCTAAAACCTGCGCCAAGAGACTGCCGAGCGTGAAGATCGCGAGCAGGGCCGTCGCCGGCAGATACCACGGAAATGGAAAATAAGGAAAGTAACTGAGATAGACGTGGGCCCCGAAAAACGCGAAGGACGTGGCGCGCGTCTCGACGCGCAGGAAAGGTGGCAACCAGAGCAGGGAGCAGATCAGCGCGACCGTGCCGCCCACCTGTCCCGGCAAGTCCGGCCAGCCGCCCATCATGTAGTAGGCGGGCAGAAAGGTGCCTTTTAGTGACGTCGTGTCGGACCAGGCGTGGAACGGGAGCTGTAGCGCCGTCTTGAGCAGACCGGCGAGCGTGCGCGGGTCACCAATGCCGCTCTTGGCCGTGATGGTGTGCGGCACCGCCGTGCCGTAGTAGAAATGGGCGAAGAGCAGCCAGGGCAGGTAGAGCGCGGTCGTCAGCAAACCGGCCTTGAGGAAAAGACCAAGCAGCTTGGTCCGCGATGTGCCGCTTTGCGCCGTTTGGTTGAACAGCCAGAAGCCCGCCGCCACGAGCCCGATGTAGACGAAGCTGTCCGGTCGCGTCCACATGAGTCCGGCCCAGGCGGTGCCGAGGTGGAGCCACTGCCGCGGCCCCGGGTTGAGATGCCCCCAGAGGGCATAGGCCAAAAACAGCACCAGGAACGCGGTCTCCATGCCGTTGATGGAGAAATCCACGGTCTTGGCGTCGAGCGCCAGCCCCGCGGCCAGAAAAAACCCGGCCCACCGTCCGTAGTTTTGCCGACAGGCGATGAGCATGAGCAGCGCGGCGGCGCCGCCCAGCGCGGCGCAGGACAGCAGACGAAAGACCCACAGCGCACCGGCATCCGAGCTGTTGAACGTGAGGAGATACGACACCGCGGGCAGCAACACCCCGAGCGGCGAGGTAAACGTGTGCAGCCGGTCTCCGACGTTGAAGACCAGGCCGTGGCCGGTCGCCAGATTCTTGCTGGAGCGAAAGGTGATGTAGTAATCTTCCCAGGCGTGCTGGGTATAAAGCGCGAAAACCAGCGCGACCAGCACGGTGCCGGCGAAGGCCACCCGGGCCGGGCTGTATCGGTTGGATGAAACAGTCATGCTGGTTGTCTTTGCTGGATGGGGCTCCGGTTGTTTGCATGGCGCGGGAGCGGGTGGCAAGTATGCACTGGATCGCTGAATCGTCCGGTCGGTGAACCTCCGGCCAGCCAGTGGCCCCAACCCGCTAGCCGTCTGGACAGCACGGGGCGCTCAAGGCGTCACCCGCAGGTCGCGCCAATAACTCCAGGCGGCATTCAGGTGACCGGAAGGAGGCGGCAGCGTGCGCAGGATCAGACGGCCGCCCGGCAGCGGCGGAATTGCGACCGACAGCGCCTGGGCCCCGCGGTCGGCGGGCAAGGTCATGGGCGCCAGGTGCCGCCGGAGGATCTCCCGCTTGGCTCCGTCCGCCGCCACCGTCTCAATGACAAAGACCACGCCTTCGGTCTCGTTCTGGGTGTAGGCGGCGTTGATCAGACCGTATTCACCGGTCAGGCGAACCATGTCTTGGCGCCAAGGATAGACCAGGCTGGCCGGGGCGTGCGCCACGAGGCATTCCCGGCCGTCCTCCTCGCTGTTCAGGAAACCGTAGACGCCCTCGCTTTCCGGCAGAGCGGGGATCAGGGTCGCGGGACCGCGCAGGGCCGTGCGCAGCAGGGTGGCACGGAGTCCGGTCCAGAAGGCGTGCGCGTTTGCTGCGGGCAGCCTGGGCCGCGCTGAAAAACGGAGCCGCCCGGCGACCGGTTGCGGCAGGCGAAACTGAAATAACTGGGTGCCACGGTCCGCCGCCGTGCTGGCGGGGTCCAGCGTCCGTTCGAACACACGCGTCTCGCCACCGTCGGCTTTGACGAGGCTGATGGCAAAGTCCACCGGCGTGGTTTTTTCCTGCAGATACCATGCGGTGTCGAGCAGCCCGAAACCGCCGGATAATTCAGCGAGGTCGGGGGTGGTCGCGAAGTCGATGGCCGAGGGCGCGTCGGCCACGGTGATGAACCGGCCGTTGAACTCGGTCTGGTGCAGGGCCGTCCGGGATTCGATTGTGATTGGAGGCCGCAGGTTTTCTCCGGCCAGGAGCGCGATGGGCGATTTGTCAGCGCGGATCCAACGCCAGTAGCTCCAGTCGAAGGCGGGCGCCACATCCGGCCCCGGGGTCATCTGCAGGATGATCCGGCCCGGCCCGCCGGGGGGCAGCGGGGTGTAGCTGACGGTTTCGCCGCGGGCCCGGCGCGCGAGCTCGCGGTCAAAGTGGTAGCGGTAAACCGGGGTGACGCGGCCGGCCAGGTCCTCGACCTGCACGACCACCTCGACACCGTCGGTGTGGTTGGGCGGCTCGCGGACGAGCGCGGATTCCTCGATGCCGTAGGCGAAGGCCAGCGAGTTCATGCCCGGCAACCAGGGATAGACGACGCGCGACGGGGCGTGGGCGTCCCAGTGTCCCGGCGCGTCCTTCTTCGGGAGGATGGGACCGCCGGTGATGGTGCTCGACTCGAGGGCGGCGATGGCCCGGCCCTCGAATTCCAGCGCCGGACCGCCGATCACGGTGCTCGGCACGGCCGCGTGCAGTTCCCGCTCCGCGCTGGCGAGCCGGGTGGCAGACGGGCCGGTGGCCACCGCCTGCACGCGGCGGACGCGGCCGGTCCAGTCTGCGGCGGGAATGAAGAAAACGACCGCGGCCGGCGCTCCGGGCGTGCAGGCGAGGCGGCGGTAGCGCACGCCGTCGAGATAAAGCTCGAGCGCGACGGCGTCCGGCGGCGCTGACACCGCGACGCGGGCCGTCCGGCCGGGCAGCACCTCCTCCACGCGGAGCAACACCTCCGAGCCGACGGGCAGCGCGGCGGGGATCGGCTCGGGTTGGGTTGGTTCCACGCGCCGGAAAAGCCAGAAGCCGCGGGGCTCAGCCAGATCGGTGGCAACTTCCACGTAGTCCTTCTCGATCAGCGGCCACAACCAGGCTTGTTTCTCCAGAGGATATTTCATGAACCCCCGCTGGGTCCGGCCGTCGACCACCAGCGCGGGGGGATGTGAATTCCAGTCGGTGATGAATTTCTCCCGGGCGCCGGGCACGACGGCGTAGCCGGTGTCCTTGAGGGGATCGAGGTTGGTCCACGGAATGAGCCCGGTGACAAAGGTGTTGTAGAGAAAACGCGTGGCCGGCAACCGCGCGCTCAAGGCGTAGATTTCCGGGGTGTAACCCCAGACGAATATCCGCTCGTGCGGTCCGGTGTGCCGGCGCACGAGTTCCGCAATGGTGTCGGAATCGGGTTCCGGCAGGTCAAACGCCCGGATCCGGCCGGCCACGGGGTGGAGCAGCCAGAGCCCGAAGCCGGTGGCGACGCTGAGGGCGAAGGTGCGGCGCAAAGGCTTCGCCCGCGACCAGTCCCGTCCGGCCTGCCACCCGCGCGCGGACAGCCACCCGCAGGCGAGGCTCAGGCCGGGAAGCAATTGGATCGAATAATGGGTGAAACCACGACCGCTCAGGATGGTGGAGATCAGGCCCGAGGCGCTCCACCCGAGGATCAGCCAGCCGACCGGGTCGAACTCCGGCGGCCGGCGGAAATATCGCCGCGGGACGCGCCCCAGCAGGGCGATCGCCGCCAGCACTCCGAGCACGACGACGGCCGGATGATATTCCCAGGCCAGGGCGAACGGCACCCGGATCGTCCGCCAGCGGGCGAGGGGCGGAATTTCCGGAACATAGAGCACGTTATTGTAGGTCCAGGTGTAGTAAACCAGGTCGCCCCACGCCCCCTTCCCCGCGAAATAGGCCCCGGTCACAAGCACCGGAACGGCAAACCCCGCGAGGAGGGCCAGACCCTGCATGGCCAGTTGCTTCCGCCGGTCGGCGTGGGCCCGCGCGGCCAGTGCGACCAGCACGAGTGCCACGCCAAAATCCAGCACGCCGGGCTGCTTGGCCAGGAAGGAGAGGCCGAAAGCCGCCCCGCTGGCGGCCGCCCAGCCGGCCCGGCCGGAGTTCCAGGCTTGCGCCAGAGCCCAGAATCCCGCCGTGGAGAAAAAGACCAGATACCACGCCGTATGCGCGGTCATGGTGTCCCGCACCGACGGCAGCATGAGGGCCAACCCGGTGAACCACAGCGCCCCGGCCACCCCCGTGGACTCGTCGCCCATCCGGCGGGCGGTCCGCCAGAGCAACACGGCGGTGAACCCGATCAGCAGCGCGAGCGCGACATGTTGGGCGCGAAGGTTCCAGTCGCCGGTCACGGCAAACACCGCCGCCTGCAGGTAAGGCGCCAACGGATTGCGCTGGTCGACCGCGTCGCGGTAGGGCACGTCGCCGGCCAGGATCTGCTGGGCCATGGTGAAGGTCACGGCCTCATCCACGTTCCAGATTTTCTTGTCCAGGCCCGGTCCGCGCAGCAGCCCCGTGAACGCGAGGAGCGCTGCCGCCAAAATGATGCGCCAATGCTTCACGCCGGTGGTCACTCGTGGGCCAGCACCGCTTCGCGGGCCAGCGCGACGTGGCGGGGCAGCACCCGGTCCGAATCATAATACCGCAGAACCTTCGAATATGCGGTGGGCGCGAGTGACTTGCCGCTGCGCTCCTTGGCGAGGCAGGTGTGCATCATCTGCGCCAGGCCCAGGGCGTCGCCGGGCCTGACCAGGTAGCCTTCCTGCCGCTGGCCGATCATCTCGGCGATGCCCTGCACGTCGGTCGACACGATCGGGGTGCGAAACGCCATCGCCTCCATCACCACGCGGGGGAAAGACTCCTCGTAGCTCGTGCAGACGAACAGATCGGCCGCGACAAAGAAGTCGAACACCTCGCGCGTCTCGGGCACGAGGGTGACATTTGTCAGCCCGAGGCGGTCGAGGTCGCGCTGGAGCAGGTCGAGGTAGAGGCCGGGCCGCGCGCCGACCAGCAGGAAGCGCACCGGCGGGCCCGCGCGATGCTGGCGGTTGAAGTGGTCCGCCGCGCGGAGGAAGACATGCTGGCCCTTGCGTTCGCACACGGTGCCGATGTTGGCGATCACGACCTCGTCGTCGCGGAGCCCGTGCTTGCGGCGCACGTCCGCCCGGCTGTGTTCGCGGCGGAACCGGTCGATTTCGTCCCGCCGGATCCAGGTCGGCACGATGCGGTGGTTGCCGCGATCGTCGTCGGCGTAATAGGCCCGCGTCGCCTCGCACAGGAACAGCGCGCGCGTCGCCGTCCGGAGGGCGTCGTGCACCAGGTGGTGCAGGCTGAGCGCGAGCCGGGTCTCGAAGGCCCGGAAGACGGACGAACTCTCGTGGATATAAAGCAACGACGGGCGGTCCGCGCAGCGGGCGAGGTGCACGCCCCAGAAACTGAAGAGTGTGTTGCAAACCACGAGGTCCACCTGATCCCAGTCCACGTGGGCGGACAACTCAGCCAGTTCCCGTGAAAACGCGTCGTCGTCCGGCGCGTGCAGCAGGGGACCCGGGTCGGCGAGGGTGAGATGGGCGCCGAGCGCCTCGAATTGCGCCCGCAACGGCCCGTCCTGGGCGGCCAGCACCTCCAGCCGGCAGCCGCCCGCGCGGGCCAGATGGGCGGCGTATTCGAGCAGGAAGAGCGGGGCGCCCTCGAGGTTGAGGTTGTGCGTGAGCAGCAGCAGCCGGGGGGGCGGGGTGCGGCCGGTGCGGTCGGGGCCGTGGATCCGGCTGCGCAGCTGTGCGCCGTCCAGCCGCCAGTGCGGGCTGCAATACGGGTCGCGATAATCGGGGTAGCGCCGCACGAAGGCAATATGCTCCGCGTCATCAAAGGTCACGCCCCGCGTCGCGCTGCCCCAGTGCATGAGCTTCGCCTGCGGCGTGTAGAGGACGCGGTGGCCGGCGGCGCGCACGCGGAGGCAGTAGTCCACGTCGTTGTAGGCGACGCCGAAGTCCTGCTCATCAAACCCGCCCAGCCGGCGGTAGAGTTCGGTGCGCGTCAGCAGGCAGGCCCCGGTCACGGCCGACACCTCGCGGGCGACGGCGTGCCCGACGAGCCCGACGGCGTGCTCGTCCATCTTGGCAAACGGCGTGTCGGCGAGGCCGCCGTGCGGGCCGATGATGATGCCGGTGTGATTGAGCGAGCGGTCGGGGTAGATGAGCTTGGCGCCCACCACGCCGACGTCGGGCTGCGTGAACCAGCCAGCCATTTCTTCGAGCCAGCCGCGCTCGAGGGCGTTGACGTCGTTGTTGAGGTGCAGGACCAGCGGGGTGTCGAGGTGCGGCAGCGCGGCGTTGACCAGCCGGGAGTAGTTGAACGGCGCGGCCGCGTCGGGCCGGCGCACCACCGTGCAGCGCAGCTCGGTGCGCTGCTGGATCTGCGCGAGGTAGCGCAGGGCGTCGGCGTCGCGTGAATGATCATCCACGATGAGGAGCTTGACGTGGCGCCAATCCACCGTCTCCTCGAGCCGTTCCACGCATTCCTGCAGCAGATGCAGGCGGTCGCGGGTGGGGATGACGATGGTCACGGGCAGTTTTTCGAGCAGCGCGGGGTTCCAGCGCAACTGGTGGCAGGGCGTGTGGCGGTGGTGGCCGCACTCGGGCAGGAAAGGCTGGGCGGCCCACTGGCGGCGCGCGACCGCGTCGGCGAGCGCGCGGCGCGATTGCTCGTAGGCGGGGTCGGCCAGGTCGAGTTCCCGCGGGGCGGCGGCCCAGGCGTGGTGGCCCACCAGCGGAATGTGGGCGACATGCGCGGCGTCGAGCCGGTCGCCGAGGCGCAGCAGCACATCATGCCACGGCACGGACGGGAAACCTTCGCGGAACGAGCCGAGCGCAAGGAAGCGTTCTCGGCGGACCACGCTGAGGTGGCCCGGGAAAAGCCCGGACAAGGCGAGGGCGGGGCTCCAGTCCGGCTTGAAGTCGGGCTCGGTGCGCCGGCCGGTGTCATCCATCCGGTCCTCGTCGGTGTAGGCGAGCTCCAGCGCCGGCTGCGCGGCAAAGCGTTCAGCGATTTCGAGCAGGGCGTCGGGCGATATTCGCGAATGACCGGGGAGCAGCGTGAGCAAGGTCCCGTGCGCCAGCGCGGCCGCGGCATTCAGCGCCCGGACCATGTCCTTCGGGCCGGCGCAGGGCTCGGTGTGGCAGCGGGGATCACCCGGCGCCGGATTGGCCGCGCCGACAAACCGGGCTTCCCACCGGGGATAGATCTGCGCCGCCAGCGAGGCCGCGAGGGCGGTGAGCTGGGCCGGTGTGCAGCCGCGGGCATCGATGAGCACGGAAAATATCGGGCCGTCGGCCGCGATTTTCTCCGCCGCCCGGGCGAGGGCCGCCCGCAGGCGTGGCGTCAGCCGGCCGGCGGCCTGCCAGGCGCCGTAGGGCTCCGGGCGGGCGGACTCCGGTGGAATGATGGCGGGCGCCTCGCGCCGGTAGAGGGCGTAGGCGGACCGGAGGGCGCGCCACTGGGCGCCGGGCGCGCCGAGCCGGATGTCCCGCCGCCCGGCGGCCCGGTGCAGGGTCAGGACACAGTGGACAAACTCCCGGCGGTCGAAGGCCGGCAGGGGTTGCTCCCAGACATGACAGGCCCGGGGATGAAAGCGCCGGGCAAAAACAAGGTGGCGGGTGCCGTCCTCCAACTCGGCGAACATTTTGATCCCGGCCGGACCCGGGGCGTTTTCATCAATGTCGAGCAGGCCAAAATACTGGGAGCGCGCGGCGCGTGGATTTTGCGGGAAGAGCGCAGCGGCCGCGGGGCGCTCGAGGTGGCCGTAGGCGAATTCGTTCTCCACCAGCGGATGCGTGCTGCCCGTCAGCCGGACAATGCGTTGTTCCTGGTGGATGATCCAGCCCTCGACGCGAATCTTGCCATATTGGGTGCCACCGACCAGTTCGGGTTTTTCCAGCGCGCCGAAGAACGGCGGGTTGGGCAGCGTGTCGAGCACCCCCGCAGCGCCTTCCAGCGCGAGCTGGTCCGCGAGCGGAGCCAGATCCGTTCCGGCCCCGGCCCGCCGCGCCTGCAGCAGACGGTGCAGGTGGTCGGGCAGCAGGCGGGGATCGTAGCGGCCGCCGGCGGGGCCGCCGTGCGTCACCTTGATGGAGGTGCGCCAGAATTCGACCCAGCGGTGCCCGGCGTCGAGCAGCTCAAGGCGCAGGGTGCGGGCGGAAATCGGCGGCGTGATGCGCAACAGAAAGCCGGCGTGGGGCAGCCCTGCCTGGCCGCGATGCCGCTCCTCAATCTCCGGTCGCGGCAGGCCGAGAATGCCGAGGTGCGGCATACCGTCGATCACGGCGCGGATATCCGAAAAGCCGGCGCCGGTTTTGGCCAGGAACCAGCCGCTGATCCAGACGGGGTCGCCCTTGAAAACCCATTCGCGGGGCTCCTCCACCTCAAAGATATAGGCGTCGTTTTCGTTCACGGTTGGAACGCTGAACTAAGGCGAAGCGACGGGCGGGGCGCAAGCCCCGCGACACGGGGTCCCGGTGAACATTACCCCCTAATCAGTTTCGCCAAGGGTTGGTGGTCACCCAATCCGCCCCGTCTGACCTGAACGGTTTTCACCACTAATGGGATTCATCAAGGGATGAATCCTCTGGGATGGGTGGCGACTGATCGTCGCCACGAACCTTTACCGGGGCCTGCTGATCGCAGGCATTGCTATCCGGTCTGCGATCAGCAGACCCCCAATATTTTTCCGGAGCCGATCCGGCGGAGGGGTGAACCAAAGTTTCGCCCCTGGGCGAAACCCATTCGTGGTTAAAAAAACTCAGCCCCGGCGGGCCGCCTCGCGGGCCAGCGCGAGGTGCACGGGCAGCGAATTCGCCTCGTGGAAGCGGCGCGCGACCGTGGCGCGCGCCCGCTCCGCCCGGCTGGTATCACCCGCGAAATGTGCGGCGAGTGCCGACTTCACGGCCTCGGCCAGCTGGTAGCGGTCGCCGGGCGGCACCAGCCAGGCCTCGTCGGGCGCGAGCATCTCGGCGATGCCGTTGACGTTGGTGCTGACGATCGGGAGGCGGAACGCGGCCGACTCGAGCAGGACGCGCGGGAAGGATTCCTCGAAGCTGGTGCAGACGAACACGTCGGCCAGGCGGTAGAAGTCATGGATCTCGCCGGTCTCCGGCCGGAACACGACGTTGTCGAGCCCGTGCAGCTCGGCCTCCTGCTTGAGCGAGTCGAGATAGAGGCCGGGCCGCGCGCCGACCATGACCCACTGGATCTTTTTGCCGGGATAAGTGTGGCGCAGCTCCTCGCGCAGCAGCTCGGCGGCGCGGAGATAGATGTGCTGGCCCTTGCGCTCGCAGATGGAGCCGATGTTGACCAGCAGCACGGCGGCGGGGTCGAGCCCGTGCTGGCGGCGCAGCGCGGCTTTCTCGTTCGCGGCGGCGAAGGCGTCGATCCGCGCGATGTCGACCCAGCTCGGCAGCAGGCGAAAATTTCCCTCGTCAAGGTAGTCGAACACGGTGCGCGACGAGTCCGCCGTGAACACGACGCGCGTCGCGGTGCGGAAGGCGTCCTCCACGAGCGGGCAGAGCGCGGCCGGCATGATCGGATCGAAGAAGCGGCGGATGGCCGAGCTCTCGTGCACGTAGAGCAGCGAGGGTTTTTTCGCGGCCTGCGCCAGGTGCACGGCCCAGAACGACACCATCGTGTTGGCGACGAGCAGGTCGACCTGGCTCCAGTCGGTCGGCACGGCGGTGTGCAGGGCGGCGGAGAATTCCGCGGGCGAGGTGGCGGCGAGGGCCTGAGAAATGTCCACGACCTCGACCGGCATGCCGGCGGTCTCGAACACGCGGCGCATCGGGCCTTCCTGCGGCGAGAGCACGCGCACGCTGACACTCGGCTGGCGGCCAAGGTGGCGGGCGAGCTCGAAGATGAACCACGGCGCGCCCTCGAAGTTGAGGTTGTGCGTCGCGACCAGCACGCGCAGCGGCGGGTTGTCCGACGGATTAGCAGCTAAGATCTCCGGCGGGCGGCGGTGCCGGACGCGGGCCGGCGCCTCGGCCTCGTAGATGTGCCAGGCGCTTTTCGCGGCGGCCAGCAGCGCCGCGCCGGGGCCGAGCGGCAGGCCGTGGCGGCCGGCCGAGCCGCGCAGCGCCCAGAGCGCCCGGGCGAAGGTGCGGCGGGAAAGCGGCGGCAGCGGCGCGTCGGCGCCGGCGATGACGCGCGGCGCGAAGCGCTGGGCGAAGGCGAGGTGCTTTTCCCCGTTGTCCAGCTCGGCGAAGACCTTGAGCAGGGCCGGGGCGCTCTGGTTGGCGGGCAGGTCGACGTGGCCGACGAACTGCGCGTGCTCGCGGCCGGGCAGGTCGGCGAAGACGCGGCCGATGTCAGCCCGGGCCAGACCGTGCAGCAGCGCGGACTCCTGCACGGCGTCGGCGAGGGCGGTAAGCCGCCGGATCTTCGCCGTGCGGTGCGCCAGCCAGCCGGTGACAGACAGCCGGCCGTAGCGCAGCCAGCCGGTGTCGCGGGGTTCCTCCAGCGCGCCATGGAACGGCGGGTTGGGCAGGGAATTCAACGGCACCGCCAGCGCGGCGGACAAGACTTCGTCGGCCAGTCCGGCCAGCGGCACCGACGGGCGCTGGGCGTGCAGGCGCAGCAGCGGCGGCACGAGCTGCGCGAGCCGGGAGCTCAGCGGCGCCGGTGGCGGGCAGTCGGGCGCCTCGGGGGCGACCGTGATCGCGGCGCGGAAGAATTCGGTCCAGACGCCCGCCGGGTCGCGCGCCTCGAGGCGCAGCAGCGCGGCGCCGCGGTGCGGCGTGACCTGGATGACCCAGCCGGCATAAGGCGGGCCCTGTCGGCCGAGGAATCTCAGGTCCAGGTCCGGCTTGGGCAGGCCGGGCAGGCCGAGGAAAGGCTGGCCGTCAATCCACGCGCGCAGGTCGGTGACAAAGCGGTCCTTGCCGGCGAAGATCCAGCCCGCGAGCCACGACGGCCCGGCGGGAAAACGCCAGCCGGCGGGATGGACCTCGACGTCAAACTGCCAGCCGGAGGCTTCGCTCATGGCGCAGATTGGCCCGCGGCGACGGCGCAGGCGAGCGCGGTGTGCCGGGGCAGGACGAGGCCGGCGGCGAAGTGGGACTCGATGCGGGCGCGGGCACGCGTCGCCAGCTCGCGGCCGGTGGCGGGGTTGTTCAGGAGTTTCGCGAGGGCGTCGGTCCAGGCGGTGGTGTGGCCGGGAGGGACCAGCATCGCCTCGCGGCCGTCGCGGGCGGTCTCGCTGATGCCGGGGATGTCCGACGCCAGCAGCGGCGTGCCACAGGCCATGGCCTCGAACACGACGCGCGGGGAGGATTCCTCGTAACTGGAACAGGCGCTGACATCGGCCGCCACGTAGTAGCCGAGAAATTCGGGCGTCTCCGGATGCACGACGAGATTGGGCAGGGCGAGGTTCGCAAGGATGTCGCGGAGGAAATCGTCGAACGGCGCCTGGCGGCCGCCGAGCAAAATGAACTTGGTGCGGGCGGCGAGGTCGGGGTAGCGGCGGTTGAAGAGGTCGACGGAGCGCGCGAAGCTGACCTGGGCCTTGCGGTCGCAGACGGTGCCGACGTTCGTGACAAGCAGCTCGCCGGGCTTGATCCCGAAGGCGGTCCGCAGCGCCTCGCGCGGGTGCGCGGCGCGCCAGGCGTCGATGGCATCGACGTCCACCCAGCCGGGTGTGAGCACGGCCGTTTGCACCGGCCGGCCCGGGCCGGTGTGATAGCGGCGCGTGGCGTCGCTGGTGAAGCTGACCGCGTCGGCCAGGGCCAGCGACTCCTCGGCGAGGCCGACGACCGCGGGATGCACGCTGCCGCCGTAGAAGGCGGACGGACTGGTGCTTTCGTGGACGTAGGACAGGACGCGCTGGCCGGCGGCCTTCGCGGCCTGCACGGCCCAGAAGGTCGTGAAGGTGTTGGTGATGACCAGGTCGGCCGCCGTGAAATCAAACGCGCGGCCGAGCGTCGTGATCGCGGCCTCGGCGTCGGCCGCGCTGCCGGCGCGGAAGGCCGGCGTGGCGTCGACGATCACGATCTTCGCGCCGCACGCGGCGAAGCGTTCGCGCAGCGGGCCGTCGGCCGCGCTCACGACCGTCAGCGCCGCGCCGCAGGCGGCGTGATGCCGCGCCAGATCGAGCAGGAAGAGCGGCGCGCCCTCAAGGTTGAGGTTATGGCTGGCGAGGATGACGCGCTTGAGCGGCTGGACCGGGCGGGACGGGACCAGCGCGGGCGGCGGTGTCCGCGGCGTGCCCGGCCGGCGGGTCGCGGCAGCGCGCAGGCGCTCGATCTCGGTTTTCAGTTCGGCGTCCTGCGTCACGCAGAAGCCGCGCACGCGCAGCGCGCTCTGCCACGCGGTGAGCGCCGCGGTGAAATCGTCGGCCGACAACGGCGGATACGGATATTTTTCCTCCTCGGCGTCGTGGCGGCGGGTGGTGCGCACCTGCACGAGGTGCAGCGAGCCGTCGGCCATCTCGGCATAGAGCCGCAGGGTCACCGGATTGGGCAGCTGCGGCGGCACGTCGATATAGCCCTCGTAGCCGGAGGTGCCGGCCGCGGGGTATTGCGGGAAGTGCGGAACGATGTTGGCCGTGGCCCGGCCGAGCGTGAGTGGTTGCAGCGCCTGCAGGTCGGCGGTGCCCCAGAGTCGTTTGATTTTCTCGGTCTTGTGGAAGAGGTAGCCCACGACCGGCAGGAGGCCGAAGCGGCTGCGGTTCACGAGTGCCGGCTCGTCGGCGTGGCCGAGAAAAGGATCGGGTGGGTAAAGCTGGTCCTGGCCGACGGGCAGGTCGCCCGCGAGTTCCGCGGCCAGCTTCACCCATGAGGCGTCGGGCCGCGGGCGGCGCGCGCGCAGGAGGAAGTCGAGGCCGCGGCCGAAGTCGTGCCAGCGCAGCGGCCGCGGGGGCGGCGGCTCGGCGGCCGGGGCGGTGCGCGTGGCGACGTGATAGGTGAAGGTCTGGAACGGCGTCCAGCGGCCCTCGATTTCCAGGACCTCGAGCGTCACCTCGATGGCGCCGGGGGGCAGGTCGACGGCGATGGAGAATTCCGCGAGGGCGGAGGGCCGGCCGGTCTGGAAATGCGCGGCGAGGTCGGCGCGCGGGCGGCCGTGGATGCCGGTGAAGGCGCGGCCGGCGACGCGGGCGCGGACGTTGGCGAAGTGGCCGCCCGGCTTGGGCCAGACCCAGCCGCGCAGCAGGTGCGGGCCCGGTGGCAGCGCCGCGCCGGGCGCCGGAGACTCGAGGTGGCTGAAACTGAACGCGGTCTCGTGCATCCGGGGGCGCTCAGCCGAGCCACGCCTCGCGGACGACCTGCAGGTGGGCGGGCAGGGCGCGGGCCTGGTGGTAGTTGCGGGCGGCGCGGGCGTAGGCCATCGAGAGCATCTTCTGATTGCCGGCGCAGTGGTCGGCGAGCGCCATTTTGAGCGCGGCGGCGAGCTTGAAGGGGTCGCCCGCGGGCACGAGGTGCGCCTCGTCGGTGTTGGTCACCATCTCGGGGATGCCGTTGACGTCGGTGCTGACGATGCGCGCGCCGAACACCATCGCCTCGAGCAGCACGCGCGGGAACGACTCCTCGAAGCTGGTGCACACGAGGAGGTCGGCCAGCCGGTAGAAATCGTAGATGTCGGGCGTCTCGGGAAAAATCTTCACGTCGTGCAGGCCCATCAGCTGGATGTCCTCGTTCAGCGTCTCCATGTAGAGGCCCTCGCGGGCGCCGACCATGACCCACTCGATCTTCTTTCCCGGGAAAAGCGCCGGCAGCTCCTTCTCAAGGAGATCGATGGCGCGGATGTAGATATGCTGGCCCTTGCGCTCGCAGACGGAGCCGATGTTGACGACGAGCACGGCGTCGGGGTCGAGGCCGTGCTTGAGGCGCAGGGCGCGTTTATCGTGGGCGGCGGCGAACTGCTCGATCCGGCCGAAATCCACCCAGCTGGCCAGCGTGCGGAAGTTGTCGTTGACGTTTAGCTCCTCGTGGAGGTCGCGCGTGGCCTTGGCGGTGAACACGACGCGGGTGGCGAGGCGGAAGGCGTCCGCGACGGTCTCGTGCAGCTGGACCGGCAGCAACGGCGCGAAGAAGCGCTTCACGCTGTTGCTCTCGTGGATGTAGAGCGCGGAGGTTTTCCCGAGGTGGGCGGCGAGGTGCACGGCCCACCAGGTCAGCATGGTGTTGCAGACGAACACGTCGGTGTCGTTCCAGGTGCGCGCGGCACCAAACGACTTCAGCGCGGTGGCGAAGCCGACCGCGTCCTTCGCGCCGGTGAGCGAGGCGACGTCCCAGACCTCGACCTTGAGGCCGGCGGCCTCGAAGCGCTGCCGCAACGGTCCTTCCTGCGGCGACACGACGGTGACCGACACGTCCGGCTGCTCGGCGAGGTAGCGGGCCAGCTCGAAGATGAAGGTTGGCGCGCCCTCGAAGTTGAGGTTGTGCGTGACGACGGTGACGCAGAACGGCCGGGCGGTCTGCGCGTAGCGGTCGTGATAGGGATTCAGCGGCAGGTTGCGCGGCGGGAAGTCCAATGCCTCGCTGAGGAACGGATCGCGGGCCTGGCCGTGGCGGGCGATATACTCGACGTGCTCCCGCTCGGCGTAGGTGTGGCCGCGCGAGGCGCTGCCGACATGGCGCAGCACGGCCTGCGGCGACCACACCGTGCGGAACCCGGCGGCGCCGGCGCGGAGACAGTAGTCCACGTCGTTGTAGGCGACCTGGAGCTTGGCCTCGTCGAAGCCGTGGAGCCGGCGGTAGAGATCGGTGCGGGTGAGCAGGCAGGCGCCGGTGACGGCCGCGACGTTGCGCGCGGCGTGCGGCAGGAAGAGGTAACCGAGGTCATCCGCGGACTCCTTCTCGAAGAGCACGTGCGCGAGGCCGTCGCCGCGGCTCAGGCCGATGCCCGCGTGGTTGAGCGTGCCGTCGGGGTAGAGGAGCTTGGCCCCGGCGACGCCCACGCCGGGGACGGAGAGCCAGCCCGCGAGATCCTCCAGCCAGCCGGGCGCCAGCGCCTCGACGTCGTTGTTGAGGTGGAGCAGCAGCGGGGTGTCGGCGCGCCCGCTGCCGAGGTTGACGAGGCGGGAGTAGTTGAAGGTGGTTTCAGCCAAATCGCTCTTCACCACCTCGACCCGCAGATCGGGGCGTGACGGCAGCGCGGCGAGATAGGCCAGCGTGTCGGCGTCGGAGGAGTTGTCGTCCACGACGACGACCTTCACGGATTCCCTCGGCGTGGTCCGGACCAGCGAGTCGAGGCAGGTGCGCAGCAGGTCGGCGCGATTCTTCGTCGGGATGACGATGGTGACGGGATTCTCGCGCAGAATATCCGGGCTCCACTTCAGCTGGTGGAGGCAGAGCGCGTAGTTTTCCGCGAACTCCGGCAGCATGGGCTCGGCGCGCAGGCCGCGGCGGGCGACGGCCGCGGCGATGCCCTGGCGCGCGGCTTCGAAGAGATAGCCCTTCTGGTCGCCGCGCGTGGCGGTGCTCTCGGCGTGGGCACGCCAGTGGTAGCCGATAAAAGGAACGTGGATCACGTCCTTCGCGTCGATCAGCTCCCAGCAACGGAGGAAGAGGTCGATGTCCTGCGCGCCGTTGAACTCCGGGCGGAGGCCGCCGACCCTGGTCACGATGGCCCGGCGGATGACGGTGAGATGGTGGGTGTAATTGTGGGTGAGAGCCATCTCCGGGCTCCAGCCACCCTTGAACTGCGGGTCGAAGCGGCGGCCGGTGTCGTCGATCTTGTCCTCGTCGGTGTAGAGGTAGCCGGCGGCCGGGTGGCGGGCGATGGCCTGCGCCACATGGAGCAGCGCGTCGTGCGGCAGCAGGTCGTCGTGGTCGAGCAGGGCGACAAAGTCGCCGGTGGCGACCTCGAGCGCCGAGTTGGTGGCGCGGGCGATGTGTCCGTTCTGCGGCCGGAAGACGGGCTTGATGCGCGCGTCGGCCCTGACGGCGTCTTCCAGCATGCGGCGGATGTGCGGTTGCGGCGAGGCGTCGTCGGCGATGCAGAGTTCCCAGCGCGGGTAGAGCTGCTGCCGCAGGCAGTCGAGCAGCTCGCGGAGGTATTTCTCCGGCGTGTTGTAGGCGGGGACCACAACACTGATCAGGGGACCACTGGCCTGCGTGAGTGCGTCGGCATCCTGTTGGAGCACGGCGCGCAGGCGCGGGGTCAGGCGGTTGTGCCAGCACCAACGGGTGTAGGGATCCTGGTCGCGGCGGCGGACGATGGCTTGTGAGATTCTCCTCGGCTCACCGCGGCTGAGGGTGGCGGCGAGGTGGTCCTGCAGGCGCTTGATCTCAGCGTGCGCCTGCGGCCAGCTGTCGAACCGGTAGCGGCCGAGCGGGACGCCGCGGAGAAAGGCGAGGACGACCTTCACGAACAGCGCGGTCCGGTAGACCGGGATAGCGCCGGAGTGCTCGTCGCGCCGGTCGAGATACATGCGGCGGGCAAAGGCGAGCGGGCGCGTGCCATCGCCCGTCTCGGCGAAGATCTTCAGGTTGGCCGGATTCGGCGTGTCCTTCCGGATGTCGACGAGGCCGTAGTAGCCGGATTTCAGCGCATTGGGGTGGTCGGTGCGGTGGGAAGCGACGTCGGGCCGGTCCTTCGGGTAGACGAGGCGGTTCTCGGTCAGCACGCCGGTGGTGGCGCTGAGTTGTGAAATGTGGCGGCCGGCGCCGAAGATCCAGCCGGTGAGGCGGAATTTGTCGTAACCCGCGTTGATCCAGAACCCCGGGTTCTCAATGTGGCCGATGAAGCGATCACCGATGACGACATCGCTCGTCGGCGTGAGCACATCGCACAGCACGGCGTCGGTCTCGCGGCAAAGCTCGCTCCACGAAGTGCGGTGGAAGTGGCGGTAGAGGTAGTGGAGGGTCTGGTAGACCACGGCGGCGCGCAGCAGGCGCGACGGCTTGGTGGCGGCGGCGGGCAGGGCGGAGGTGTCGAGGGCGGTGCGGAAGAACTCCCGCCACTGTGTGCCGTTGTGCCAGTCGAGCGCGAGTTCCTTGGCCCCGCGCCAGACCACGACCCGTTGGATGAAACCGGAGCGCCGTGCGGCCAGCGAGCCGCCATGGGCCTGCTGGGCGTCGGGCCGCTCCAGGCCGTAAATGCCGAAGTAGGCCCGCTTGTCCACCCGGGCCCGGAGGTCCACGCAGACGGCGGATTCACCCGGGTAGAGCCAGCCGACGACCTCGATGCCAGCCACCTCAGGCCGCCAGGTCGCGGGACTGTCGATATGGAATTTGGGCGCGGCCGGGCTGCTCATGCAAGGGCCCGAATTAAGCGGCGGCGTGCAGTGTCAGTAAAGCTTGTTCCGGAAGCCGGTGGCGTTACGAAACCAATTTCTATCGGATCTCGATGCGGCCCCAGTAGGCCCAGTCGTTGACGAGGTTGTTTTTCTCGCCGGGAGAAATCTTGAAGACCACGCTGCCGGTGAAGGGGCCGGCGGCATCGAGCGTGATCTGCTGCGGGCCGCGGTCGGCGGGCACCCTGGCGGGGTCGAGGTCGCGCTGGTGGAGCACGCGGCGCAGGCCGTCGGTGCGGAGCTCGAAGATGGTGACGCGCACACCGTCGGTGACTGCGGTGGCGCCGGGTGCGTAGGCGGCGGCGTTGATCCCGACCTCGGCGGTGATGCGCGTGGCGCCCCGCGGCGGCGTGAAGCTGACTTCGGAATCCGGATGGGCGAGGATGACTTGGCGGCCGATCCCGACTTCGCCGAGATTGAGGCCGAACATGCTGCGCGCACCGGTGGGCCGGGGGTTGGTCATGGGAAAGTCGAGCCCGGTCAGATCGTCCGTGTGCAGCTGGCCGGCGTTGGGGTCGGTGGGTGGTTGCGTGTGGAGGGTCACGCCCTCAAGGGTGCGGCCCGTGAGTTTGGCCGCGGTGCCGGGGATGGCGTCCTCCGGCAGGTAAAGCTCGCCGTCCTCGCTGGTGGCGAAGGGCGCGGGGGAGAAGTTGAAACGCGAGGTGCGGAGGCGGACGAATTCGAGACGGTTGACGCGGCGCGGGTCGTGGCGGATGAGCAGGCCGGCAAGTTTGCGTGGCGGGAGTTTGTTGAGGATGGTGTCCAGCACGGCGAACTCCTCCTCGCGGCCTTCCGGCACCGTGATGGCCCGGCGCTGTGCATAGTAGGGCAGCTGCGAACTCCAGTCCCAGCCGTAGACGAGGATGACGCCCTCGGTCGGCACGCCGGCGCGGATGACCGCGGCGAGGCCCGGCGGCGGGGGCGGCGGGTGGCGCATGTGCCCGGCGTAGCCGCGATGATAGAGCAGCAGCTGTCCGCCGAAGAAAAGCAGCAGCACCAGGCCGCGTGCGGCGAGCGGCAGCCGCAGGTTGTCCCACACCCCGGCGAGCAGCACCCCGGCGCCGAAGAGCAGCAGCAGGGCGTTGGCGCAGTAATAGTAGTCGTGATGGTAGAAAAGATTGGAGAACAGCAGCAGGCCGCCGAGGAAGAACCCGGCGCACCAGGCCGCGACGCGGCGCAGCGGGGCCGCGGCCAGCGCGGCGCCGAGCAGCAGCACGGCCAGTGGCATCTCACCGAGGACGAAGTTGCTGATGTTGCTCCAGACGGCCGACCAGAACTCCCCGGACAGACGCTGCTCCAGCGTGCCCCAGTTCCATTTGACGAGTTCGCGCGAGGTGAGGAAGCCGGCGAAGGGGTTGGAGTCTTTCACGCGATCGGCGTGCTTCACCCACCACAACGCAATCAGCAGGGCGACCAGCACGGGGGCGGCACCGAGCGCCGCTGTCCGCCACCGTTGGACGCCCGCCGCGGTGCGCGGCCGCCAGCGCGGGAGCCACAACCAAAGAAACATCACCGCGCCGGGCAGGAGGAAGATGATAAAGGTCGTCGTCTTGGCCAACGCGGCCAGCACGGCACAGACCACCGCGGCCGCGCCCCACCGGAACGTGCCGTCGCGCACCGCGCGGCCGAGTGCGTAGAGAAACCACGTTGCGAGACCCAGCGCCGTGGTCTCGATCATGAAGGTGCGGGCGTAGAACAGGTAGGTGGGCGAGGCGAGCACGGCGGAGACGACCAGCAGCCGGCGCGAAGCAGTCAGTCCAAAGAAACCGGCGAGGCCGTAGACCGCAGGCAGCCCGGCGAGGAAAAAGAACAGGCTCAGCGCGCGCGCCGTGCCCTCGAGCGAGGTGCCGAGGGTGTTGCTCGCGGTGGCCACGAGCCACTGGTAGACCGGGAATTCCATCGGGATGGACCAGGGCGGCCCGAACAGCGGCAGTTCGTAGTCGAGTTTATAGCCCGCCGCCTTGATCCAGTAGGCGGAGGTTGCGGTCTGCAGCTGGCGGAATTCGTGCCGGTCGAGGATGCTGTTCTGCCAGCCGCGGGTGGTGAGCCACAGGGTCAGCCCCAGCAGGAACGCGAACAGCCAGACGAGCGGTTTGGCCGGCGCGGGGGCAGTCTGGGCAGGATCAGCCATGGCTCAAAGCGCGGCGTGATGGGCGATCGAGCGCCGGACACCTTCGTCAAGCGAGATCCGCGGGCGCCAGTCCGCCGCGGCGGCGAGGCGGCGGTTGTCCAGCCTGCTGTCCTCCACGTCCCAGGCCGGCGCAGGCTGGAAGGCCAGGGTGATCTTTTTGCCGGTGTGCTTTTCCACCAGCGCAATCACCTCGCGGACGGTGTGCGATTCCCCCGCGCTGAGGTTGAAGGTCCCCGTCAGCCGGCGTGTCACGACGGTCTCCACGGCGGCGAGAAAATCGGTGTAGTGGATAAAATCCTTCTGAGCGTGGCCGTCGCCCCAAAGGGTGAGCGGCTGGCCCTCGACAGCGCAACGGATGGCATGGGGGATGATGCCCTGCATCCGGCTCCGCGGCACGGGGTAGCCGTAGGGATTGGAGATGCGCAGGATGGTGCAGGGCAGGTCGTGCTGCGCGGCGAAGCGTCCGACCAATTCCTCGGCGGCGCGCTTGCCCCGGCCGTAGTGGCCGATCGGCCGGCACGGGTCGTCTTCGCGGTTGGGCCGGCCGGGGGCGTTGCCGTAGACGGCACCACCGGTGGAGAAGAAGACGAAGTGGGGCCGTTGCCCTGCCGGCAGCGCGGTGATGGCCCGCAGGATCTTTTCCAAGGCGGGCAAATCGTGGCGGGCTTCCGCGCCCGGTTCGCGCTCCGAGGTGGCGGGGAGCGTGCTCCACGCGAGGTGCAAGAGCGTGTGGTGGCCGGATAGTTCGGGAGCCAGCGCGTCCAGGTCGTGGAAACCTCCGCCCCCACCGCGAGAGAACAGGGTGACCTGGTGCGCCAGTCCCGTAAAGTGCCCGGTGAGCAAGGCGGCCAGCCGCCCGCGGCCGCCGGTCACGGCAAGGCGCAAGGGTGCGGGAGCGGCCGGGGCTCCGTAGAACCTGGCGAGAGCCGTCGCGCTGCGCCGCCAGCTGAAGTTTTGCGCCGCATAGTCGGCCGCACCGCGGCCGAGTTTCTCCGCGAGCGCCGGGTCGGCCCGCAGGATGCGCACGGCGGCGGCGATGCCCG
This sequence comes from Verrucomicrobiota bacterium, assembly GCA_031387725.1. Lineage (GTDB taxonomy): Bacteria > Verrucomicrobiota > Verrucomicrobiia > Opitutales > Opitutaceae > Lacunisphaera. The sequence continues at coordinate 6,499 of JANNDM010000198.1, read as the reverse complement.
CCGCGTCGGCCCGGTCGAGCACCCAGGCGTCCACGCCGTGGCGGAGGGTCAGGCCGAGATTGGTGCGCGGAAGGATGACGGGCCGGCCGAGCGAAAAAAATTCCGGGAGCTTGGACGGGAAGCGATAGTCGTTGAAAGCATCCGGCCCGCCCGGTTGCACGAAGATGTCGGCCAGGGCCAGGAGCGGCGGCAGGTGGCGGTGGTGCAGGATCTGGCCGAGCGGGAGCACGAAGGGGGCGACGGCCGCCGCTAGTTCGCCGAGGAAGTCCACCTGGTCCAGGCCGGTGCGGATCAGGGTGGCCGGCGTGCCGGTGCGGTTGAGTTCCAGCACGGCGGCGTAGAGCTCGCGCACCTCGGCGGCGTTGGAGGCGTGGACGTTGCCGTGATAAAAGAGGACCGTGGAATCAGGAGGCAGTCCGAGGCCGGCGCGGAATTCTTGCGGCACCGGACGGGGATAAAAATGGCGGCCGTCCGCCGCCGGCATGAGGGTGACGCAGGGTTTGCCCGCCGGCACGAATCCGCGCAGCCGGTCCTGGATGACGGTGACGCCGTCGCATTTGGCGAGGAAACCGCGGCTGAGGCGGGGATGAGACTGGTCCGGGGAGACCAGACGGGAGAGTTCCGCGTCGGAGAGGCCCACCAGTTCCGCCCAAGGTCGTCCCAGCGACAGGGCGAGGATCTGTTGCTCGTTGTCCTCCAGGTGCACAATGAGGCGGGACTGATAGCGGGAACGCAGTTTCTCGGCCAACAGGCGCACGTTTTCCCGCGTCGTCCACGCATGGATCACGTCCGGGCCGCGTTTGTCGGCGAAGTCCGGGTCGTTTTCGGCCATGGCATGGGTCAGGTCGCGGAAGGCGGGCTGATCAAGGTGGCGTATGGTTTCGCGGTCATGAGCCACCGCCACCGCGCAGGCGTGGCCCGCCGCCGCGAGTTCATTCGCCAGCGCGGCGACGTGCAGGGCGCTGTTGGAGGCGAAGCTGCCGGAAAGGATGAAGAGGACGTTGAGGGGCCGGTCGGTGGAGGCAACCGCACCGGGGGCGCGAACCACCCGGTCGTCCGCCAGGCCGATGCGCGCCGCGGCGAGGTCGAGCCCGGGCTCGTGGTTCTCGTCGGTGGCGACGCTGAAAGAAACCTGGGTCGCGGCGATGACCTCGCGGCCATCCGCGAGTCTCGCCCGCACCCGGACGGGGCCGTGGCCGGCGACGAGAAAGTCCTCGCTGGTGAAACCGGTGCTGCCGGCGTGAACCACGGCGGGAAAGGCGGCGGCGACATCGGGGCGCGGCTGGCCGGTCACGCAAGCGATCCGGCGGTGCCCGTAGCGCAGCGTCACTTCCTGCACCGGTTGCGCGAGGTCAAGGGCCCAGCCACCGACTTTCACGCGGTCGCGCAGCACGCCCTCGCTGATGGGCTCGTCGAGGACCGCGCGGAAGGGCGGGATCTCGGACGCGATCGTCAGCTGCTTGAAAACCAGCCAGTCGCCGCCCGGCACCCGGGCCTCGAACCGGGCCAGATGCAATCCCGGGGGCAGGGTTCCTGCGAGTGTGAAGCCGGAGCCGGAGGCGGCCGGTTCGCCCGGGAGCAGACCGGCCACATCGGAACGGGTGACACGGGAAGACATTGGCAGCGTGGCCGTGCCAAAGACCAACCGCACCGGCGGCGGGGCCGGTTCGCCGGCCACCAGACACCAGCCGGTCAGGGAAATCCGTCCGCCGGGTGCGCGCAGCGGACGGGCGGTCTCGATCTCGCCGTGCAACCGCGCGGTGTTCATGACCGGCCGCCGAGCCGGCGCAGCCAGGCGGTCCAACGCCAGCTGCGCGAGGCTTTGAGGGCGCGAAGCTCGGATTCCAGCCGCGCGCTGGTGTTCTGGCTTCGGGTCAGCATCGCGGTCGCCTCCGCCAGCGCGGCGCGGGTTTCGACCAGCGCAGTGTCCAGCTGTTGATGCAACTGCTGCAGTTGCCCGGACTGCTGCCCGGCCTCGGCGAGGACCTGCTCCAAGTGGGTTGTTTCGTCGGTCTTGCGGTCGGCCAGGTTTTGCGCCGCCTGCAGCAGTTGTTCCAACTCCCCCCAGCGGGGCGCCAGGGTGTCGCGAGCATCCTCCAGTTCCATGATCCGCACCTGGGCGAGGATGAGCTGCTGGCGCAGGCGCAGCACGAGGTCGGACGGCTCCGAAGGGGCGGACTTCATGGGTGGCACCAAGATGAAGGCGGCCCCCCGTGGGAGTGAAGCCTATTGTCGCACCCGCGGCCCCGCGCTCAGAGCTGGTAGCCGGCCGCGGCGGCGTCGTTAGCGAACATTTTCACGGTGTCGAGCGAGAGCGCGGCCAGATCCGTGCCGAGGAGCTTGGCGGCCTTGGCGAGAATGTCGTGCTGCACGGTGACGATGTGGCAGCCGCTGTGCTCGGCCTGCACGATGTTCAGCACCTCGCGCACACTGGCCCAGAGCAGCTGGGCCTTGGGCTGGCCGGCGAGTAGCTTCCGGCTCTCGCGCATGATCGGCATCGGATCGACGCCGGTGTCGGCGATGCGGCCGGCGAAAATGGATACCACGGACGGCACCTGGGGATCGAGGGCGGCCGCGACGGCCCCGACCTGCTCCAGGGTCAGGATGGCGGTGATGTTGAGCCGCACGCCCTGGTGGGACAACTCACGGATGAGCGGGATGGATGTCTCGCCCCGGGAGTTGGTGATGGGGATCTTGACATAGACGTTCTGGCCCCAGCCGGCGATCTTGAGCGCCTGGCGCTTCATCTCGGGGAAGTCGTCGGAAAACACCTCGAGCGAGATGGGCTTGGCCGTGACCGACTGGAGGATGTCCCGGGCAAAGGCCTCGTAATCCTTGATGCCCGCCTTCTTCATGAGGGTCGGGTTGGTCGTCAGGCCCCGGATGTAGGGTTTGGCGTAGAGGTCGAGGATCCCGGCCTTGTCGGCGCCGTCGGCGTAAATGTGGATCTTGAGGGTATCGAGGGTCAGCATGCAGCCAGTCAGCTAATCGCTTGCGACTGGGCAAGAATAATGCCGGCGGCCGCGGCGAAGCTGTGCACGGTGAAGTCCGGCTTCTGTCGCAGTGGCTCCTCGTAGCCCCAGTCGAGGAAGATGGTGCGGCAGCCGGCGCGAGCGCCGCAGTCCACGTCGCGCCAGCGGTCGCCGATCAGCCAGCTCCGGGCGAGATCGAGGTTAAGTTCGGTGGCGGCGCGAAGCAGCATGCCCGGGGCCGGCTTGCGGAATTCCGAGGGCGGGGTCGTCCCGCCCGGATCGTAGCAGACCTCGAGACGGGCGATCTCCGGGATGAGCTTTTGCAGGTGGGCATGCATGGCCTCGACGGCGGCTTGGGTCTGCGTGCCACGGCCGACGTCGGGCTGGTTGGTGGCGACCACGAGCACATAGCCCGCGGCATGCAGCGCACGGCAACCCTCCACGACACCGGGGAGTAGTTGGAACTCCGCGACCGTGGCGGGGGGATAGGGTTTCCCGTCACGCACGACCGGGGCGTTCAGCGTGCCATCACGGTCGAGGAAGACTGCGCGTCGCTTTGTCATGAGCGCCTCACGCCTTGGGCGTGACGGACTCCCATTTGGTCTGGTTCACCTTGAGGTCGGGGTGGGAGACGAAAAGATGCCAGACGACGGCCTGGAACGCCTCGGAGTGCGGGGTGACGTTGTTCGGATTTACCGTGGGGACGATCACGCAGGCGTCGGCCTGCGTGGCGGTATAGCCGCCGTCCTTGCCGACGATGCCGATGACGCGGGCGCCGACCTGTTTCGCCAGCTGGATCGCGGAAATAAAGCCGGGGGAGACGTTCTTCTCCAGGTTGCCGCCACCGACGGAGAGAATCAGGAGGCAGTCCTTGCCGTTGAGGCGCGAGCCACGCAGCCACTCGACGAACACGCTGGCCCAGCCCTCGTCGTTGGTGCGGGCGGTGAGCTCGGAGACGTTGTCGGTCGGGGCATAGCACTCCAGTCCGGCGATTTTCCGAAAATCGTTCACCGCGTGCGAGGCGTTCGCGGCGCTGCCGCCGACGCCGAGGATGAAGAGCCGGCCGCCGCGCTCGCGCGTGGCCCGGAGCTCGGCGACGCACTTCTCGCAGTCGGCGGGATTGAGCTTTGCAACGATCTCGGCCGTTTCCTTCAGGTGCTGGATGGAATAGGACATAGGGAAGGGGAATGAGGGAGTGAAGGAATGAGGGTTTAGGGCTTGGGGCGCAAGGTGCGTATGGTGGCGCTGAGGATGGCGATGATTTCATCACATGGGGCGACGCGCGCGGTAACAATCTCCGGGGGCAGCCAATGCTTGAACCGCTGTTCATAGCGACCCCGTGTCTCGGCGGCAGACCCGCGGGCGATGACGAGAAAGCGCGCGTAGTCGGCGGGGCTGCGGCGACCATAACCTTCTTCGATGTTGGACGAAACCGAATCAGCACTCGCGATCTGCTGTGAGACAAGGCGCGTGCAGAGTGGATTTTGCGCAAGCGGTGTCATGTCAGCGACGGCAAGGTCGAACAGTTCGCAGGCCTTCCGATAGGCGATGAATTGATGAAGACTGTCGTTCTGGGACATGGTGTTGGTATTGTTCCCTCACTCCCTCACTCCCTCACTCCCTTGGCTGCGCAGCAGCCCGTCCAGCTCCGCCAGGCCGGCGGGCGAGCCGATTTCGTAGAAACGCTCCTTCATCTCGTAGCCGGCGAGCACGCCGCGCCGGCAGAGTTCGGTCTGGATCGCGGCGAGATCGACGACGGCGTCACGCGAACAACTGGCGAACGCGGCGGCGCGGAAAACGCCGAGACCGTAATCGATGTGCCGCATCTGGGGCGGTTTTTCGGTTTTCGAGTAGAGCTTGATCCGGCCGGCCTCGAACCAGACGTTGCTGGCGTCATAGGCTTCGTGGTTTTCGAACACGGTCATGAGCCCGGGCTGGCCGGAATCGAGAAACGCGCGGCCCACGGCCTGGTAGTCGATCGGCAGGTAGGAGTCGCCGTAGAGAACGTAAAACGCGTCACCCAGTTTCGGCAGGGCGCGGATGAGGGCGCCGCCGGTGCCGAGGAGTTTCTCGCCATCGAAGGAGTAGTCGATCTTCACCCCCCACTTGGCGCCGTCGCCGTATTGCTCGACAATCATATCGCCGAGGTGGCCGACGCAGAGGACGATGCGGGTCAGGCCGTTTTTTTTCAGCAGGCGGAGCTGGTGGGAGAAAAACGGCTCACCCCCGACCTCGACCAGGAGCTTGGGGATTTTTTCCGTGATTGGGCGAAGGCGCGTGGCGAGACCTCCGGCCAGGATGGCCACGGGCAGGTCTGCAACACTGGTCGCCATGGACGGCTTAATTTTGCGTCACGACCTTGGTGCCCTCGAAATCAAAGCGGAAGCGGACTTCCTGCAGGCCCTTCTCGCGCATGGCGTGGCGAAGCCGGGTTTTGTCCGCCGCATAGAACATCAGGAAGCCTCCGCCGCCGGCGCCGATGAGTTTGCCGCCGAGGGCGCCGTGCGCCATCGCGTGGTCATACCACTCGTTGATGCGGTCGTTGCTCATGCCGGAGCTGCGCGCCTTCTTGCGCTGCCAGTGGACATCCATGAGCCGGGCGAACTCCTCGAGGTTGCTGCCCTCGAGGGCCGCGAGTGACTGGTAGCCGAGGTCCTTCGTGAAATGCAGGTTGTCGAGCATGGCTTGGTTGTTCTGCTTCGACTTGTCGTTTTGGTCCTTGAGGATCGCGGAGGCTGAGCGCGAGTAGCCGGTGAAGAAGAGCAGCAGATTGTCCTCGAGGTTGAAGAGCGTCTCCTCGGAGATCTTGCAGGGCCGGTATTCGACCCGCCCATCCTTGTGGAAGGTGAAGGCGGTGATGCCGCCGACCGCGGCGATATACTGGTCCTGCTTGCCGACGGGCTCGCCGAGGCGGTCGATCTCGATGTGGCAGGCCTGCTCCGCGAGTTCGGCCGGCGCGATGAGGTGCTTGTTGGCGGTGTGGAGGACCTTGAGCAGCGCGGTCGTGAAACTGCCCGACGAACCGAGCCCGGTGCCGCCAGGGATGTCGGCCATCGAGGTCAGCTCGAGCGACCGGCCGTCCATGCCCAGCAGGGCGAAGGCCTCGCGGATGATCGGGTGCTCCAGCTGCGCGGCGGTGGCGACCCGCTCGAGCTTGGAATACTTCACGATCAGGTCGGGCACAAAGGTGCGGTGCAGCGTAAGGTAGACGTATTTGTCGAGCGCCCCAGCCACAAGGAAGCCGCCGTGCTCGCGGTAGTAGGAGGGCAGGTCGGTGCCGCCGCCGCCAAGGGAGATGCGCAGGGGGGAACGGGTGATGATCATGGGGGAAGGGACTTTGAAAAGCTGAAAGATGAAATTGGGAAACGGAGAAAGGGAGACGGGGTGAAAGTGTATCGACCAAAGCAGGTTTAACCACGGATGACACGGAAGAACACGGATTGATGTAGGTCGGGGTTTATCCCCGACACGTCGGGCGTAAAGCCCGACCTACAAAGAAGGGTTCTGCCATCTGCTTCCCGACCTCT
>JANNDM010000139.1:0-2136 GCA_031387725.1 Verrucomicrobiota bacterium | reverse complement strand
TATCGAACGCCGGCGAAACTCTACTTGGAACGAGGAGTCAGCGAAGAATAAGGAAGGAGCTTTTTTGAACATGGGGGCTCTGCCCCCAACTGGAGTTTCTACATTTCAGGATTGACGGCAGGCAGGAAAGTGTGTTTTCATCCTAATAGATGAAATCGACAAAGGTCGCGCGACAACGCGACGCGCTCGCGCGGGCAATCGGCCAGCCTGGTGAGATCGTACGGGGTTCTCTATTGCATCGCACGATTCGCCATAAGCAGGGTTGCCAAACTTGCGCCCGGGGTGACGGACATCCCGTTTGGGTGCTTTCGATCAACTACCCCGGGGGCCGGAACAAGCAGATCAGTATCCGGCCCGAGCAGAAGGAACAAGTTGAGCGCTGGTTGGCGAACTATCACAAGGTGAAGGATCAATTGGAAGCGATCTGCGAATTGAACCACACCCTGCTTCGTCCGGAGGCCGTCGAATGAGCCGCTCGCTTTTTTTGCAGCCGGCCTGTTTCATCCATATGGAGGAACTAATGGAGGAACTAATGAAGGAACTAATGAAGGAACCCCTCACTCTGTTGGCCTGCTGGCTGGAAACCATCCGCCCCTGGCAAGCGGTCTTCGCCCAGCAGCGCACTTTTGTGCGAGCCGCGCGCCAGGCCCTCGGATCGCTCCTGGTGTTAGTACTACTGTGTTATAAAAAAACAATTTGATGTAGAATTGTTTTATGGGATCACGCTTGTCTTCCCCAGGCCCGCAACTGAGGCGCTTCGCGGCCTATACCGAGGGCCTGGCTAATGCCGCGGGGCACGCCGACCGGCACACTCCGTTGACGAATTACTGCAAGGGATTGCTTCTGCCTGGGGAGCGCAAGAGTGTCGAGCCCATGGCGGCGCGCTTAGCCCCGGATAGTGTTCGCAAGATGCATCAGTCGCTCCACCATTTGGTGGCGGACGCTCCCTGGAACGATGAAGAGATGCTGGCGCAGGTGCGGCACGAGGTATTGCCGGCCATGCAGAAGCACGGCCCGGTGGTGGCGTGGATTGTCGATGACACCGGTTTTCCCAAGCGGGGAACGCATTCGGTGGGGGTGGCTCGACAGTACTGCGGCCAAATCGGCAAACAAGATAACTGTCAGGTGGCGGTGAGTCTATCGGTGAGCACGTGGAGCGCGAGTTTGCCCGTGGCTTGGCGACTGTATTTACCCGAGGCGTGGTGCGAGGATTCGGCACGCCGCCAAGAAGTTGGGGTCCCCGAAGAGATTAAGTTTCAAACCAAGCCCATGATCGCCTTGGAGCAAATCCGGCAAGCCATCGAGGAGAAGGTTCCAACCGGGGTGGTGCTCGCCGACGCCGGCTATGGGAACGGTACGGCATTCCGCGACGCCCTCACCGACCTTGGGTTGCAATATGCGGTGGGCATCGAATCGTCGACCACCGTCTGGGAACCCGGCCAGCAACCCTCGCCGGTTCCGCCGCGTTCGCCTAGCCGTGGAGTACCCCCCAAGCGCATACAACGTAGCCCCGGCCCTCAACCTGTTTCGGTGAAGCAACTGGCGTTGAGTTTGCCCTCCACCGCCTGGAAAGACATCGCCTGGCGCCCAGGCAGTCAGGCCACTTTGCGCTCACGTTTCGCCGCAGTCCAGGTACGTCCGGCGCACCGGGATGAAAAGCGGACCGGGCCGCGCCCGCCACAATGGCTCCTGATCGAATGGCCTAAGCACGAAGTCGAACCCACCAAATATTGGCTAGCCACGCTGCCGGTCAAGACTTCCCTGAAATCTCTGGTGAAGATGGCCAAACACCGCTGGCTCATTGAGCGCGACTATGAAGAGCTCAAGCAGGAATTGGGATTGGGTCATTATGAAGGCCGGAACTGGCGGGGCTTTCATCATCACGCCACGCTGTGTATCGCTTCCTACGGGTTCCTCCTCTGCGAGCGGACCCTTTTTTCCCCCTCAGCCCGCGCCAAGCATATTAGACTACCAACCCCAGGGCCGCCGCCGGACTTCCACCCGCGCGGGTCGCCGCGTCCGTCCCGAACGGCATAATCCCCACTCGATCGCCACCCTCCGTATCGAACTGGCGCGCCAACTTCTGCCGCAACTGCCTCATTGCCCGTTTTGCGGATCACCGCCAGGAGGATAGTC
>JANNDM010000122.1:0-9888 GCA_031387725.1 Verrucomicrobiota bacterium | reverse complement strand
GACCTGGCCCTCGATCTTCTTGGCCTTGCCGTCGGTCTCCAAGCGAGGATTGCCGACCGCCTTGCCGACCGCCTCCTTGATGCTGCCGGCGATTTTCTTGGCGGTGCCTTCTGCTTTGTCCTGGGTGCTGGATTTCATTTTGTTAGTGGGTTGGGCCGAATGCCGGCACGAGAACCCTACTCTGATTCCGACATCAGTCCCATGGGGTCTTGTCCTACGATACCCGGTGGACCGCCGCCGGAGCCGAGCAAAGGGTCCATGTCTTGGCTCTTGACCGGTTTGGCGGCGATTCCGTCCGCAGTCCTTCAAATCAGGATAATCCTGGCTTGCCCATTTCCCGCGCTTTTCAGGTGGGTCAGCTGACCAGCCGCAGCAACCGGCGGATCTCGGGCGCGATGGCCTTGGGCAGGTTCGATGCCGCAATGGAGAATTCCCAGCGCGCCTCCGCTTCCTGCGCCTTCGTGAGGGGCATCCCCGGGGCACCCCCCGCCGTCGGCGCCGCCCGGAAGCCCACCTCCGACTTGTTCTTGAACATGTCCGCGCCCACCGACGCCAGCGCCGCGGCATAGCGCGCCATCGTGTAGTCAAAGCCCACCACGGCGCGCTCCGGCTTGTTATCCCGCCACACCACCAGCTTCGAGTGGCCCGGCCCGCTGTATTCCTCCTTATAGCACCCCGGCCGATCGCTGTCCGTCGTCCCCCCCTTCAGCGTCGAACTCGCGACAATGGCGTTGAAAAAAGGCAGATACATCTTGTCCGGCCCCGAGTAGAAATCGAACTTCACGCCGCACACCGAGTGCCGCGCCGAGCAGACGTAGTGGGCGAGGCTGCCCCGAAGCGGTAGCTTCACTCCCCCGTGCGACAGGGTCAGCGTGCAATTGTCGCCGAGGTAGGCCACCGCCCCGAGGCTGATCTGGATGTGCGCTCCCCCGGACGACATATCGACCAGCGTTCCCGACCAATCCTTGTTCGCCGAAGCTGCGTCGGAGCTTCGAATCATGATCGAAGCGCGGATGCGACAGTCGTCGCTCACCTCGTAGCGCACGTGCTTGCGTTGGCTTTCCTTGGTCTTGGCGTCGTTCGAACTCATAAGGATGCGGCACTATGACCCTTTCCCCGCAAAGCACAACCGGGTTGTCGCGGAATAGTCATGCCGAGGAACCATGTCAGAAACCCTTGGCCTAGGAGGGCGCAGAGGTTGCGGAGAGGAGCCCGTCATCTTACTCAGTGTCCCTTGTCAGCCATAGGCTCGGCGGCGGCTGATCTGCGCCCTCCTGTAAAATCTGCCCGCATCTGCCGGCTAAAATGCTCCTTGGCGTCTTCGCGCCTGTGCGTGAGAAATAACCAGTCGCCCATGCTTTTCCGTTATCTGCTGTCCGTCGTCGTCCTCAGCCTGCTCACTGGCTGCACAAAGCCGCTCCCCCTGCCGGACATCATCGTCACCGCCTCATCCCCGGGCGACTTTGCCCGGTTCCGGGCTGAACTGGGCACCCGCTTCCCGGCCGAGCAACTCAAGGACTTCGACACCGCCACCCAGGAACTGCAGCTCGACGCCATGCACCGCGACATTCACTCTTCCGAAGGTCGCGAACAATTCATGCGCGATGTAATCACTGGCAATACCGTCCACGCCGTCACCCTCCTTGGCTGGCAGGCCCGGAAAGAACGCTTCCTCCGGGAAATCGCCGAAATCGCCCGGATGATCGCGCACGACGAGCAACAAGCCGCCCGGACCGCCGCCACCGGCACGCCCGAGACCATCACCCGCCGCCTCGGCAGCGAACGCGAGGTCCTCGCCAAACTGCAAGCCAACCTCTCCGAGACCGAATCCCGCCTCGCTGATCTGACCCACTCCAAGCACTGAAGTGCGCTGGGGTCAGCACGCTCCACCTCCGGCATTCCATCCATTCGAAGTCTAAATCCCTCCTATAGCTTCGTGCTCTTCGTGTCTTTCGTGGTTAATCTTACCCCCATTCTTATCGCGTTTCGGCCGCGCCGTGCGACACCTGACCTGTCGCATGCCCGCCCGCACCTCCGTCGCCAAACGCTTCCAACTCTTCGACCACGCCGTGGCGGAGATGGGCGCCCGCCTGCTCAAGGTGCGGGCTCCTGCGGAAATGATGACGGCACTCCGTTGGGGCATGGACGAGCTCGACGCGACCTACGCCGCAACCTCCGCCGGCGTGCGGGCCAAGGTCGCCTGCCGCGACGGCTGCGATTTCTGCTGCCGCGTGCCGGTGGATGTGCAGGCGCATGAGGTCTTCTTCGCCGCCGACCACATCCAAGTCCATTCCTCCCCCGCCGCGCTCCCGGAAATCATCGCCCGCCTCGCCGCGCATCGCGGTCGCGTCGCCGCCCTCGCCGAGGGCGAGCGCGCCACCAGCCGCTCACCCTGCGCGCTGCTGGTCGCCGGCTCGTGCTCGATCTATGCCGGACGCCCCGAAGCCTGCCGCTCGCACCACACCAGCGATGCCGCCGTGTGCGAGGCCCACATGACCGACCCGGCGGTGAACCTCACCAAGGTCTACATCCCCGCCCTCCGCGCCCGCATGTTTGCCGTGATGCTCGGGCTCGACGAGGCGATCGAGGCCGCCGGCTACGACGAGCGCTCCTACGATTTCGGCTCCGCCCTGCACGAGGCGCTGACCAACAGCCTCTGCCTCGTGTTCTGGCTGCGCCGGCAGAACGCCTTCCCCGACTCCTGCCTCGCCGACGCCGGTAGTTAGGCACGGTTTGCCGTCGTGAGCGCGTCCGCTAGACTGCGCTGCATGAAATCGCTGTCGCTCGCTTGTTGCGTTTTGTTGTCCGCCCTCTCGGTCCGCGCCGCGAGCACGCCGGATCAAGCGGCCATCCGTGCCGCCCGGCTGGCCCAGAATGCCGCCATTGTCGCCCACGATCTCGACCGAATCGCGTTCTTCTGGACCGAAGATGTCATCATTCAGCGCGGCTTCGGCCTGCAGGTCAGCGGCAAAGCCGCCTACCTCCAGCTGTTTCGGGACGACGGCCCTGGCTCCATCTACGTCTATCAGCGCATCCCCGAAGCCATCGAGGTCAGCCCCGACTGGCCGCTGGCCTTCGAGTCGGGGTATTGGGAGCTACGGGCGAAAGATCGTGTCCTCGTGCGCGGCAAATATTCCGCCCAATGGGTGAAGCGTGGCAGGCAATGGTTCATCCGCGGTGAGGTGTATGTTGCGCTCACGGGCTACGATGAAGGCAAGCAGCAGAAAGCCACGCCGTGATCCCGCTGCCGGTTGAGGTCAGGGCAGCGCCCAGTCCAGGAACTCCGGCAAAGCGCGCGCCCACGTCGCCTCGTTGTGCTCCCCGCCGGCCAACTCGACATAGCGCAGGCCGGCGCCGCGTTTGAAGCCGCGTCGTTCCAGTTCATCGATCAACTCCGTCGTGTCCTGGATGGCGTCGATCACGCCGTTGCCGTCCCGGTCGTCGGTTTCATCTTTCGTGCCGGCCTCGAACCACAGCCGCAAGCGTGGCGGCGGGGGCGTTTCGCGCACCCGCCGGTGCGCCAGCCGCGATTGCTGCCGGGCCGCCGGCGAGGTGTCGTCGCCGCGCCACCAGAATGACCCCGAAAAAATCCCGGCAAATCCGAAAATCTCGGGATGCCGCCACGCCAGGTCGAAGGCGGCCAAGCCGCCCAACGACGAGCCCATGACGCCTGTGCGCGCCGGGTCCGCCGTCACGCCATAGCGCGCCCGCACGGCGGGCAGCACGACCTCGACGACGAAGCGCTGGAATTCCCCCGCTTTGCGTCCGCGCCCCGCGTGATCGGGCATTCCGGCCAGGCCGTATTCATCGAGCCGGTCGGGGCCCGCAGGTATCGCCACCACGAGCGGCAGCTGGCGCCCGCCCTTGGCGGCCAGCACCGCGATCGCCTCGTCCAGCCGCCACACCGCCATGTTCTGTCCATCGAGGGCGACGAGCACGGGCATGCCCGGCTTCACGCCGCCCGGCAGCACATGGACCCGCACCTCGCGCGGCGCCAGCGCGCCAAAGTCCAGCCCCGGCAAGATCTCCCCGTGCGCCCCCAGCCCGGCGCCGCCGAGGCCAACCAGCAACCACGCCAAGCATGCCCTGAATTGTCGTCCCGTTAGCATAGCTTGGTTTGGCGCAGGAGCCACCGCCGCGCAAGCCGGCGTCGCCGGCTGGCCCGGATTAAGTGCATGCCGGGTCGGGCTTGTCTTCTGTCCTCAGTTCTCTGGCCTCTGACCCGGATTCATGATCCGGCCGGCCGCGCGTGACGTGATCAGCATCACCAACCCGGCACCGCCGACCAGTCCGGCGTGCAGCAGCCAGAAGTTCACGCCGGACATTTTCTCCAGCAGGCCGCCCAGCCAGCCGACGAGATTGTTGCACATGAAGAGGTGCAGATAGTAGACGCCCATGACCGTGCCCGCGACGGATTTTGGGGCGACGCGGACATACATGGCCAGCCCGACGGGAAACACGTTGGCGAAGCCGATGCTGTTGAGCACCTCGAAGCCCAGCACCCAGCCGATGCCGGCCTTCTGGCCGGGCTCATAATCCAGCGCCGCGCCCGCGAGACAAAGGACGCCCAGGGCGCTGATGCCCAGACCGAGGGTGATCTTGACGATCTCGCTGGGTTCCTTGAAGCGTTTGGCCCACAACCGCCAGAACGCCACGGCCGCGACGAGGCTCGAGACACTCACCACCGCATCCAGCGTGATGAGCCACGAGGTGGGCATCGTCTTGCCCATGAAAACCAGGTTCACATGGTCCGGCACCCACAGCAGGTAGGAGTTGAAAATCTGCTGGTTGCCCACGGCGCCGATCGCCAGCACCGGCAGAAGCAGGATCAGGACAATGACCGCGGTGCGCTCGTCCCGGGTAAGCGGAGGGCGTGCCGCGCGCTCGACCTTCGTTGCCCGCCGTTCCTCCTGCGGCAGCCACTTGCGGCCGGAGAGGTAGATGCCGAGGCCGATCACCATGCCGATCCCCGCCGCGCCGAAACCGTAATGCCAGCCATACACCTCGCCCAGCGTCCCGGCGATCAACGGGGCGGCAATGACCGCGCCGTTGATGAACAAATAGTAGATCTGGAAGGCGTCCGCCCGGCGCAGGTCCTCCGGCGCGTAGAGATCGCCGACTTGGCTGGCGAGGTTGCCCTTGAAGCAACCCACGCCGCACAGCAGGCACAGCAGTGCGAGCAGGAAAGAGAAATCAAACGCCATCAGGAAGTGGCCCGCCGCCATCAGCAGCGCCCCGATGGTGACGGTGCGCGTGCGGCCCAGCCAGCGGTCTGCAATGAAACCGCCCATGATCGGCGTCAGATAGACGAGCCCGGTGTAGAGGCCGAAAATCGCCGAGGCCAGCGCGACCACGCTCAACGGGCCGCCATACGACCGCTCCAACGCGGCGCGGAAGGCCGGGAAGCCGGCGATGTTCTCGATGTGGCCCGGCAGCAGGAGCTGCTTGGTCATGTAGAGGACCAGCAGCGTCTGCATGCCGTAGTAGGAGAATCTCTCCCACGCCTCCGTGAAGGCGATGTAACCGAGACCACGCGGGTGGCCGAAAAAAACGCGGTCGTGATCCACGGCCGCGCTGCTGGGGACAGGGGGGGTGCTCAAGCCTCCACGCTTGCGGGGCCGCGCTCCCGTGGCAAGCCACCAAGGGTGCGCCGCCAGTCATGCTCCGCTTGCGGCCTTTGCCGAGCGACGGCCTCGTGCGCGGTAACTCGACGTCAATTTCTAGCGTTTCACCTGAGTAAAATTGCGCGGCCAGCATCCAGTCGTTAGCGGCGGAGAATGCGATCGTCGTTCCACCGCGTGCTCGTGCTCGTCGGCCTGCTCTGGGCTGTCGGCCTGAGGGCGCAGACCGCCCCCTCTGCCCTGCGGGTCCTCTTTCTCGGCAACAGCCTGACCGACGGCAACAACGTGCCCGCCCTGGTGCAGGCGATGGCCGGTTTGCAGGGAGTGGCGCTCGACTATACCGTCATAGCCCCCGGCGGTTACGCCATTGAGGACCACTGGACCGATGGTCATCAGGCCCGGTTGGTGTCGGGCGGCTACGATGTGCTCGTTCTGCAGCAAGGTCCGTCTACCCTGCCGGAGAGTCAGGCCAATCTGCGCCAATGGACCATCACCTGGGCGAATGAGGCCCGGCGATTCGGCACCCAGCCCGCCCTCTATATGGTCTGGCCGGTGCGCACCCAGGCCAACGGTTTCGCCCTGGTCTCGCAATCCTACCGCAATGCCGCCTTCGCCGCCGACACTGCCATCTTCCCCGCCGGCGAGGCGTGGCAGGAAGCACTCCGCCTCAATCCGTCCGTTCCACTCTACTCCAGCGATAATCTCCATGCGCTGCCGGCGGGCTCATTCCTCGCCGCGATGGTGATTGCCCGTGGGCTGGTCAGCTTGGATCCAGCCCTGGTGCCCAGCACCGTCCGGGGCATCACGGTGCCGGCGGCCACGCTCACCGCCTTCCGCAACGTGGTCGCCGCCCTGCCGGCCGTGACGTTGACCGGACTGGACACCCCCGATCCTTCGCCCAGTCCCGGGACCACGCCGGTCACCCCAACGCCCAGCCCCTCAACCCCGGCCACCACCGCAGGCGGCAGCAAGGGCGGTGGCGGGGCCCCGAGTGACTGGTTTTCCCTCGCCCTGCTTGCCGTAGGCACCGCCCGGCTGCTCCGCGGCCGCGGCCGTTGAACTGACAGATAACGACTAAAGCTTCCACCGGCACAGTGGATCAGGAGCGTCCGTCAGTTGTGCGTTTCTACAGCGAGCAGCCAAGCCCAGTCCTTGGTTTCTTTGCTTCTTTGTGTTATCCGGGTTCCGCCATGCCACTCCCGAGCAAAGACGCCTTCGCCGCCGGGTTGCGCGGCTTCGGGCCGCCCGGGATAATCGCCCTGCTCGTCATCCTGCTCACGGGCAACATCATCGTCGGCCGGATGATCGTCCTGCCCGTCGGCGCCGTGCTGGTGCTGGTCTGGGCGCGGTGGTCGCACACCCTGTGGCCCCAACTCGGCCTCGCCCGCCCGGGCAGCTGGATGGCCACTGTGCTGGTCGGCTTGGTCTTCGGCGTGGCGTTCAAGCTGATCATGAAGGCGGTCATCATGCCGCTGCTGGGTGCCGACCCCATCAACCAGGCGTATCATTTTCTGGCGGGCAACCGCGCCATGCTGCCGACCGCGGTGTGGGCCATGTTCGCGGCGGGCTTTGGGGAGGAGCTCGTGTTTCGCGGCTACCTGTTCGAGCGCCTCGGCCGTCTGATCGGCTCCGGCCCCCGCGCCAAGACCGCCATCGTGCTGCTCACCACACTTTGGTTCGGGGCGGCGCACTACCTGAACCAAGGGTTCGCGGGCGTCACCCAAGGCGTCATCTTCGGCCTCGTCTTTGGCACGATCGCCATGGTCACAGGCCGCATCTGGCTGCTGATGATCGCCCACACGGCGTTCGACCTGACGGCGCTCTCCATCATCTATTGGGATCTTGAGACCAACGTGGCCCACTCCATCTTCCCTTGATCCGCTCTGTCTTCTGTCCTCTGTCTTATGTCCTCTGATCAAACCATGCCCCTCCCGCCCAAAGACGCTGCGATCGCCCTGCTCCATCAGCACGTTCGCGATGACTTTGTGCCCGGCTCTGCCCGTTGGGCCCCCTCGCCGATCACCCTCCGCTTCACTCCGGGCCACGCCTGACGGCGTGACCATCTCCGCGCTGCCGCGCTCCGTCAGCGCCACAACTTATGCCACTACCCTCGAAAGAGACCGCAACCTCTCTTCTCCACCAACATGTGCAGGATGAGTATCAGCGGCACCATGCGTTGATGGTCGCGACGGCGATGGAAGGCTACGCCGTCCAGCTAAACGAAGACCCATTGCTGTGGCACGTCACCGGCCTGCTGCACGATCTCGACTACGGGGAGCACCCCGACACCCATCCCGCACCGTCGCTGCAGTGGTTCAAGGACTGGGGTTATCCCGCCGACCTGATCCACGCCGTCGAGGCCCACGCCTACGGCTACCATGGCTTCACGACGCTCCCGCAAAGCAAACTCGCGGCCGCGCTACTCGCCTGCGACGAGATCAGCGGGATTTTCTATGCCTACCGGAAGATGAACCCTGTGCCCTACGGCCAGATGAAGCCCGCCTCGATCAAGAAGAAGTTCAAG
The DNA here is from genome assembly GCA_031387725.1 of Verrucomicrobiota bacterium. Taxonomy (GTDB): domain Bacteria; phylum Verrucomicrobiota; class Verrucomicrobiia; order Opitutales; family Opitutaceae; genus Lacunisphaera. Next base: position 1,743 of record JANNDM010000122.1, on the reverse strand, counting down.
GACGGCGGATTCGCCGCCAAGATCGACCGGGCCACCATCCAGATGGGCTGCGAGCACCTTGGAGTGACACTGGATGATCATATAGAAAACCTTGTCAGGTTCTTGGCTCCACTTCCTTAGCTCGCATGCTGCGACAAGTTGTGCCTGCCGCCGCCCAACGGGCACCCGCAGCAGGCACCCTCCTCCCGCCCCGGCGGGATCCGGGCCACGCCAGTCGGCGTGACCATTTCCGCGCTGTCGCGCTCCATCGGCGTCCCGCTCGACGACCACATCGCCAACCTCGTCCGGTTCCTAGCCCCTCTACCCTGAGCTCCCGCCCACTCTCCCCTCGTCGCGCCGCGGCTGATGTCAACTAATAGTTGACATCTACCGCTGTCCCGGCGGACCCATAAATGCCCGGTGTGGCGCCGGTCCACGATTGCGCCGTTACGGGGAAGCCGCCAATCTCGGCCCGTGAAACCCCGCGCCGCCCTGTTCCTCCACCCCGCCCTCCTGCTCTTCCTCTGTGCCGTCGCCGCGCCGGCCAGGGAGCGCAACGCCGTCGTCATCCAGGCCGACTTCGGCGGTGCCGTCATGCCGGGCGTGGTCTTCAGCGCGAGCAAGGAACTCCCGGTCTTCACCATCCAGCCGCTCATCGAGCTCTACAACATCGACGAGGCCAGCCGCAACCTGATGGACACCGCGCCCTACTGGCCGGCCGGCACCGTCTTTGTCTCCGTCGTCGACCCGGGCGTCGGCACCAAGCGGAAGTCCGTCGTCTTGAAAACCAAGAGCGGCCATTTCTTCGTCAGCCCCGACAATGGCACGCTGTCCGTCGTGGCCGAGGAACTGGGCATCGAGGCCGTGCGCGAGATCGACGAGAAGATCAACCGCCGCCCGGGCACCGGGTGGTCGCACACCTTCCACGGCCACGATGTCTATGCCTACACCGCCGGCCGCCTCGCTGCCGGTGTCATCACCTACGAGCAGGTCGGCCCGCTGCTCGAGCCCAAGGTCGTCACCCTCGATTACCCCAAGCCGGTGTTCAAGGACGGCACCGTCACCGGCACCATCTACGTCTCGCGCGGCCTGCTCGGCAACACCGCCGCCATCATCGACCTCGCTGCCTTCCGGCTGCTCGGCGCCAAGGAAGGTGACCGGCTCGTGGCGACGATCCGTCACCTCGGAAAGACGATCTGGGAGGAAACCGTGCCCTATGTCAGGACTTTTGGCGATGTGCCCGTGGGCCAACTCCTGCTCTTCATCAACGACGCCGGCTACACCTCCCTTGCCATCAACCAAAGCAACTTCGCCCACACCTACAACATCGACTCCGGTCGCGATTGGTCCCTAACCTTGCGTAAGAAATAAACCACCCGCTCCCATGAAAATCCCCGCCTCATTGTTCGCTCGCACCAGTCTGTTCATTCTCACCCTCGGCCTCGCCTCGGCTTTCGCCAAGGAGCGCAACGCCGTCGTCATCCAGGCCGACTTCGGCGGCGCCGTGATGCCCGGCGTCGTGTTCGCGGTGGACAAGGACATCCCGATTTTCACGGTCCAGCCCCTCATCGAGCTCTATAACATCGATGCCGCCGCCCGCAGCCTGAGTTACACGGCGCCGGTCTGGCCCTCCGGCACGATATTTGTTTCGGTCGTCGATCCGGGCGTCGGCACCAAGCGCAGATCCGTCGTGCTAAAAACCAAGAACGGCCAGTTTTTCGTCACCCCCGACAACGGCACGCTCACCTTGGTGGCCGCCGAGTT
>JANNDM010000109.1:0-10170 GCA_031387725.1 Verrucomicrobiota bacterium | reverse complement strand
ACGAGCTCAGGGCCCCGAGCCAGTCGTGGGGCTGGCAACCCTGAGTGCCCTGTTGATGCCTACTGGCATCCCGGGGTTCGTCCACCGGCCGTTGCCGGGGCGAATGTCGTGCGACCTGCGTCGCCGCAAATCGCAACCCGGAGTGCCCTGTTGATGCGTTCTCGCATCACGGGGTTTGTCCACCAGCCTTCGCCGGGCCTTCAGCCGTCGCAGAGCCTATGGCTGACAGGATGGCTGGCAGGCCAGCCTTCCGCCTGCGTCCAACTTCGGCGAGACAAGTCGTTGGGGCGTTTGTCCTGACGGAGCGTTGCGCGGAGAGGGCGCAGCAAACCTGCGAGCTTCCGCCTACCTCAGACTTCGGCGAGACGAGACGGCGCCGCAGTTTCAGGCAAAGACGCCCCGCCGTCGTCCCGCAGTCGCGGGACTATGGCGAGACAAGCGGCAGATATTGGAAATCGGGGCTGAAGGCTGCGCTTGCGCTTATTGCGGCTTTTTGCGGCCATGAATACCGCATGTTCAAACCCCGCATTTATCTTTCGTCACCGCATATGGGCGGCGAGGAGCTAAAGCTCGTCCAAGACACTTTCGCCTCGAATTGGATCGCGCCACTGGGGCCGCAAGTCGACAAATTCGAGGAAGAATTTGCCGACTTGATCGGAGGAGCGCCGTTGTTGGCTGCTGCCAACCCGGTGTTTGTCCCCGGTTCTCGCTTAGCCGAAACCGAGGCAAAGAGGACGGAGGACGGAGGACAGAAACCAGACGACGGACGACGGACGACGGACGGCGGACTCTACGCTGCGGCGCTCAGCTCTGGCACGGCGGCGCTGCACCTGGCCATGCGGTGGCTCAACCTGCAGCCGGGCGACGAGGTCATCTGCTCGTCCCTGACTTTCTCGGCGAGCGTCAATCCCGTGCTCTATGAGCGCGCCACCCCGGTTTTTGTGGATTGCGATGCCATCTCCTGGAACATAGCGCCGGCCTTGCTGGCCGAAGCGATCGAGGACCGCATCAAACGAGGCAAGAGGCCCAAGGCGGTCATCCTGGTGCATCTTTACGGCCAGAGTGCCGATATCGATCCGATTGCCGCGACGTGCGCCAAGCATGGGATACCGCTGATTGAGGATGCGGCGGAGGCGCTTGGCGCGATCTATTATCGCGACGAGACGACGGAAGACAGACGTCAGACGACAGACCAGAGTCCGCCATCCGCCATCCGCCATCTGCCATCAGTCCCGCGCACCGGCGTCGCGCCGGGAAGCGTGGGCCTTTGCGGCATCCATTCTTTCAACGGCAACAAGATCATCACCACGTCAGGCGGGGGCATGCTGACCTCGAGCAACAAGGCCTTGATCGACAAGGCGCGGTTCTGGGCCACGCAGGCGCGCGACCCCGCACCGCACTACGAGCACTCCGAAGTGGGTTTCAATTACCGCCTGAGCAATGTGCTCGCCGCCATCGGCCGCGGCCAGCTGCGGGTGTTGGAAGACCGCGTGAACGCACGGCGACGCAACTGCGCTTTCTACCAGGCCGCGTTCAAGGATCTGCCGGGCGTGGCCTTCATGCCCGAGGCGGACTTCGGTCGCTGCACGCGCTGGCTGACCTGCATCACGGTCGATCCCAAGGCGGCGGGCCTTGACCGCGAAAAGATCCGCCTGGCCCTGGAGCAGGAGAACATCGAGGCCCGGCCGGTCTGGAAGCCGATGCACCTCCAGCCGATCTTCAAGGATTGTGCCGTGTATGGCGGGGCCGTGTCGGAGCGGCTGTTTGCGAACGGGCTGTGTCTGCCGTCGGGGTCGAATTTGACTGATTCGGATCTGCAGCGGGTGGTCGAAGCCGTGAGGCGCCTTTTTGCGCGCTGACGGCTGACGACAGACGGCGGAGGGCGGACGGCGGAGGGCGGAGGGCGGACGACGGAGGACGGACGGCAGACGACAGAGGGCGGACAGCGGACGGCGGAGGACAGACGGCGGAAGGCAGACGACGGAGAACGGAGGGCGCGCCGTTGTTGGGTTGCTCCCAACCCGGTGTTTGTCCTGAAACCTGCGAGCTGCGCCGCAGTTTCAGGCAAAGAGGGCGCGCCGTTGTTGCCTACTGGCAACCCGGTGCCGGTCCACAATTCTCGCGTTCGCGAAATTGAGGCCGGGAGGACGGACGACGGAGGGCGCGCCGTTGTTGGCTGCTGCCAACCCGGTGCTTGTCCTGAGAACTCCGTCCTTTGGCGGATTCACGGGCAAGGAGGGCGGACGGCGGATGACGGAATGCGACTGACAGGCGGCCAAAACTTAAATACAAACCAAGGCGGAATTATGAGCGAAAGGATCAATTCTTTCAGGGATCTGCGAGTTTATGCCGAAGCCTGTGAATTAGATTATGCAATATTCGAAACTACCAAGGCGTTCCCGAAGGAAGAACTCTACTCGCTTACGGATCAAGTGAGACGATCTTCGAGATCGATCGGTGCGAACATTGCAGAGGCTTGGGCCAAACGGCGGTATCCGGCCCACTTTGTGAGCAAGCTCACTGATTCAGATGGCGAACTTCAGGAAACGCACCATTGGCTGGGACGTGCACTTGCCTATGGATATATTACAGAGCAATCGTTCAAGGACTATGAAGTGCGATGCGACAGGATCGGCGGTATGCTCGGAAAAATGATTCAGAATCCAGACAATTTTACGTGAGCCTGATGTCTGACGTCCGTCCTCCGTCGTCCGCACTTGGCGCAAAGCGCCTCTTCGATCTGGCGGCGGTGATTCTCACCGCGCCGTTGTGGCTGCCGCTGCTGGCGGTGCTCGCGGTGCTCGTCCGGCTGAAACTGGGCTCACCGGTCTTTTTCCGCCAAAAGCGCCCGGGCTTCCGGGAGGAGATATTTGAGCTGATCAAGTTCCGCACCATGACGGATGCCAGGGATGAGACCGGACGGCTGATGGCTGACGACAGACGGCTGACGCCGTTCGGCCGGTGGCTGCGATCAACGTCGCTCGATGAGCTGCCAGAGCTGATCAACGTCCTGAAAGGGGAGATGAGCCTGGTCGGTCCGCGGCCCTTGCTGGTGCAATACCTGCCCCGCTATTCGCCCGAGCAGAAGCGCCGGCATGAAGTGCCGCCGGGGCTGACCGGCTGGGCCCAGATCAACGGGCGCAACGCCCTGTCGTGGGAGGAAAAATTCAAACTGGATGTCTGGTATGCGGATCACCGGGGTTTCTGGCTCGATTTGCGCATTCTTTTGCGCACCGTCTGGCAGGTGGTCGCGCGGGAGGGCATTTCGGCTCCCGGAGATGCAACCATGCCGGAGTTTCGGCCGAGCAACACAAGCACCAAGCGGCAGAATTGATGGCCACAAGAAGGCACAAAAGTCGCAAAACGAACCCCAGCAGTTTTTAGCCACGGATGACACGGAGTAACACGGATAGTGCTCACACAGGAGACAACGGAGATAACAGAGATCAATCCATTCACCTCCAGTCTTTCCTCGGTTACCTCCTGTAAGAATCATGTCTTGGCCTTTATCCGTTCGATCAGTGTAATCTGTGGTTAATACCAAACCAGTGAGTCAGCCAAGTTCCAGCCCCCGGGGTTTTTCCGTCGCCACTTTTGGCGAGCGGGTCGGCCGCGCGCTGGCCTTGATCGCGCTCTACACCGCGGTGCTCACGGCCTGCCGTTACGTCGCCTATGAGGTGCGCTTCGATTTTCTGGTGCCGCATGAGTTCCAGGAGGAGCGGTTGTTTTCCCTGGCAGTCAACCTACCCATCAAACTCGGGTTCCTGCTCATCTTCCGCCAGTTCGGCAGCCTGCTGACCTACTTCAGCGTGCCGGACCTGATGCGGATCGCCGCCGCCTTGGCCAGCGCCAACCTGGCCAGCTACGTCTTGCGCTATGGATTCAACCCGGGCTTGTTGACGCCCCGCGGGGTGGTGCTGATGGATTTCGTGCTCAGCGTCGGCGCGCTGAGCGTCATGCGGCTGGGCTTCCGCATCTACCGGGAGCGGTATCTGACCGGCCAGAAAAGCGACGGGAAGGCCGCCCGGCGCATCGCGGTGCTCGGGGCGGGCGATGCCGGGGCCGAGTTTGTGCGCGAGATCCAAGCCAAGCCCTCGCTCGGGCTGCGGCCGGTCTTCTTCCTCGACGACGACTGGAAGAAACATGGGCATACCATCCATGGCGTCTCGGTCCTCGGGGCGCCGGAGGAAATCACCAAGCTGCGGAAGGAATACCCGATCGACGCCTGCGTGCTGGCGATGCCGTCGGCCCCGGGCAAGCGGCTGCAGGAAATCTACAAGGTGCTTTCGGCCGAAGGCCTGAAGGTGGAGATCGTGCCGTCAATGGCCGAGCTGGCCAGCGGCCGGGTGCAGGTGACCAAGATCCGCCCGGTGCAGGTGGAGGATCTGCTCGGCCGGGAGGCGGTGGACCTGCGCAGTGACGCCGTGGCGGAACTCGTGCGCGACAAAATCGTGATGGTGACGGGGGCGGGTGGCAGCATCGGCGCCGAGCTGTGCCGGCAACTCGCCGGCTACAATCCGCAGCGGCTGCTGCTGGTGGAGCAGGCCGAGGGCAGCCTGTTTTATATCGAGTCCGAACTGAATGACCGCGGCCATCAGCATATGGTCGTGCCGCTGGTGGCGGACATCCTGGACCTGCCGCGCATGAAATTCATCTTTGGGCGCTTCGCGCCGCAGATCGTCTTCCACGCGGCGGCGCACAAGCATGTCTACATGATGGAGCGCCAGCCGGGCGAGGCCGTGAAGAACAACACGACGGGCACCAGGCAGCTCGCGGAACTGGCCAGTGCCGAGGGGGTGGAGGCCTTCGTGCTGGTCTCGACCGACAAGGCCATAAATCCGACGAGCGCCATGGGGGCCTCGAAGCGACTGGCCGAAATGCACCTGCAGGCGATGCAGCTGCGGCATCCGCCTTCGACCCGCGCTGCGGGACTTCCGCCTTCACCAAGTTTCGACGAGACGAGACGGCGCGACTCGCCCAGTCCCGCAACGAGCGGGACAGGCGAGAAGCACGCGCCGTTGTTGCCTGCTGGCAACCCGGTGTTTGTCCCCGGTTCTCACGCAGGCGAAACCGAGGCAAAGACGTCGGAGGGGGTTGGCCACGAAAAGGCACAAAAAGACGCAAAAAATAACACAAAAACCCGTTTCATCGCCGTGCGCTTTGGCAATGTGCTGGGTTCCTCCGGCAGTGTGATACCGATCTTCAAGAAGCAGATCGCCGAGGGCGGGCCGGTGACCGTGACGCACCCGGAGGTGACGCGTTACTTCATGACCATCCCCGAGGCGGTGGGCCTGGTGCTGCAGACCGCCGTGATGGGTCAGGGCGGCGAGATTTTTGTCCTCGATATGGGCAAGCCCGTGAAAATCCTGGATCTGGCCCGGCAGCTCATCGAATTGAGCGGCCTGCGGCCCGACGAGGACATCGAGATAAAATTTGTCGGGTTGCGTCCGGGGGAGAAGCTCTACGAGGAACTCCAGCACCACTCCGAGCACCTGCAGCCGACCTCCCATCCGCGAATCATGCTGCTGACCAACAGCGGTGCGGCGGCCACCGGGGACTGGGCGGGCCGGTGCATCGGTGAGATCGAGGCCCGCGTCGGGGAGCTCGAGCCGAACCAGCTCAAGCTGGCGATCAAGCAGCTGGTGCCGGAATACAGCCCGCATCTGGACTGAGGGGGTGCGCCGTTGTTGGCTGCTGCCAACCCGGTGTTTGTCCTGAAACCTGCGAGCTACGCCGCAGTTTCAGGCAAAGACTGCAGACGAGAACGCTCAACGCTGAACGTTGAACTTTTAACGTCCAACGTCCAACCGGGGGAGCGGGCGCCGTTGTTGCCTGCTGGCAACCCGGTGTTTGTCCTGAAACCTGCGAGCCACGCCGCAGTTTCAGGCAAAGATGACGGGACGCCGCTGGGAAAAAAAGCTGATGCGCTGAGGCTGGCCGAATGCGAATATTGCAGCGGCGAGTGATTTCATCTGTCGCAATATCCGCAATATCTCAGGGACGTGGCACTCCTGCCCATATTCTGACCTACGCCTCAAACGGAGGCTCTTAATCAAGGCATTACAAAAATAGTTTCGTCCCTAACAGTCACCTGCTCTACCACTGAGCTACCGGGCAGTGGCAAAAGAGGGCCAAAAAGAGACGACCCCCGGGCTTGTCAATCCCTCTATCGTGTAAAAACGGGGAAATTGAGAGGCATGCAAAAGTTTTGGTTGCATCGTCCCGAAGCGAGCGGTCAACTCAACACCCTTTTCCATTACGCCTGCCTCCAATTCCGGAGTCACAGGGGGAACGAAATCATGAAAAAATACCAGCTTACTGTCACCCCGCGCGAAGGCACCGGCCGGAGCGCCTCCCGCCGCCTCCGCAAGGCCGAGAAGATCCCCGCGATTCTCTATGGGAAGCACACGAAACCTGAGAATCTGGCGGTCAACGGTCCGGAGTTCGTCAAGCTCCTCAAGGAGATCCGCGGTTCGGCCACCCTCATCGAGCTCAAGCGCGATGCCGGCACCACCGCACTCTCCTTTCTTCAGGAGATCCAGCGCGACCCGATCACCGACAAGTATCTTCATCTCGATCTGCAGGAAGTGAAGGAAAACGAGAAGATGATCATCAATGTCTCCATTCACGTCACCGGCGAGGCCTATGGCGTCAAGACGGAGGGCGGCATCCTCGAGACTGCCTCACACCGTCTGCGCATCCGCTGTTTGCCGAAGGATCTGCCTGCTTTCATCGAGGTGAACGTCACCGAACTGAAGGTGGGCGAGACCATTCACGTCAGTGAACTCAAGCTCCTAGCGGGCGTCGAGTTCCTCGATGACAAAAATCAGGCCGTCGTCATCTGCGTCGAACCTCCGGCCGAGGAAGTTGTGGTTGTCGCCGCGCCCGTCGAGGGCGCTGTCGCCGCCGATGGCACCGCCGCTGCGCCGGTCGAAGGCGCTGCGGCCGCTCCGGCCGCCGGGGCCAAGCCCGGCGACGCCAAAGCTGCCGCTACGCCGGCCAAGGGCGACGCGAAGGCCGCCCCCGCCGCGGGTGCCAAGCCCGCCGCCGCACCCGCCAAGAAGTAATTTTAGTTCCCAGGTCACGCGTCCGCGCGCGGCCCGTTTTGCACGCTGTTCTTTGAGTCATGTCCGTCACGCTGATCGCTGGACTGGGTAACCCCGGGCGCGAATACGCCGGCACCCGCCACAACCTCGGTTTCACCGTGGTGGAAGCGCTGGCTGTCGCCAAAGGTCTCAAGTGGAAATCAGAACCCCGCTTTGAGGCCCTTACTGCCCGCTGGGATGTCCGCTCCGGTGTCACGCGACTCCTCGTCAAGCCGACGACCTTTATGAACGACAGCGGCCGCGCCCTGCGCGGCTTGCTCGACTTCCACCAGGCCGCCGTCAGCGACCTTATCGTGGCCTACGACGATCTCACGATCGACACCGGCACTGTGAAAGTGTCCGTTCGCGGCAGCGCCGGCGGCCACAACGGAGTCGCCAGCCTGCTCGAGCACCTCGGCAGCGGATTCACCCGCTACCGGCTCGGGATCAACGAACCCCGGCCCGCCGGGATGGACCTCAAGGACTTCGTGCTAGGAAAATTTTCGCCAGAACAAACCAAACTAATTGATCAAAAACTAACCACCTTCGTGGACGGCCTCTGCCTGCTCATCAACCGCGGGCCCGCCGAAGCCATGAACCTCCTCAACCGCCGAGACCACCATGAGCCAGACCAAGCGTAACTACAAAGCCTCCTTCATCCTCGATAATCGCGGGAAGGAAGACACCGTCGAAACCATCATCGAAGGCGTCAAGAAAGAGATCACCGCCGTGCAGGGCGAAGTCACCGCCGTCGAGAACGTCGGCCGCCGCGATTTTGCCCGCAAGACCGACGACAAGTTCCCTTCCGGGGTCTACATCCAGGTGAATTTTTCCGCGCCTGCCGGCGCGCCCGCCCAGCTTCACGAGCGCCTGCGGCTCAACAACAGCGTCTACCGCGCACTCGTCGAGAACGCCTGAACCGCGTCCTCGCGCCGCCCCCAACCCCATGGCCAACCTCAACAAAGTGATGTTAATCGGCAACCTGACACGCGACCCGGAGCTCCGGGTCACGCCGAAGGGCACTGCCATCTGCCAGTTCAGCCTGGCCGTGAACCGCAAGTTCAAGGATGAGAGTGGCGGTGAGCGCGAGGAAGTCACCTACGTCGACATCGAGGCCTGGAGCAAACAGGGCGAGACCATCGCGAAGTATTGCACCAAGGGCCGCCCGCTTTTTGTCGAAGGCCGCCTGCGCCTCGACCAGTGGGAGGATAAAACGACCAAGGAAAAGCGCAGCCGCATGAAAGTTGTGCTCGAGAATTTCCAGTTCCTGGGCAGCGGTCGCAGCGATGGAGCCGCGGCCGGCGGCGAGGGTGGGGGTTCCTACGCTCCCCGCGCCAGCAACACCCCCAAGCCGGCCGCACCCCCGGTGGCACAGGAAAATCTCGACGAAGACGTGCCGTTCTGAGTCACGTTCGTCTCCATTAATTTAATACCCATCCCTCAACCCAGATCCGATCATGGCTAATCACGAAGTTCTCCTCACCAAACCGGTCGACGGCCTGGGCGCCGAAGGCGACCAGGTCAAGGTCCGCGCCGGATATGCGCGCAATTTCCTCCTGCCCCAAGGCAAGGCCGTGCCGCTGACGCAGGCCAACCGCCGGCATGTCGAGGCCCTCAAGAAGGCCCGCGGCCTCCGCGAAGCCAAGGAGCTCGATGGCGCGCAGGCGCTCGCCAAGCAGATTGCCAAGGCCGGTATCGCCATCGCCGTGAAGACGGGCGAGGGCGGCAAACTCTTCGGCGCCGTCACCGCGAACGACATCCATGAGAAGCTGGCCGCCGCCGGAGTCACCATTGAGAAGCGCCGCATCCATCTCGGCCAGCCCATCAAGACCCTCGGCAAGCACGAGGTGAAGATCAAGCTGCACCCCGAGGTCAGTGTCGAACTCAGCTTCGATGTGGTCTCGGAAAACCCGATCGAGCCCGCCGCGACCTAAGGCCGGCTGCGAGACCTGATTTGTTCGGTGAACAAACTGCCAATAACCGGACGTTGACAATGGTGGTGATAACCCAGCCTTCACAGTAACCCATGGCCGGCTCCGTCGTTGATTCTCCTCAGCAACCTGTGCAGCGCTCCCGCGGTGACCAGGTCGGTGGCCGGACGAGCCGGGAAATGCCAGCCAGCGAAGAGGCCGAGCAGCACGTCATCGCCTGCTGTCTGCTGGACGGCAACGACACGATTGCCCGGTGTCTGGAAGCCCGGCTCGGGCCGGAATCGTTCTATTGGCCGAGCAACCAGCTGCTGTTTCAATCGATCATTGAGCTGTATCAGAAAGGCCAGCCGGTGACGCTGGAGGTGTTGGCGGAAGAACTGACCACCCGGAGGCAGATGGAGCAAATCGGTGGATTCCCCTACCTGATGCAGGTCACGGGCAAGATCCCCACGACGGCGCACGCCGGCTACTTCATCGAGAAAGTCCGCGAGAAGCATCTGCTGCGCGAGCTGATCAAGACCGCCACCGGCGCCGTGGAACAGGCCTACAGCTTCACCGGCGGACTCGAAGAGTTCGTCGACAAGGTCGAGCAAGATCTCTTCAAAGTGACGCAGGACCGCGTGAGCGACAGTGCCCAGGAGCTCAAGGAATCGGTCAAGGAGGCCAATACCGTCATCGCCAAGCTGCTCATGAAAAAGGGCGAGCTCACGGGCGTGACGTCCGGCTTCAAGGATCTCGACTCGATGACCTTTGGTTTCCAACGGCAGGAAATGATCGTGATCGCCGCGCGGCCCTCCATGGGCAAGACCAGTTTGGCGCTGAACATCGCCGAGGCGGCCGCCCTCCCCAAGCCGGGCAAGGCCGACCCGGTGCCCACGCTCATCTTTTCCCTCGAAATGAGCTCATCCCAGCTCGCGCTGCGCATGCTCTGCGCCCGATCCCGGGTGAACATGAAGCTGCTGCGCGACGGCTTGGTCAGCCGCGACGGGCACGAGGTCAACGCGCTGGGGCAGGCGGCCGAGGAGTTCAAGAAGACCCCGATCCTGGTCGATGATTCAAGCAACCTGACGATCATGGAAATGCGGGCCAAGGCGCGGCGCATCTACGCCCGCAAGAAGTTAGGCCTGATCATCGTCGATTATTTGCAGTTGGTC
>JANNDM010000126.1:0-25607 GCA_031387725.1 Verrucomicrobiota bacterium | reverse complement strand
CTGGGTGCTTTGCGAGAAGCCGCTCTGCGGCTCCCTCGCCGAGCTCGACCTCATCGAGGCCGCGGAAAAGCGCACCGGCTGTTACACTGCCTGCATTTTCCAGATGCGCTTCGGTTCGTCCACGGCGCACGTGCGCCGGCTGGCTGATGGCGGTCTGCTCGGACGCCCCTTGGTGGCCGTCTGCAACACACTCTGGTATCGCGACGACGCCTACTACGCCGTGCCGTGGCGCGGCCGCTGGGAAACCGAGCTCGGCGGGCCCACCATGGGCCTTGGCATCCACGCGATGGACCATTTCCTTCACCTGATGGGCGATTGGAAGAGCGTCCGCGCGGTCGTGGCGACCCTCGACCGCGCGATCGAGGTCGAGGACGTCTCGCTGGCCCTCATCACTTTCGCCAACGGTGCGGTCGGCTCCATCGTCAACAGCGCCCTCAGCCCGCGGCAGGAAACCTACCTGCGCCTCGACTACCAGAAGGCCACCGTTGAGCTCACCCACCTTTACGGCTACACCCGCGACAACTGGAAGTTCACGCCCGTCCCGCCCGCGCAGGACGACAACCTCCTGCAGGCCTGGCAAACTTTCCCCCCGGAAACCAGCGCGAGTCATGGCACCCAGCTGAACGCCTTTGTGGCCGACAGGGACGCCCGCCGCCGGCCCCTGACCTCTGGGGCCCAAGCCCGCCAGACCCTTGAGTTGCTCACCGCGATCTACAAATCGGCCTTCACGGGCGAGATCGTCGCTCGCGGGTCGATCAAACCCGGCGATTCCTTCTACACCGCGCTGCACGGCAACTGCGCCCCGAAGCGCACCAAGGGCCAGCCGAACGGCCACGGTTGAGCGCGCCCGCCATGACCCGCGAGGCGCTGGCAGCGCGCACGCTCACCGGCTACCTCTGGGGCAGCCGCGACCGGCTCTGGCGCGGCCTGGGGCTCGCCCTGCTGCGCTCGCTCGCCGTGGCGCCCTGCCCGTGGCTGTTCCAGCGCATGATCGATGTCGCGGTGCCGGCGCGCGACAGCACCGCCATCCTCGAGCTGGGCGGCCTCTTCCTCCTGCTGCTCGCGGTGCATTATGTTTTCTCCGTCTGGGGCGCCAACGAGATCGCCAAGGCCATGGCCCAGATGTTGGTCGAGCTCCGCAGCGGTCTCTTTTTCAAGCTCCAGTTCCTGAGCTTCGGCTACCTCGACCAGCAGAAGACCGGCCGGCTCCTCTCCAAATACGCCTTCGACACGCAGAAGGTCGAGGCCCTGCTCTACAACATCCTCAATCAGTTTCTGCCCAATGTCCTCTACGGCGGCAGCATCTTCGTCATCCTCGCCCTGCTGAACTGGCGCCTGGCCCTCGTGCTCGCGCTGGTGATCCCGGCCTACGCCCTCGCCAAGTGGCAATTCTTCGCCCGCATCCAGCGCGGCAACAACGAGGCGCGTCTGGCCCAGGAGACCCTCACCGGCACCGCCAGCGAATACATTTCCGCCCTCCGCCTGGTGCGCAGCTTCGGCGAGGAGCGGCAGGCCGAGTCCTTCCTCGACCGCAGCAGCCTGGATTTCGCCCGCCATCGCGTGCACCAAAGCTACCTCAACGCCATCTTCGGCACCTTCTGGTATGTCAGCACGCAGGTCATCGCCCTCGTCGTCATGGCCGGCGGCGCCCTGCTCGCCATCCGCGGCACCATCTCCTACGGCACCCTCTTCGCGTTTGTCGCGGGGCTTCCCATCGTGCTGGGCCCCATCCAGGCCTTCGTGGCCTTGAGCGAGCAGTATTTCATCGGTCGCGAAAGTTACCTCAGCATCAAGGAACTGCTCGACTCGGCCTACGTCGAGGAATGGCGTGGCACCCGCCGCGCCGCCCGCGTCCAAGGCGACATCGTGTTTGACGGGGTGACGTTTGCCTATCCCTCCGCCCCCGCGCGCGCCGTGCTGCATGACATCCGGCTGACCATCCGGCCGGGCGAACACGTCGCCTTCGTCGGTCCCTCCGGTTCGGGAAAAAGCACCCTCGTCAACCTGCTGCTCGGCCTCTACGCGCCGGGCTCGGGCCGCATCCTGCTCGACGGCGTGCCCCAATCCGAGTGGGACATGCGCTGGATCCGCCGCCAGTTCGCCGTGGTGCTGCAGGACAGTCTGCTGCTCTCCGGTTCCATCCGCGACAACCTCCGCTTCGCCCGCGCTGATGCCACCGACGCCGAGTTGCACGAGGCCGCACGCCAGGCCCATGCCGAGGAATTCATCGCCAAGCTGCCGGAGGGTTACGACACACTCGTGGGCGAGCGCGGCGTCACCCTCTCGGGCGGCCAGCGCCAGCGCCTCGCCATCGCCCGGGCCGTCCTGCGCAACCCGCCCGTGCTCATCCTTGACGAGGCCACCTCCGCCCTCGATTACGAGAGCGAGCGCCTGATCCAGGAGGCGCTCGACCGCCTCTCCGTCGGCCGCACCGTCATCACCATCGCGCACCGCCTCAGCACCATCCGCAATGCCAGCCGCATCATCGTGCTGGCCGACGGCCGCATCGCCGAGGAGGGCGACTTCACCTCGCTCTCCGCCCGCGGCGGCGCCTTTGCCCGGCTGGTGGCCACACAAAACACTGGCGACGGCTTCCTCCACCTCTAAGCTTCCCCCCATGAAACACCTGCTATCCGCCGCGGTCCTGCTTCTCAGCGCCAACCTGGTCTGCGCGCAAAACACCTTCCCCGGCCTCAAGGCCATCCTGACGGTCGCCGAATGGAAACGCGCCGGACTCGACCGCCTCAGCCCCGACGAGATCGGGGTGATCGACGCCGCCCTCATCCGCCAGCAGTCCGGCGCCACCGCCCGTCTGCAACAGGAACTGGCCACCGTGCGCACTGCGGTTGCGGCCAACACCAGCCCCGCCCTGATCCAGAAGTTTGGCCTGCCTCTCTTTGACGACGGCGACTGGCGCACCCTGCCTCCGCTGCGGGCCAAGTTCGAGAAATGGGAGGGCGGCAACCGCTTCAAACTCGACAACGGCCAGGTCTGGGAGGGCTTTGAACCCATCACCTACGAACTCGTCGGCAAGGAAATCGAGATCCAGGCCCGCCCGCACGGCCAGTTCGCCCTGGTGGTGGACGGGGTGAACACCACGCTCCGCGTCATGCGCCTGCGCTGAGTTTGTGCTGACCCTCGCCAACGCGGAGCTCACCGTCGACCTGCTCGACCCGGCCGCCGAGCAGACCCGGCTCGGACCGCGCTTTTGCTGGGGCGGCTATATCTGGCAGGTGCATGATCGCAACATCGGCACCCTCCTGACCGGGCCCGAATGGCCGGCAGTCGCTCCGCTGCCCCACAACGGTCAGGGCCTGCCCGAATCCTTCCGCCCCAGCACCACGACCGGCGAACCGCTTCTCTGGGACGGCGCCACCGGCCTCGCCCCCGGCGCCGGCCAACTGGGCCGCGCTACGAAAGGCGACATCATCGTCACCGCGCCCTGCGTCTGGCAGGTCGACCTGAAACCCGACCGAGCCGTGTTCCGCACCGAGCAAAGCGTCGGCTCGTGGTCCTACGCACTCGAACGCACCATCGAGCTCAGCGGCCGGCAGCTTGTTTCGCGCTCGCGCCTGACGAATCGCGGCACCACTCCGCTCAAGCTCGAGTGGTTCGCGCATCCGTTTTTTGCGCTGCAGACCGATGGCAAACTCCGCGTCACGCTGGCCAAGGACATCAGCCTCGCTGACAACCCCGGTTATGTTCTTGCCGGCGGCGAACTCACGTTGCGCCGCGCCTTCGTCGGCGTGGACGACGGGCACCTCGTGCACCTCGGCCTGCCCGCCGGCCAGCCATTCACCGCCACGCTGTCTCATCCCCGGCTCCACGATGTGCGTTTCGCTACCGATTTCGTGCCGTTTAAATGCGTCCTGTGGGCCAACGGCAACACCCTCTCCCTCGAACCCTTCCTCGCGCTCAACCTCGCCCCGGGTGAGTCCCGCGCGTGGACGCTGACCTACGATTTCGGCCCGTCGGTGAAATCCTGAGACCGTCCCGGGGCGAAGCTTTTCGCCAACTACCCCTTCAGCTGATGTCAACTATTGGTTGACATCAGCCCAATGTCGGACGCCGGACACCAGACGCCTACTTCCCGATCAGCTCCGGCACCTGATCGCCGGGCGCCAGCGCACGCATGCCGTCGCTGCGATAGACCCAGCCCAGGCCGGTCACGAGCGTCACCTTTCCGTCATGCAGCCGGGCGATCGAGGCGTTGGCGAGCGCCAGCACTGTCTCCGTCGGGTTGAACTGCAGGTAGATTTTGATCTTCCCGACACGCCCGTCGAAGTCGGTCTTCGTCGCCGGTGTCGGGTGGTGGGGATTGATCACCGCCGGGAAAACCATCAGCGCCGTGCGGCTCGGAATCTCGGCCACCGGAAAGTCGTTGGTCGTGCCGATCAGCAACCCCGCCACATTCGCCCCGGCGCTGGAGCCGCCATAGGGCACGCCGGCCATCACGCGCTGCCGGATCAGTTCAAGCTGCCCTGTGCGGTATAGCTCGCCGAGCAGCACGAAGGTCTCGCCGCCACCGATGAAGATGCCGTCGGCACTCTCCAACAGGGCCATGGCCCCGGCCGCGTCGTGCCGGTGCAGGGATTCCGCCTGCGCGCCGACGAGATGCGTGAAGGCCTTCTGCAGCCGCGCCTCCATCCGGTCGCGCTCCGTCGGGTGGCTCGCGTGGATCACCAGCGCGATCTTTTTGCAGCCGGCGTAATGCGCCCGCATGACGGCGAGCGTGCTGTCGGCGAACTGGTCGCCGTTCATCATGCTGCCGCCGCAGACCAGCACGGACGGTGACGCGGCCAACGCGGCCAGCGAGAGAACCACAAAGCAGCTAAACAAGCGTAGAAAGCTCATAGGGGGATCAGCAGAACAACTTTTCGCCCGGCCACAATCCCTAGGTCTTACAGGAGATCACTGAGGACGCAGAGAGATTCAGAATACCAGACACAGAAACAATGCAACAGGTCTTGGCCGCAAAAAGGCGCAGAATTCACAAAAGGAAAATCCTTAGAGCAACTTTTTGCGCCTCCTGCGCCTTTTTGCGGCTACTAATGTCTTATTCCGACCTCTGCGCTCTCCGCTTCCTCCGGTTAAATTCAAAATTCGGAAATTTTCATAAACATTCATTTTGCTCAGGCCGCGGTGACATCAATCTTGGACCCATGGTATACCCGCTGCCCCGCGCGTCCGTCCTGCTCGCTGTTCTCTCCTGTTCGATTTTTCCGGCCCTCGCCGCAGACCGCACCGTCGATCTGTGTTACGGCATGCCGACCTGGCACCAGCCCCTTGGTATCCCCGGGGACTGGCATAAGCCGATCGCCAACGAACGCGGCGCCCTCCTCTATGACTTCGGGCCCGGCCCCTATGTGCAGGGCCTCACGGTCATCGAACTCGGTGCCGAGGGCGCGCCGCTCGAGTTCATTTCGCAGACCTTTGCTGATAGCCCGCGCGTCCCCGTCATGCTCTCCCGGCTCCGCCGTGGCACCGACACGGTCGAACTCACCACCCTCAACCTCGCCCCCGCGGCCCCCGCGGCATCTGACGGCCGCACCCCGGACTTCGAGCGTCTCGACGGCATCAGCGGCGCCCCGCACTGGGCCCAGCCGACGGACAGTGTCTCGCCCGAATTCCGCCACGTTGCTTGGGGCAACAACCGGCCCATCGCCTACCGCGTCCGCGTCCCGGCCGGCGCTGCGAAGCGCCTCATGCTCGGCTTCTGCGAAAGCTACAAAAAATATCTCTTCCAGCGCACCGCCACCATGGAGGTTGAAGGCGCGGCCACCCAGGCCGTCGACCTCGCCTTGAACGCCCCGCACCACGCACCGCAGGTGTTCCTCTTCGACGCCCGGGACGAGAACAACGACGGTTGGCTCAACCTCCGCGTCTTCGCCCCGCAGGGTCAGGATCCGAACTCCACCCTCGCCACCATCGCCATATATCCCGCCGGCACGACACTCAGCCGCCAGGAACTGGTCGCCGGTTCGCTCGCGGCCAAGGACCGCGCCGAGCTCCGCATCGCCTGCGGCCTGGAAATGAGCCGCCAGCCGGCGCGCACCGACCTCATACACGCCCGCTATTCCGGCGACCTCGCCCCGGCGCTTTTCATCAAGACCAAACGGCCGCTCGTCGCCGGACCCGACGGCACCGTCACCTTCGAAGGCCGCCCCTTCCTCGCCACCCAGCCGGCGTTCACGGCCCTCACCCGCACCGAGCAAGGCTGGAAAGCCGCCTTCCCCGCCGGCACCCGCGAGGTGGCCGCGTGGGTCTTTTCCGGCCAGGCCGGCCCCGCCGAGGTCGCCGCGGCGCGGGCGGTTCCGATCGCCGAGGCCCTCGCCGAAACCCGCCGGCGTTGGGGCACGTTCGCGATCCCGTTCGACCGCATCACCGTTGGCGATCCCGCCATCCAGGCGATGATCGACGCCTCGTTGCGGACGCTCTACCAGGCCCGCGAGACCATCAACGGCTACACGCAGTTCAACTCCAGTTTCTCGCTCTACCGCGGCCTCTGGGCCGGCGACGCCGTCTACATCACCAATCTCGCCTCCCACCTCGGCGACTCGCAGTCCGCGCGCGAAACCCTCGATGCCCTTTTCTCCCACCAGCTGCCCAACGGCATCATCGACGAGCTCCACCCGCAGAAGATCTTCCGCGCCACGGCGGAGGTCATCTGGGGCGTCGTGCGCGAGGCCGAAATCTCCGGCGACTGGAGCTATGCGGAGAAAATGTGGCCGAAGATCGTGCTCGGCGTCTCCGGCATCCGCGGACTCCGCGCGGAGACGCTCAAACACCCCGGCGCCGCCTATTACGGCATGCTGCCGCCGGGTTTCAGCGATGGAGGCATCCTCGACATCGGTTCCGAGTATTCCTCGGTTTATTGCACGATCACGGGCCTGCGCGCCGCCGAGCGCCTGGCGCTCAAGCTCGGCCACACGAAGGCGGCCGGGGAATTCCGCCAGCTCGCCGACGACTTCCTCGCCGCGTTTGACCAGAACCGGCAGCGCGACCAGCGACGCGACGCCAAGGGCAACCTCTATTTGCCCGTGCGGGTCGGCTTCAAGGGCGAGGACCCCATCCCGCAGCTCACGCAATGGGCCTTCATGGACGCCCACCTCAACGGCGAAGGCTGGCTCCCCTCTGACCACGAACTCGTGCAAGGTTCGCTCGCGCTCCTGGGGTCGGTCGAAAAGCAGGGCCTGCCCGTCAGCATGGGCTGGCTGCCCGGCGGCAACTGGGCGGGCATGGGCTTCTTTTATGCGTTCCAGCATCTCATCCTCGGCCGCCCGGAGAAGGTCGCGGACATCCTCTACGCCGGCGCGAATCACGCCTCTCCGGTCGGCACCTGGGCCGAGGAGCAGACCCTCGTCGGTCAGCCGCTGAAGCTCGCCGGCGACCAGCCGCATAATTTCGCCGCCGCGATGATGGGCCATCTGCCGGCCGCCATGCTCGCCTACGACCGCCTCGACACCCTGCATCTGCTCGGCAGCGTGCCCGCCGAGTGGCTGAAGCCCGGCGCGGTCAATCGCCTCGACGGCTGGCGCACCGGCGCCGGCACGGTGACGTTCGCGCTCGCCGTCGCGGCCGACGGCAACAGCGCCACGCTCCAAGTCCAGCCCATTAGCCGCGCCGAAAAGCAGATTCGCATCGTCCTCCACACCGCCAGCCTCGAGCATGCCGGCTTCACCGCCCCGGCCTCGGCCAAGGACGGCAGCATCGAGATCAAGCCCGGCCAGCCCTACAAACTGCAGCTGACCCGCCGCCCCTAGGTGGTGCCTCCCGAATATTTGTAATATAATAGATTACAAATTAAACTCCGCTGCTCTCTGAAAGGTGTAACGCAATGCGTTACACCTTATGCCGGCCCGCGACCAGTTCCTTGACGGCCGCTACTATCACCTCCGGGGCGGCGGCCACGATGGAGTGGCCCGAGCCCGGCACGATCCGCAGTTCGCCACGCGTCGACCGGGCGGCGTGCCGGCGCTGCAATTCATGCCAGCCCCGCGTCAGCGCCCCGCGGGTCGCCGTGCTCAGCTCGGCCGGCATGTCCGGGCATCCCGCCGCCAGCACAATCATTGGCACGGCGCCGAGGTGCTTGATCCGGGTGATCGCCGCACAACTTTCCGTCCAGACCGGACCGAAGCCCTGGAGATATTTTTTGAAATCTGCGACCGCCGGGGACACCGGCTTGTCCGGAGGAATCGCGGCCAGCGCCATCGGACCCTGGTTGGGATGAGAGGCATCAACCAGCACCAGACCAGCGAGCCTATCCGGGTAGCGATGCGCATAGTCCAGCGCGGCAAAACCGCCAAATGATGCCGCCACATAGATATAGGGCGGCATAGCTCCGGCCGCCGCGAGCGCGTCCAACAAATCCCCCACCAACAGGTGGGGATGGGAAAGAAATCCCCGAGCCGGCTTGAACACCATGACCGGCGCAAACTCCGCCACCACCGCGCGCAGCGGGGCGCAGGGCTCGTCGAGGATGACTGTGGGGCGTGGCATGCGATGCGAAGTCCGATCCACATTCTGAGGCCTATGCTCGGCTTGCCCACTAACCACCGATCACCAAAACGGCCTTGAAGAAAACCAGGATGAACCCCACCAGGCCGCAGCAGGCGAGAAAACCCAGCGCGTCCTGCCGGTTCCATTTCGTCAGTTCCCAATTGGACTTCGGGAAGAGTTTGAGGTGATCGAAGCGCGCCGGCTTCGCATAGCTGGCTTCCACGGCCAGGGCGTCCTCCTCCAGCGTCGCTGCGACCGGGGTCTTCATGCGCACGTGGAATCGGGCCACGCGCACCGGGTCGGTCGGCTTGGTCAGCAGGCTGACGACGACCAGCAGCAGGATCGGCAGCATCGCATCGACGACATAGCGCGTCATCAGCAGCTGCGCCGGGTTGAAGCCGGCAACGTCCACACCCAGCACCGCCAGCAGCCAGACCTCGATGCGGAACAGGCCCTTGCCCGTGCGCGGTGAGTTCAGGTCCTGGGGGTCGACGCGCATCACGCCTTCCTCGAAATAAATCGAGACCGGCTCGACGCGCTGCATGCGGTTGATCACTTGACCATCTGTCTGCGCCCGGCCGGCGGCGACATCCGCGGCGGTGGCGGGGGCCGTCACGTTCAGCACCTGCTCGCGCGTCATCCGCGTCAGCTCGGCCGACCGGGCCAGAGACGGGAGGGCGGGCACGCTCCACGGGATGACGGCGACCAGCACCACGGTGGCCAGCACCTGGACGCGGACCGCGGTTTCCGTCAGGCGGCGCCAGAGGAAGATGAACGTGATCGGCACGCCCCAGATCACGAGCAGCACGATCGCAAACTTCAGGAGCGCGATGACGCTGTTGAGGTAGAGTCCGACGCCGATGCCCATCGCCAGCACCACCGGCACGGTCAGACGGGCGACCAGCATGTAATGTTTCTCGGATTTACCCGGGAAGAGCGGCTCGTAGAGATTCTTCACGACGAGGCCCGACAATACCACCGACTGCGCGCCGAGCAGGGCGAGTTTGCCGCCGAGGATGCCGATGATCATGATGCCGATCAGGCCGACCGGCAGCAGGGAGCGCGTGAGCAGGCCCCACACCTGGTCGGGATCGGAAAGGTTGGGCCCGAACAGGGCCAGCGCGATCAGGCCGCAGAAGGCCCACGCGATGGTGACGAAGCGCTTGCTGAACCCACCCGACACTGCGCCCAGTCGCGCCGCGATCTCGTTCTTGGCCGAGCCGGCGATCGTCATGCCCGCCTGCGAGCCCACGATGCCGACAAGCTGCACGAACAGCAGCGCGGCGATGGAATACCAGGTGTATTCACTGGCCCCGCCCCCGCCGAAGAGGTTGAACATCACCGCCGGCACTTTTTCATGCAGGCCTGCCAGGCCGCCCACGGCATGAAGGCCGAACGGGATCAGGATCACTGAGATCAGGATCACCAAAACCGCCTGCAGGCCGTCGACCACGGCCGAGGCCTTCAACCCGCCGAGCATGACAAAGATCGCCACCAGCAGCGAAGTCACGAGGTAGAAGGTCAGCGGTTTGAGGTAGGTCACGTAGGGCTGCAGCGCACTGCGGTCGTAGGAATCCTTGAGCAGATCGTAGCGGTCCGCCCGCTCCGGCGTGAGCGTGGCCGTGAGGCGGCCCTTCCGGAGTTCGGTGAACTCGTGGTATTCCGCCACCATCTGTTTTTCCGCGACCGAGTAGATGGCCGGCTCCTTGACCATCAGCGGCTGCAGGGTCTTCAGGGCGACGACGTTGCCGCCCGCGATGCTGACGATCGCCATCATGATCGTGGTCACCGCATACAGGGTGGCGAGGAACCGCCGACCGAATCGGTCCTCGAACAGGTCGGCCATGGTGGTCAACCGCACGCGGCGGAACCACACGGCGGTGAACCAATAATACGGCGTCAGGAAAAGCGTGATCAGCGCGAGCCACGCGCCGCCCGCGCCCTGGCGGTAGACGGAACTCGAGGTCGTCGTGGCCTGGCCCGGGTCGGTCATGGTGCCGAAGCTGAGGAAGAACTGGAACCACTTGCCCAGCGAACGGCCGCCGAGGAAGAAGTCCTTCTCGTCCTTGACGCCGTGCGAGAGGATTTTGCCGATCGCGAGGACGGCGATGATGTAGGCGATGATGATCAGACCGTCGATCCAGTGGAGGCCGAAGATATGCATGAGGGGCGGGGTTGGGTTGGGGTGTTTTGATTCTGCCCGCTAATTACGCGAATGGACGCGAATCAGGGAGCCTGGAGTAAGGTTGTGTCTTCAAAATGTCATTGCGAAGAGTCCTGCCCGGCAGAACGACGAAGCAATCCAGCTGGATCGCCACGGCCCGCTCCTGCGGGCCTCGCGATGACAAGCATTTTTGCAAACACACCCTAGTTTCAGAGTTGAGAGATGGAGGCTGGATTGGACTGAAGCCGACATTGGTGTGATTCGCGTCATTCGCGGGCGAGTTTTACGTCAAACGGCCAGTAGCCGGTCGCCTGCATGCGGCGCTCAAGTCCGAAGGTCGTGAATAGTTTCTCCGTGTCCGCCGGGGTGCGGCGGAAGGCGCCGAGCGTGGCGTCGTTCACCAGCGCCAACACCACGTCGCCGATGATGGCGGTTGAATCGACCACGACCTGCTCGGGCAGCTTGTCGATGGTGTCGGCGAAATCGTGGTAGTAGCGGACGGATTCGCGCGGGATCGGGGCGTTGAAGGTGATCGCGCGCACGCCGGCCAGTTGGTAGGGCGTGTGGTCGCTCCCGAACCAGTTGATGTTCTGCACGCCCTGCGGGAGCTTGCGTTCACCGCGACCGGCGTTCCAGCGCTCCAGCGCCGGCACCAGCGACTCGTCGCCGAGGGCGTTGACGGCGATGGGCACGCCGACCATGTCGAGGTTGATCATCGCGACCACCGGCGCGTCGCCGAGCGTGGCGGCGGCGTGGCGCGAACCCCACAAGCCCTGCTCCTCGCCGTTAATCCAGACGAGTTCCACCGTGCGGGCCAGGTCGCGGCCGCGCAGGGCCGACGCCAGCGCGAAGAGCTGCGCCGTGCCGAGGCCGTTGTCGAGGGCGCCCTGTCCGAGGTCCCAGCTGTCGAAATGCGCGCCGACGATGACCCGCTCGGGTGAGCGTCCCTTGAGCCGCAACACCAGATTGGCGGTCTGGGTATCGCGGCAGCGGGACTGGGTTTCCAGCCGGACCCGCACCGGCCGGCCGCGCTTCAGCAACCTTTGCATCCAGCGACCCTCTTCCTGCGCCAGCGAATAGACCGGCACCGGCAGCGCCTCGCCGACAAAGCTGCCGGTCCGCGCCAACAACTGCCCGCCACCCTCGCGGTTGATGAACAAAACCCCCTTCGCACCGCGCTCGGCAGCCAGGTGGGAAAATTCCCGCGCCGGAAGCGCGCTCGACGAATCGAGCAGCACGATCCGGCCGCGCACGTCCGCCGGATAATCCGCCGGCCCGCCCGCGCCAATGCTCACCACCTCCGCCTCGAAGGCCGCGTGCGGCTGCGTGTAAGCCAAGGCCACGGCGCGCAACGGCCGCACCAGCGGGGCCACCAACTCCGCCTGGTCCATGCCCCGCTCCCAGCCCGGCATGGTGAAGGGCACGATCTCCGGCTGCAGTCCGAGCAAGCGCAGCTCGCTCGCGAGTTGTTCCATGGCGCCACGGTTCGCCGCGCTGCCGGTCAGGCGACCGCCAAAGTCATCGCACAGCTGCGTGAGCATCGCGTGCGCGGCCCGGGAGGAGTCATCGAAGGGGGAAGCGGCGTGAGCGGAGGCCAAGGCAAAAAGGATTGTCATCGCGAGGCCCGCTCTGCGGGCCGTGGCGATCCAATTGCTGGATTGCTTCGTCGCCCACTGCGCGGGCTCCTCGCAATGACCGGCTTGGAATTTTATTTTGCGCAAAATGCTCATACTTCCCTCAGCCATACTCGCATTTCTCCTTCGCCACGGTTGGCCCACAGCGCATAGGGCACGGCGCAGAGCCGCACCGCGATCTGCCGGGCGGGTCCGGAGGTGTAAAGTTCTGCGCCGGGCTCCGTGCGGGTGGCCGCGCTTTCTATGATCGTGCAGCCACCGAGCAGGTCGGGGACGAAGTGTGCCGTCAGCGGATTCTCCCGCGGCAGGCTCAACGCCGCCAGCTGCGGACCGTTGTCCTTTTCCTCGATGCAATAAACCACCGGGCCGCGTTGCAAGGCCACCTGCCCCGCCGCGGCCGCCACGCGCACATCGGCGTGCACGCGCTCGACGGGCATCGGCAGCTCCAGGGCAATCCGGTCGCCGGGCTGCCACTTCCGGCGCAGCGCGGCGTAGCCGTTGGCATTTTCAAATTTCAGCGGGCTGCCGTTGAGACTCAGTTGCGGAGCGCGACACCAGCCGGGCAGGTGCAGCTGCAGCGTGAACTCGACGGCCTTCTCCGGACCGACTTCCAACTCCACCTGTTCCTTCCAAGGGTATTCCGTCCTCACCTGCAGCCGGACCGGGACCGCCCCGGCCGTGAAATTTATTTCGCCGCCGGCATAAAGATGCACCGCCAGCCCGTCCGGCGTCTGCGCGCAGGCATAGGCTCCCAGCGAGGCGAAGAGCCGGGCGACATTGGGCGGACAGCAGGCGCAGCCGAACCACGGCACCCGCTGCGTCTTGACCAGGTGGCACTCGTAGCGGCGCTGGGCCACGCGCGGCACGACTTCCAGCGGGTTGACGTAGAAATAGGTGCGTCCATCCAGCGCGAGCCCTGCGAGCACGTTGTTGTAGAGCGCCCGCTCCATCACGTCGGCGTATTCGCCGCGCAATTCCAGATCGAGCATCCGGCGGGCGCACAGCACGACGCCGATCGCGGCGCAGGTCTCGGCATAGGCCCGGTCGGGCGGCAGGTCGAAGGGCTCGCAGAATTTCTCGCCGTAGGGCTCGCTGCCCACGCCGCCGGTCACGTAGAGATGCCGCGTGGTGAGGGCGGTCCAGAGCGTGCGACATTGGTCGGCGCGCGCCGGGTCGTTCCGGTCCTTCGCCAGGTCAAGCATCGCCGCGAGCAAATACATCATGCGCACCGCGTGGCCGACCGGCTCGGTCAGTTCGCGCACGGGCCGCGCGGCCTGCAACGTGGCCAGGCCGTCGTGGTGCATGTGCCACGGCAGCTTGCCGGTTTCGCCGCGGCGCCTAGCCTCGGCTTCAAAGTAATTCGGCGACTGGCCGCGCTGATCGATGAACCATGCCGCCAATCCGCGGTAACGCTCCACGCCGGTGGCGCGGGCGAGCTTTACCAGCGCCAGCTCGATCTCCTCGTGGCCGCAGTAGCCGGGCATCTGCCCCGGACCCGGACCGAATATTTTCCCGATGAGATCGGCCAGTTTGCAGACGACGTCGAGCAGCGTGCGCTTGCCGGTGGCCTGGAAGTGCGCGACCCCCGCCTCGATGAAATGGCCCGCGACATAGAGCTCGTGGCAATCGCGCAGATTGGCCCAGCGGTTCGACGGCTCGACGAGCTGGAAATAGGTATTGAGGTAGCCGTCGTCGCGCTGGGCCTTCGCGAGGGTGGCGATGAGCCGGTCGAGTTCGGCGTCGAGCGCCGCGTCGGGGTGCGTGGCCAGCCGGTAGCTGGCGGCTTCGATCCATTTGGCGAGGTCGGAGTCCTGCCAGAAAAGTCCGTGGAACTTGCCCTCCTTCTCGCCGGCGGCGACCTGCAGATTGTGCACGCAGCCGCTGCGCTCGGCGCCGGGAATACGGTCGTTCAACGCCTCCCACTGGCCGGGGATCACGGTGTCGCGCACCAACTGCGCCCGGCCGGCGAGGAAGCCGTGGTCGAGTCGCACGTGCGACAGTGGGAGCGCTGTCGGATAACTCATCAGTGGGTCCGGGGGTGGAGCGTATTGCCCCCAACGCGCTGAGGAATTCGCGCATCCGGAAAACGCGTTGGGGTCAACGCGTTCCACCCAATACCAATTACTACGTGGTTTAGGACTATTCGCGCCCAAATCCGCGGGTAGGGCGAGTCGTCCCCGACGAGCCGCGGCTCATCCAGAGGATTCGCCCTACCAATAGTCTCAAAGCAGTTCGTAACTGGTATAATACCACCGCCCCTATGCTTATGGACTGTCATTGCGAGGAGCGTAGCGACGAAGCCCTGGTCGCCTTCGGCGCCGCCAGAGGCGGGTAAACAATCCATCTGGATCGCCACGGTGCGCTGCGCGCACCTCGCGATGACAATAGTCCCAAGGCTACTGGCGCTTGGTATTAGGAATGATGCACGGGAAATATTCATGGCTAAAGATCACTTCTCCCGCACCCGGTCGGTGACCGTGAGCGTGTTGAAGTCGAGCACGCGCTCCAGACGGCCGTGCGTGATGGTCAGCTTGCGCGAGCCTTTCTCGGCGTTGAGATACGGGCCCTCGAATAGCTTCCACTTCGTGTAGTCGACCGGCTGGCCGTCGACCACCGGTGAGGCGCCAGAGGTGCAGACCACAACCTTGCCCCGTAGCGTGGTGAACTTGACGGTCGGCACCGGCGTGAGCTTGAACTCGAGCGGCAGCGCGCGAATGGCGGCCTGGAAGGCGGCGAAGTCCTTGAACTCGCTGGCGCTCGCGGCCTGAACGATGGTGCCGTTTTTGAGGTGCGGGCTGATAAGGATCTTGTCGCCCGTGTCGGCGCGTTCACCGGTCCACGAAGACTTGATGCGCGCGACCGGCTTCAACTCGTAGTCGGCCAGCGGGCGATAGGCCAGGTAGGTTTTGCCGCCCTGCGCGAAGATCCAACCGGACGGATCAACGGTGAGGTTGGCCAGGTCCTTCGAGAAGAATCCGTTGATGTGCGGGAAGCGCGTGCCGGCCGGGATGTCGTAGAGGGCGATGACCGTGTCGAGGTCCTGGAACACCTGCTCGAAGCGCGAGCCGCCGAGAAACTTGTCGGGCGAGTCGTAGGAGGCCTTGCCCTCCTTGGTCACGCCCTTGGTCATCTGGTCGGGCAGCTCGGTGAAATACGTCTGCATGTCGAAGCCCGAGGATATTGGATGCATGGAGAACATCGTGTTGTGCACGCCGCGCGGATCGGGCACGGCCCAGGTGACATCCCACACGTGGGCCTGGATGGGGTCGCTCATGCCGCCCTGGTAGGAGCCGACGGCATAGTCGCGCCGCGTGTAGTTGGTCTTGTAGATCGGCGCCATCAGCACGTCGCTGTTGCGCCAGCGGCGGCGGGTGCGCTTGAGGTCGCGCTGCAGGAAGTCGCCCTCGCGATCGACCGCGATGCGGTAAATGACCTCGGGAACATCGTAGGCTTTGGCCGCGATGGCAAAATAGACGCCCCAGCCGCCGTAGTTGGCCGGCGGCGGGGTGTGGCCGAATGCGATCCAGCTGAAGAAGGTCGCGAGCGCGTTCCAGCGCTCGATGACCGAGGTGTCATCCGTGCGGGCGTTCGCGCCGTGGAGGACACCCTTCAGCGTGTTTTCCGCCAGATCAGCGAGCAGCCAGTCGAGTTTCATGCGCCCGCGCTGGCGCATGGCCGGGTCCTCCGCCCAGGCCGAGAGGAACAGCATGGGGATCGCGTATTCGCCGATGTAGTGGGTCGGGTTGAACTCGCCCTGCCCGACCGTGGTCGCGAGGTCCAGCCAGTGGATCAGGTAGTCGCGAGACTCGGCGAGGTTTTCGGCGGAGCTCTTGCCCGTATACCAACTGTCCGCCGGCTCATTGGGGTAGAGTTGCGACATCAGGTAGAGTGAGGTGTAATACATCGCCCAGTGGTTCTCGGTATCGCCGCGCACCTGCATGACCTTGCGCCAGGCATCGCGGATGGCCTTTTTCGCCTCGGGCGAGAGCTGGTCGCGTCCGAGGTAGGCGACACTTACGGCCGGGAACATCCAGAACGGACCCGTGCCGGGCTCCTGCATCAGCGCGATCACGCTGCGTGAGCAGAGGTCGGCGTCCTCGAGCCGGGCGAGCTTGGCGGCGATGACGCCCATGTCGGCCAGCAGTTCGCCCGGCTTGGCCAGGCTGACGCGCCACGCGAGCACCTCGGCGATGCGCGCCTCGTAGGCGGCGCGGCGCAAGTCGGCGTGTTCGACGATGTCCGGGGACGGCACAGGCGCCACATACGAAGGCTGGGCGAGGAGCGCAGAAGTGGCGGAGAGGATAAGGGCGGACAGACAAAGGCTTGCGGCTTTCATGGATGTTTAGTTCGCCGGCTTGGGCACGAAGTGGAAATTATAGACGAGGGAGCCCTCGAGGCCGTCCTTCCGCCAGGTGCGGCCGAAATCGTCCGAAGCATAGACCGCCTCCTTGTAGACCGCCGCATAGAGCCGGCCGGTGTCGGGATCGAGGCCGAGGCGGAAGACGCAATGCCCGGCGGGCAGGCCGGCGTTGCGGTCGGTCCAGGTCACGCCGCCGTCCTCGGTGACGAGCACGCCGTAGGTCCAGCCGCCGATAGCGAAGCGACGCGGGTTCGTCGCGTCAAAGGCGGCGTTGTAGTGCGCCTCGGCCGAGGGCACGCCGGCGAGTTTCGTCCACGTGTAGCCGCCGTCCCGTGAGAGGAGCGCGCCGTCGCTTTGCGTCGTGGCAAGCCAGAGCTTCGGGTCGTGCGGCGACTGCTGGAAATTGGTCACGGTGGCGGCGGATTTAAATACGCGGCGCCAGGAACCGGCGGTGTCCTCGGTCAGGTAGATGCCGGATTCGCAGCCGGCGAAGACACGACCGGCGCGAGTGCGGTCAATCTTGACGGTCTGGGTGTATTTGCCGCGCTCGGGCAGGCCGTTCTCCCGGCGGGGCCAGGTGCGGCCGCGGTCGGTGGAGACCGCGATGCCGTCCGGCAGCGCGAGGTAGATGTGGTCGGGCGCGTTGGGGTCAAGGGCGACGTCCTTCGGCTCGGTCATATCCCAGCTCGTGCCGATGCGCCAAGTCTGGCCGCCGTCAGTGGTGCAGAGCACCCCGTTGATCGACGCGGCGTAAAGCACCTTGGGGTCGCGCGGGTCGACCGCGAGGCTGGTCAGATACGGGAAGTTGAGGCCGAAATGGCTGTAGGTGTTGTCGGCGCCGCGCTGGAAGAGCCCGCTGAGCGTGACCATCTTCGAGCCGACGACGAAGTTGTTGTTGATCGAGGCGAGCACAAACAGGTCGTGCTTGGGCGCCGGGGCCGCGACGGCCAGCGCCGGCAGCAGGAGTCCGAGAATGATTTTGATTCGGGTCATGAGGAAATGAAATGTTCTGGCGTTGCGGCGCGGGCGGAGGGCCGGCATGGTCCGAGTCCGCCATGAAAAACATCCTGACCCTTCTTCTGCTGTTTTGCTCCCTGACCGCCGCCCACGCGGCGGAGGCCGTGCCGCCCGCCCAACGCCTCGCCGCTCTGGGCATTACCCTGCCGGCGGTTGCGCCCGCGATCGCCAGTTATGTGCCCGCCGTGCGCAGCGGAAATCTGGTCTTCCTCGCCGGGCAGGTGGCACGCGCCCCGGACGGCCGGATCCTTGCCGGCAAGGTCGGGCGTGAGCTGACCGAGACGGAAGGTGCGGCGGCGGCGCGCCAATGCGCCATCCAGTTGCTGGCCGTGCTGCAGGCCGAGACCGGCGATCTGGCCAAGGTGAAGCGCATCGTGCGCGTGGGCGGCTTCGTCAATTGCACCGATGACTTCACCGCCCAGCCCAAGGTCGTGAACGGCGCCTCGGATCTGCTGGTCGCGGTCTTCGGCGACGCGGGCAAACACGCGCGCACTTCGGTGGGCGTCAACTCGCTGCCGTCCGGCGCTCCGGTGGAGATCGAGCTGGTCGCGGAAGTGACGAACTGAAGCGGAGTGCTTGAAGGTGGAACCCGGCCTCCGGACGGGTTTTCTTCGATGCACGCCCCCGAAACCCGTCCGGAGGCCGGGTTCCACCTGGGAAGCGCGTGCTGGATGAATCAAACGCATGGTCACAGGTCGCGAGCGGCCGCGCGGACGGCGGCGATGACCCGCGCGGCGTCGGCGCGGGAGTTGAAGACATGAAGGGAGACGCGCACGGCGTTGAGCCCCTGCTCGGTCACCGGCCGGCAGCGCAGGCGGTGCCGGTCGTGGAGATAGCCGAAAAGCTTGCCCGCGTCGGCGCGCGCATGCCGGAAGGTCGTGATCGCGGCGCGCAGCTCCGCCGGCTGCGGTGTCAGCACGGTGATGCCGTCCACTCCGGCCAGACCGTCGTGCACCATCACCGCCAGCTCGCGGCCGTGGGCGGCGAGGCGGTCGCGACCGATGCGTTCCTGTAAACAGACGGCTTCGGCCAGCCCGGCGACGAGGCCGGCGTTGCGCGTGCCATATTCGTGGCGCGACGCGGCCCCGTAATTTTCTATCGGACCCGGCAACCGGTCGATATCACCCGAGTAGGCGCCGGCGGCGATCAAGGCCACGGCCTCCAGCCGGTCGCGCCGGATGAAGAGCCCGCCGGTCTCGGGTGGTCCGCCCAGCCACTTGTGGCCGCTGAACGCATAGGAGTCGCAGCCGATGGCGGTGAGATCCACCGGGATCATGCCGACCGCTTGCGCGCCATCGAGGTGGAACCAGAGGCCGCGCGTCCGCGCGAGTGCCGCGATCGCCGTCACGGGAAACACAAGGCCCGTGGTGCAGGTGATGTGGCTGACCTGGATCACCTTCGTGCGCGGCGAAAGCAGCTCGCGGATGCGCGCGAGGTTGGCCTCCGAACTCGAATGGTCGGGTTCGAAAACCTTCACGATCACGCCGCGTCGTTTGGCCTGGTTCAACCACGGGAAGGAGCCACCGGGATGCGCATGGGTTTCCAGGATGATCTCGTCGCCCGCCGCCAGCGCGAGACCCGCGGCGATGATGGAATTACCCTCGGTGGCGTTGCGGACAAAACAGACCTCTTCGGGCTCCGCCCCGAGGAAGCGCGCCAGCGTCACGCGCGCGGGTGCCAGCAGGTCGTGACCGGTCTCGGAATGCTCCTGCAGCTGGAGCATGGTCGCCACGACCCGGTCGAGCACGGGCTGCGACGCCGGGCCGAGACCACCGGTATTCAGATAGATCGGGTCGTCGCGCAACGGGAACAGCGCCCGGACCCGACGCCAATAATCTTCCGCACGCGCCGGATCGAAATCCGGCAGCGGCGGCAGCGCCGCCGCCACGGCTCCGGCGGCGCGCGTGGAACCCGCCAGTGCGCCGACTGCGCCGACGCCGAGTCCCTGCAAAAATGTGCGGCGGTGGAGGCTCATGCCAAAATCCGACTGAGATAAACCGGAAGGATGCATCGGAAGGTGGAGCGTGCTGACCCCAGCACGCTGGTTTGGAAGCGAGCCCACCGAAGCGCGCTGAGGTCAGCACGCTCCACCTTTTGCCGCTCAGCTGCATCGGAGCCAACAAGCTTCCGGCTATATTGTTCCAGATAAGATGTCATGCGTCGGTGAACGTCAGCGTATGATCGACCTTGAGCGTGGCGCCGGCGGCGAGCGGCAGGTCGCGCTCGTATTGGAACGGCAGCGCCGCGAGCGGGTTGTTGCGCCGCACAAAACAGTGGAACGGACCGGTGTGGCTCTCGAAGCGCACCGTGACCCGCCGCTGTGACGTGTCTTTCTGGCCGCGCCACTCCATCCAGCGCGCCGGGGCGCCATGCACGGCCGCCTCGCCGCTGCGGTCGCCCTCGGCGAAGATCCCGATCGCCGCATCCCCGTGGTCGTCGAGCAATTCCCGCGCGCCGCGGAACTGCAGGCCGCTGTAATGCGAGCCCGCGAGCCCCTGGTTAGAATGATACTGGCCGAGCTCAAGCGTCCGACCCGCGACGTTCTTAAGCGTGGCCGTCCAGCGGAGTGACCAGGCCTGCGGTGACAACACGGCAAAGATGAGCTGGCGTTGTTCCTGCAGCAGCAGCTCGCCCGCGGCGCCGACGCGCCAGTCGAGCGTGTGCGCCAGGTGGTCGGCCCCCTGCTCCACCCAGCCGGTGTGCTGCTGCGTGCCATGATCCGCCCGCATTTGATACCCGTCGGCCTTCCGGTAGGTGCCACCGCCCCAGAAGTTGTGCCCGGACAGGCAGCAGATCGTGAAGTTGAGCCCGTGGTGCCAGCGGTGGTCGTTGGGGCGGAAATTTGTGAGCCCTTCGCCCGCCAGCGTGTTCACGGGATGCGCGTAGGGCCGCGCCGATTCGTCGAGCGCCGTGTCGGGCCGGTAAACATAACGCAGCAGCAGGCCGCCGCCCGCGCGATGGATCTCCGCCGCGCGGTCGCCGTCCAAGACAAGTTTCAAGGTGGAACTCATGGCAGTTGGACCGTGAAGTTGGCCGGGCCGCCCGGAAAATCGCGGCTGCTGCCGTCGGGCAGCTGCACGTGGACGGGCGTGTTGGCCGGCACGTTGGCCTCGAGCGTGAATTTCCCGCTCGCGACGCGCCAGGCCACCTCGACCAGCCCGCGGGGCGTGCAGACACTGCCCTTGGCGTGCGTGAGTCCGCAGCGGTGCGGAGTGAGGGCGATGCGCGCGAATCCCGGCTCGGCCGGCGTGACGCCGAGGATGCGCTGCTGAAACTCTAGCACCGGGTGCGCCGACCAAGCGTGGCAGAGCGAGCGCCAGTAGCTGTTCTCCTCCACGAAGGTCGAGAGGCCGTAACCGATGGACTCATGCCACGGACCGAGATGCTGCGGCAGATCGTCGTAACGCCCGCTCTTCGCCAGCGCGGTGAAACCGGTGTGCCAGCAGAAGAAGGAACCCGGCGCGAGTTTCGCGTCATTCGGGAAACGCCGCATGATGACGGCGCGCTCCCACTCGCCGGCCACCCCGGCGACAATCGCCCAAGCGTTGCCATACTGGCTGACCTCGGGACCGCCCGGGCGGTCGAAATAAAGCCCTTCGGTCTCGGACCAGAAAAGCTCATGCGCCTTCCGGCGCAGATCCGCCGCCTCGGCGGCGAGCGCATCGGCCTCGGCCGTGCGGCCAAACTGGCGGACCATCCACGCGGCCTCGTCGAGGGCGTTGAGGTATTGGGCGGAGTGGATGCAGGTCGGGCCGGTGTCCGCGCCGGGCACGACGCCGCGCGGCCACCAGGGACACCAGTCGGTGATGTTCCAGAACGGGAGCTTGGCCGGCAGACCGTCGGCGTCGGTATGGCGTCGATACCAGTCGAGCACGGCGCGCACGCCCGGCAGCAGGTCCGCCACCGTGTCCCGGTCACCCGTGCACAGGAAATAATCCTTGAGGCAGGTGATCCAATGGATGCTCCACGCGGGGATGACCTGCACGAGCCGCGAAGGGAAACGCGACTGCGTCAGCCCGTCAGGAAGCCGCGACCAGTCGAACTGATACAGCGCCTGGCGGCTCAACCGGCCATCGCCGGTGGTCAAGAGCGCGAGCTTCGACGTGATCATCGTGTCGCCGGCATACTGCATCTGCTCGTAGTGCGGGCAGTCTTCAAAAGTCTCGTGCGAGCACATGCGCATCGTGTGCAGGCCGACCTGCCAGATTTTGTCCAGCGCCGGATCGGATGAAGCGAAAGTCGCCGCCACGCGATACGGGTAGGCCGTGAAGCGTTGTTGCACCGCGTGCAGGGTGAGCGGCTCGCGTCCGACGCTGATCTGCAGGCCGACGTAGCGGAAGGCGCGCCAGTGCAAAGGCTCGAAGGTCTCCTCCCGGCCCGACGGCTCCCAGAGATCGCACCAACCCGTGACCTTGCCGCGGCGATCGAAGGTCCACCCGGTGCTCTCGTCGGCAAAATGTGAAGCGAGGTTCGCCAGCGACTGCTGCTTGCCCAGCAATTTCGCGTCGGGGGTGTTCCACGGCAGGCGGAGCGCCTCGGCGTAGGTCAGGCGCACGGTGCTGCCCGCGCCGCCGGCGGCCGTGAGCTGCGGAAACGCGGTCGTCAGCGCGCCCATGTCGAGCACGAGGTCGACTTTTTCGCCGGGCGGCAGGGTCAACGGGGCGCCCGCGGCGAGCAGTTGCTGCCACGCCGGCGGGACCGCGCCACCGCCGGCCGCATAGGCATGGGGAAACGGGGTGGGCGCGCCTTCCTCCAGCATCGGAATCATGCGCGGCACGAGACCATAGGGACTCGCCGGGTCGCGCCGGTCTTCCCGGCGCTCCGCCTTGAACAGCACCGTCGCCTTCGCCCAGGCCTGGTCGTCAAAATCCACCGCATTCCAACCGGCCGGCACCAAGGCGCCGATGCGGTGTTCGAAATAACCGTGGTAACCCTCGAAGGTCGTCTGTTCGTTTTGGAATCGATGGCCCTGATCCACCGCCACGCGCCAGTGGGGGTCGGTCTGCAAATCCACCACCGCCCCGCCCCGCCCGTCGATCACCGCTCCCTCCAGCACAAAGCCGCCGGCATACGTCATCACGGAGCACGGCGCCCCGAGTTGGGCGGGCCGGTGGGCGACCCGCGACATGTCGAGCACGATCACCGCGAGGACATTCCGGCCGCGACGCAGGTGCGGAGTCAGGTCGAAGGTGTCGTAGAAATGGTGGTTGATGTCACCCTTGGCCGGCCCGCGGCCGACGCAGGCGCCATTGCAATAGAATACATACCGGCTGTCCGCCGACAGATGGACGATCAACCCGGCTCCCGCGGTGTCAGCCAAGTCGAACGAGCGCCGGAAATACCGCACCTGATAGTGCGAGAGTGAAGCTTGGCCGGCGGACGGGGCGGCATGGGTGCCTTCCTCCGACCAAATCCAGGAAGCACGCTGGTTGAAGGGCTGTGAGGGCATTGAAAGCGGGGCACCGGTGGCGCTGGAGCATCGGAGGTGAAGCGCGCCGGCCAGTTGGAGCAAAATGGGCTGGCCATGGAGACAATTTCAACATCTGTTTTCAGTTATTTTCAGCAATCCAATGAAAATTGTTTCAGTGCCGCCCCGCCTCGTCCTCTGCGCCCACACTTGGTCCATGGTGGGCTACCCCACCCGGGCCCGTGAATGGTCATTGGAACGGAAGCTCGACGCGATCCAGGCCGCCGGCTTCGACGGCGTTGCCGCCTACATCACCCCCGCGATCAAAGCCGGGGCTGACCGGCGCGGTCTGAGCATGATGAGCGGTTTTGATTGCAGTGATCTGAAGGTGGCCCGCGCGCGGCTGGAGGAACAGCGCGCCCTCGGGGTTCACTTCATCAACATCCAGCTCCTGAACCACGACACGCATCCCGGCCCGGCGGCCGCCATGGCCGTGCGCCTGCTCAGGCTCTCGCGCCAGCTCGGCCTCGGGGTGCATGTCGAGGTCCACCGCGACACGTCCACCGAGACTCCCGAAAAATTCACCGAGATCGCCCGGCGCTACCGTCGGGCCACGAGGGAGATCATGCCCGTCACCTGGGATCACTCCCACTTCGCGGTTTCAAAGCATGTCATGCCCAAGGACTATTCCACGCGCCTGCTGGTGTGGCCGAAAGAGATCCAGCATTCGCAGCTGTTTCACCTGCGGCCTTTCAACAGCCAGCACTGCCAGGTGCCCGTGACCAACGGCCGGGGCCGGTTGACCCCGGAATTCAGGGACTACCTCGCCTTCGTGGAAGACCTCTTCACCCTCTGGCTGCGCGGCCCGCAGCCCGGCGGCGAACTTTGGGTCTGCCCCGAGATGGGCATGAGCCACGGTTACAATGTCAGCACCAACCCCCCGGTCTGGCCCGATGTGATCCGCAGCCGCCGGGAATTCCTTGGGGCCTGGGCCCGAGCCCGGCGCCGCGCGGCCCGGTAGGCCTTTCTTCTGGTTTTCAGTTAAATTACTTGACCGGGGGTGTTTCGATTTTCATAGATTGTTGCTGAAATTTTCAGAACGCGCACCACCCCATGCTGCTCTCAGAAATCGCCCACCAAGCTCGCGTCTCCCCCGCGACGGTCTCCCGGGCCATCAACCAACCGCAACTGGTCGCGGCGGACAGTCTCGCGCGCATCCGCGCGGTGATGCTGGAACATAACTATGTGCCCGCCCCGCTCAACCGACGGCGCGGACCCAAGGCCCGCCTGCCCGAGCAACGCCGCATCGGCGTCTGGTTCGTCGGCGCCAAGGCCAACAATTCGAGCCTGAACTGGTTTCAGGACCAGTTGCTGCAGGTGCAGTCCACCGACCCGCGCTACCGCGTGGATCTGCGCGTCCTCTTCTCCAACAATCCCGACGAACTTCCGCGTAACCTCGCCAACGAGCAGCTGGACGGTGTCATCGTGCAGGGCATGGAACCCTCGCCTGACTGCCTCGCCAAGCTGCGGGAGTTGCCGCATGTCTGGTTCATGACCCGCCGCTCGCCGTCCTATCCCGGCGACTACGTCGAGCCCAACAACATCGAAAACGGCCGCATGGCGGCGGATTACCTGAAGGAACGCGGCCACAAGGCCGTCGCCGTGATCTCCACCGATCCCGATTACAGCGCTGTCACCACGCGTTATCAGGCGTTTGTCGCCCGGGCGGAAGAGCTCGGCCTCGCGGTGCACACGATCCTCGGCCGGTCCAACCCGGGCGTCAGTTACCTCGAAATCTCACCCGTGAATGGCGAGAGTGACGGACTGGTGCGCCGCCTGCTGGCCTGCACGCCGAAAGCCACGGGCCTCTACATCCCGGTGGACCATTTCTGTGGTGCCTTCTTCCGCGCCCTGCGCGAGGCTGGCAAAAAACCCGGCCGCGACATCGAGACCGTGTTGGGCAACTACAACCCCGTCATCTACCACAACCTCGACCACTCCCCCGCCGCGATCGACATCAACCTGCCCATGCTGGTCCGCAAGGTCGTCGACCACCTGCTCTGGCGCATCGAGAACCCCGAAGTGGTCGGCCGCATCGGGGTCACCGTCTCACCCCGCCTCCTCACCCCCGACGCCCCCAACGGCTCGCACAAATAACCCACCCTTTCCTGTAACACTGAAACCGGTCTCCGCTTTCAAAGCCGGAAACTACAAACCACCAAAACGCATGAAACCGACCCCGCATACCCCCGCCCATCGGGCCAGACAAGCACTGGCCTACGGACTGGCTGCACTGCTGACGTTCACCGCCGCCTCCGGGCAGGCGGCAGAATCCGACGCCCTGCGCCAGCTCCAAGAAGAGAATGCCGCCCTCCGCAAGCAACTGGCGGCCGGAGCGGCTTGGCCTGGCGCGGCGGCGGGCGCCGCCGCCGGGGCTTTGCCTTCCATGGCGGCCAGTTGCTTGCGGAGGGCGGCATTCTCTTCTTGGAGCTGGCGCAGGGCGTCGGATTCTGCCGCCTGCCCGGA
>JANNDM010000093.1:0-49389 GCA_031387725.1 Verrucomicrobiota bacterium | reverse complement strand
ATAGTTCAGCCCAAAAGTGAGAGCATGGAATGTGTTGCCACCGACGGCGGTGTTCGGATCGAACTCCTCGCGCCGGACCACGAGTTGGAGCCGGGCGGGAAACACAAAATAGGCCGCCGTGGCCTGCCAGCCCTCAGCGGTAAATTTCGCCGCGGGGATTCCCGCGGTCGGCTTGTAGGTGCCGTGCAACCACTCGGCGCTCAGGTCGAACGGCCCATGATTCCAAGAAAAGTCCACCCCGCTCATCCGGCGCGAGCCGGTGAAAACATTTCCCGGCAGACCAAAATCGTTTTTGGTGACCCCGGCATCCGTGGTCCATAATCCATCCACGCCGAGGACCACCTTGTCGGTCGCAGTTGCGACCGGCGTGTAGGTGACGCGCGCGGATTTCTGAAACTTGCTGTTGTCGTTGGCGCTGACATTGGCGCCGGTGCCGTTGGCGATGACCGTGAGGTAGCTCACCCGGGAGTTAAACAAGTCACCCGCCAGCGCCACCGCCAACTGCCGTCCGTCGGTGAGACGATCATTGGAGAACGAGCGCTCGATCGTGAAGGTCTTCGTGTCGCTGGCCAGCGCCTCGCCCCCGAAGGCGGGCTTGAGCTGGCCGAAGCGCAGGTTGGCGAAGGGATATTTGTGCCAGTTGATGAATATCTCATTGGCGCGGGCCAGCTGCCCCGTGGCCGCGCCGAGCGTGTTGCCCTGCAGGTCGAGCTCGGCCTTGAAATCGAATTCATTAGCATAAGTGCCGGCCAGGTAGATCCGCGCCCGCCGGAAGAAGAAGCGGTCCTTCACGCCGTTCCAACGCGGGTCGGCCGCGCGGCCAAACTCCGCCTGCGCCTGGAGAAAGCCACCCACCACCAGCTTGGTTTCCTTGCCGCCCGGCTGCGGAGTCACCGATGCGACGGCGTCTTTCCAGCCCAGCTGTTTCTTGAGCTGGGTATTTTCAGCCGCCAGTGAGTGGACCTGCTCCTCCAGCGCCTTGAGCCGTTCCTCGACGGTCGGAGTGGTCGCGGCGGTCAAGTCCGGGAGCGGCAGGACGAGGAAGGCGAGGAGGAGACCGGATGGTATTTTCATCAAAGGCACGATAGAACAGCACTGGGGCAAATGCCCGATCAAACGGGTAAGAACGACACTAATCAGCCCGGCTGAAATCCCGCTGAAGCCGGGCTGAATTATTTTTCATCGAGTTTGCTCTCGCGCCAGCTCCGCAGGGGCGCATCTTCTGCGGGAAGGCTCCAACCCCTGCTCCATGAAAATTCTTGTGGTCGAAGACCAGAAACGCCTCGGCCAATTCCTCAAAAAGGGCCTCTCGGAGCACAGTTACACGGTTACCTGGGTGCAGAACTGCCGCGAGGCCCGCGATGCGCTGTGCGAGACGCACTACGACACCATCCTGCTCGACCTCGGCCTGCCCGACGGCGACGGGCTGGACCTGTTGCGCGAATGGCGCCGAAGCGGCTTCAACGAGCCGGTGCTGATCCTGAGCGCCCGGGATGCGGTGCAAGACCGGATTCGCGGGCTGGACCTCGGGGCCGACGACTACCTGCCCAAGCCCTTCAGCCTGGAGGAACTGCTCGCCCGCATCCGCTCCCTGCTGCGGCGCCAGGCCACCACCAAGGAAACCGTGCTTGAGCACCGGGGTATCCGGGTGGATTTGCTGGCGCGCACGGTCACGCACAACGGCGCGCCAATCGAGATGACAAGCCGGGAGTTCGCCCTGCTGGAGGTCTTCCTGCACAACGCCGGCCGCGTGCTGCCGCGCACCCTCATCTGTGAGAAAATCTGGGAGTCCCACTACGACGTCGATACCAACCTCCTCGACGTCTACATGAGCAAGCTGCGCATGAAGCTCGAGTCCGATCCGACCAAGCCGATCTTCAAGACCTTGCGGGGGGTCGGTTACCAGATGATATGAAATCCGTCGGGGTCCGGATCGCCTTTTGGTATGCGTTGGCCTCGCTGCTGACCCTGGGCATTTTTTTTCGCATCGGCCGCCACCTCGTCGAACAGCATATTGTCCATTCCCTCGATACGGGTATTGCCGCGGAATTTGAACAAGTGAAACGGCGGCTCGGACCGGATGTGGCCAACCTCACCGCCGAGCAACTACCGGGCCTGATCCGGCCCTTTGCCTCCGTGCGCTTCGGCATCGAAATCCTGCAATCGGACGGCCCGGCGGTTTACCGGTCCCGAAATCTCGGGGAGCGCGTCATTCCTGATCAGCCGATGGAAGGGGATCTGCTGGCCATCTGGATGCAACGGATCTTCAGCTACCAAAAAAAATCCGCGTCGTCTCCGGCGAGCCCGGCCCGGAGAGAATATAACGCCCTGATGGGAGATCTGGGGGAAATGCGCATCGGTGAGTTTGGGCTGGACCCATTCATCGTCCGCATCGCGGTGGCCAAGGAACAGGTGCGCAGCCTGGTCGCCGCGTATCAGGAGGTGTTTTATGTCCTGCTCACCCTGATGGTGATCGTCAGCAGCGTGATCGGCTATGCGCTCAGTCACATGCTGCTCCGGCCGGTGCGCCTGATTCAGGAAACCGCCAACCACATCAGTTCCGACAATCTGAGCGAACGCATCCCGGTGTCTCCGGTGGAGGATGAAATCTCCAACCTCGCCCGTTTGCTCAACCAGATGTTCGACCGGTTGGAATCGTCCTTCAACCAGGTGCGGCGTTTCACCGCCGAGGCTTCCCACGAGTTGAAAACCCCGTTGTCGCTCATGCGCCTCCAGACGGAAAAAATGCTGATGGAGGGGGGCCTGAACCCGGTCCAGGAGGAGTCATTGCATGTGGTGATCGAGGAGATCACCCGATTGAACCAGATCATCGAGGAACTGCTCTTCCTGTCCCGGGCCGAGGCCAATGCCATCAGCCTGGCCACGAAAGCGCAGGATCCCCGCGCCTTCATGGAAAGTTTCATCCCCGATGCCCGGGTGCTGGCCGACAGCCGCGGGGTGCGCCTCGCCGATGTCCACTGCGGCCAGGGCCTCGTGGAATTCGACAGCCGCTGGCTCCGGCAAGTGCTGCTCAACCTCCTGTCCAATGCCCTGAACTACACGCCGCCCGGTAAATGTGTCACCCTCACTTCCCAGGTTGGGCCCATCGCATGGCGGGTGGTGGTGGAGGACGGGGGTCCGGGTGTGCCGGCGGCGGAACGGGAGCGCATTTTCGAGCGCTTCGTGCGCCTGGCCCACTCCACCCAACATGAAAAAGGCAGCGGGCTCGGCCTGGCGATCTGCCGCAGCATTATAGCCCTCCATCAAGGCCGGATCTGGGCCGAGGATGCCGCCCCGGGGCCGGGCCTGAGCATGATATTCGAGATCCCGCTCGCCGCCGCGCCGGAAAGCGCGCCCCGGCCCCCCCGTCCAAACTGAATTTTTGTTTGGGAAGGATTCATCTTCGTTTCAGGCATCCGGCGTAAGCTGCCTCCCGTGAATTTGACGCGCTCCGCCTCGTCCACCCACCTTGCCATGAAATTCCTGCCGCTCCACCCCGCCATCTGCTTTCTGCTCCTGTGCATCGCCGGTCCGGCGCTGCACAGCCGCCCCCTGCCGACCAAGCCCACGCACGCCCAGACCGAACTCTGGCGGCAACAGGGCCGCGACCTGCCCGCGCCCGAGGCGCAGCAACCCACCCTCGACCCCGCCCTGCCCGCCTACAAGCCACGCCGCGACATCGAGCTGAGCGGCCGCTTCAAGGGCGCCTCATCGGACGTGCTCACCGCGCTGACCAAACAATGGATCGCCGCTTTCCAGAATTACTATCCTAAGGTCACGCTCGATCTGCCGCCGCCCTATGCCGGCAGCCTGGGCGCGCTCGAGCTCATCAAGGGCGACCTGCAGTTCGTGATGGTCTCGCGCGAGCTCA
Organism: Verrucomicrobiota bacterium; assembly: GCA_031387725.1. Classification (GTDB taxonomy): domain Bacteria; phylum Verrucomicrobiota; class Verrucomicrobiia; order Opitutales; family Opitutaceae; genus Lacunisphaera. Next base: position 45,518 of record JANNDM010000093.1, on the reverse strand, counting down.
AGCCGACCGACACCGCCGGCTTCGTCGAAAAGTTCGGCTATCCTCCGTTCAGCGCCCCGATCTCGGGTGGCACTTTCCGGCATTTCGGTTTTCTCGACGCCATGGCCTTTATTGTCCACCCGGACAATCCCCTCCAACAGCTCACCTTCGATCAGATCGACGCCATTTATTCCACCACCCACCACCGCGGGAGCACCGCCATCACGACCTGGGGTCAGCTCGGCCTCGCCGGGGAGTGGGCGGACAAGCCCATCCACGTCTGGGGCGTGAAACCCTGGAATGGGTTTGAGGAGTTCATCCGCCAGCGCGCCCTCAGCGTCGGTGCCAAACGCGGCGAATGGCGCCAGGACATCAATTTCACCGAGACCGTCTTCCCGCTTTCCCCCGCCGTCGCCGCCGATCCTTACGCCCTCGCCTACTCCGGCCTCGCCTACATTGGCGACGATGTGAAGTTGCTCGACCTGGTCCCGCCGACGGGCGGCCCCACCGTCGCGCCGAGCTATGACGAGGTCAGCTCGGCGCGTTACCCGCTGAGCCGGCTGGTGTTCTTCAACACGAACAAACGCCCCGGCCAGCCGCTTGAGCCGGTGCTCGAGGAATTTCTCAAGTTCATCCTCAGCCGCGAAGGCCAGCAGATCATCCTCGACCAGGCCGTCTTTATTCCGCTCCGCGCCCAACAGGCTGCCGCCAGTCGTCAGTTGCTGCAATGAGCCGGACCGCCGCGCTGCTGTTGCTCGCCGGCGCGTTGCGGGCCGCCGGCCCGCCCGACCCGGCGCTGCCCCCCTATCAACCGGAGCAGCCGGTCAGTGGCGGACTGAGCAGTGTCGGCGACGACGCGCTGGAGCCGCTGATGAATGCCTGGCTCGCGGCGTTTCAAAAGCACCAGCCCGGCATCGCCCGTGGTCCGCTCTGGTCTCATCCCGGCGGAGCGGCAGCCTTCAGCGCGCTCATGTTCGAGACCGCCGATGTCGCCCCGCTCAGCCGCGAGCCGTGGCCCACCGAGTTGGCGCCCTACGCCCACCAGTTCAAGGGTGACATGATGAAAGCACCCCTGTTTGTCCGGGTCGCCAACCGCACCTCTCCGCCCACGCCCAACCTCTGCCTCGCCGTAAACCAGCGCCCGGGCGCACCGCTGCCACAGAAGACGAAGGAGTTTCTCGCCTTCGTGCTCAGCCGCGAGGGCCAGCTCATCGTGGCGCAACATCCCCGCTTCTACGCACTCACGGCGGCGGACGCCGCGCAAGAACGCGCCAAGCTCGCCGGCTACCTCGCGCCGGTCGACCCGGCGATTCCGGCCTATCGCGCCACGGCGCAGGTCAGCGGCCCCATCTCGAACGTGGGCAGTGACGGCATGGAGTCGCTCATGGAAAAATGGATGCGCGCCTTCACCCGTTTGCAGCCCGGCGTGCACCGCGGCGAGCGCTGGTCGCACCAGGGCACGCTTAACGGCTATCAGGCCCTGCTCGCCGGCGAGACCGATCTGGCCCCGATGGGCCGCGAATTGTGGCCGGACGAAAAAGCCATCTACCAGGCCGTGCGCGGCCAGCCCGCGCCGCTCGAAATTCGCGTGGCCCGCGGGGGCTTCAACACGCCGCAGCGCACCACGGCCCAGGCGATCTTTGTCCACCCGAGCAATCCGCTCGCCGGGCTGACGGTGGCGCAGATTGATGCCATCTTCGGCCAGGAGCTCCGGCAGGGCCAGCCGGCGGCCATCACCACCTGGGGCCAGCTCGGTCTCGCGGGCGAATGGGCCGCCCGGCCAATCACGATTTATGTGCCCTTCCGCATCACCCCGAACGCAATGTCCGTTCAGATCTCGGTGCTCAAGGGCGGTGCGTGGAGTTCCGCCGTGCGCGAAAGCTCGCCCCCCGAGGTGGCCGCCGCCGTGGCCCGCGATCCCGGGGCGATCGCCTTTGGCGGCTTCGAGGATGGGCCCGGCCTCAAAGCGGTTCCCCTCGCGGCACAACCCGGTGGTGAATTCATCGCCGGTAACGCCGCGGATGTCGCCAGCGGCCGCTACCCGCTGACGCGTTACATGTATATCCGCCTCAACCGCACGCCCGGCCAACCGCTGCCACCGCAGGTGCGCGAGTTCCTGCGTTTCATCCTCAGCCGAGAGGGCCAGGAGTTCATCCCCACCTCGGCCTACTTTCCCCTCCGCGCCGACGAGCTCGCCGTGGAACGGGCCAAGCTCGATTGATGCGTGGCCGCGCTGCGGCGAGGCCTCGTAGCTAGAGCCGCCATTGCACGCCGAGATAACCAACCAGGGTGGCGCAGGGTTCCTCGTGATTGTGCAATTCGCGTCCGACCGAGAACAGCACCGAGGTGCGCTCGCTGAGGTCGATGGCCACGCCGAAATTGGCGGTCAAGACGGTGTGGTCCAGGTGCGCCGTGCCACCCCCCGCCAGCTCGACGGCGAGCTCCACCTTCTCACTCACCAGGTGGCCGACGGAGACGCCGTAAAACCACACATCACCGCCGGAGCGGAATTCGCGGCCGGCCTGCCAGATGAGGGTGACCGGGCCGATCTCCTTCTCGAATTGGAAAGGCAGCAGGAAGGCCGCGCCCTGTGCGACGAGGCCCTTGTCGTCCGAGTTGGAGCCGGGATTGTTGAACTCAATTTGGGGATAAACCGAGACCGACAGGCCTTTCTCGCCCGCGTCGTAGAAGCGCCATTTCACGCCGAGCGCGGAGTTGCCGAGACCTGACAGACTGGGGCTGCCTTCCTCGTGCACGTTCAGGTAGGGCACCTCATACTTGAGCTGCAGCCGGTCGCCGATGCCGTAGTTGAGATCGAGCAAGGGCAGCTCGGAGCTGCGCGATCCGGGCCGCTTCTCGGTGCTGAGGCCGACGTTGATTTCCCAATGGCCGTCACCGGGCGTGCCCGGATCGTCGGTGATGAGGGGCGGGCTGCCCTCCGCATGGAGCAAGGATGCGGCCCCCAAGAGCAGAAGGAGTCCGCCAAGGGCGGACCAGTGGCATGGCGTGGCGCGCATCCTTGATATCAGTTTTTCGGGACGCCGGCGGCCCAATTGACCGCCGCGTCGAAGAGCTTCAAGCCCGCCTCGTTCAAGTTGGGAAAGGTCTCCCCATCGAGGAAAAGCATGACCCGCCGCGCCGGGGCGAGATTCTCCCCCTCCATCGTGGCGCCTTTTTCGTAGGCAAAGAGCGGTGATTTATCGAGCTCGCCGGGAAAGGTCGCAATGATGGTGGCGCCCGGTCCGGGCCGGCCCCAATTCATCGGGGCACCCTTCTTAACCACGTTGACCATGCCGGCGGGTAGACCGGCGGACAGCGGGTGCGGGGCGTTCACGAGCCAGAGGTAACGGGTTTTTCCCTCCTTGGTGCCAAAGTCGCTATCCTGCTTGCGGGCCGTCATGCCCAGGTGCGGCAACGTGTAGGACTCACAGACAACAAGGGGCACGGCCACGGAACGGTATTTGCCCTCCAGCCGGTGGGCGCTCGCGCCCGAGGAAATGAAAACAAGGTCCTTGCCCTCCGCCGCGGTCGACGAATCGGATTGATCGGCGAAGGTCACGGTGAAGCCCAGCGCGGTGAGATGCTCCTGGATCTTGACGTCTGCGGCGGCGACCTCCGGGGTGGGCTTGATCTGGCTGACGAACAGGGCGGATTTGCCGGCGGCCGGCAGCGTGACGACGGACGCACTGAACAGGGTGAGGATGAGACAGTGGGATAGTTTCATGGGCATAAAAAAGATTTCAAAGGGGCTGGTCAACCCGCCGCCTATTCTTTCGCCGGGCCGGATTCCGGCCGTGAAACCAAGGCGGTGCCCAGCAGGATCAGCACGGCCAGCGTGGCCAGAACGAAGGCCCCCGAGGAGGGCATCGCGAGCCACTTCAGCGATTCCTTGGCCGCCGTGGTTGTGCCGAGTTCCGCGGCGCGAAACCCCGCCCACATCCAATACAGCGAATAACCCAGTCCGCCGCCGCCGAGGCCGACACCCAGGAGCAAGGTGATCAGTCGCGGCAGGCCCAGCAGGCCCACGAGGATCATCAGCGCGAAGGCCGTTGTGCCCATGGCCCCGGCGTGGAGATGGGCGCGTTGCATATAGATCCAGGAGCGATCCAGCACCGTCTTGATGGCAGCGTCGTCGCCCTTGTAGACTGTCTCACGCACCGCGGTCGCGGAGGCCTTGAGGCTGCCCTTGATGACCTCTTCATTGAGGCCGAAAACGATGCCCATGCCCTGGCCGTAAAGAATGGTCAGGAGTGCGAGCACGAGGCCAACCAGCGCGGGGCGCAGGCTGGGCGGGAGTTGGGTGAACCGGTTGTTATTCATAGGGAAGTATCTAGCTTGGTTGTTACTGTCTCCGGACCTGTCAATCGCGCCCACCCAGCTCCCGGAACCAACCGGGACGGCGCAGACGCGCCCAGCTGTCCGTCACAGTGCCCCTGAGCATTGAGGTCAGCGTGCCCGGCTCGCCGAGCGTCGCCTTATACAAGTGGATGAGCAGGGCGCCGGACATGATCACACTCACCACTCGGTGGCTGGTGCGACACACCACATAAACCTCTCTGGGCATCCAAGGTTCCCGCCGCCACCACCACACCAGGCCGGTGACCAGCAGGTAGCCGGTGCTGGCGATGAACGCCCAGAAAAAAAGTTTCTGGCCGCCGTTGAAAAACCCCGTGTCCGCCGGCTGCACCTGATCCGGCCGCAGCCCGTGCTCCGGCAAATGGCGGATGAAATAGGAATCGGCGGCGGTCCAGTGCATGCGTTGCCGCCAAAGAAAATAAATGGGAATGGAGAACACGGTCAGCGCCAATCCCGCCACCAAATGAATCGCGATGGCCCCTTGCTCCCCACCGAAGAATGGCCGCATCCAATGCAGGATGCTGTTCCAATAGAGCGTCAGGCCGGTCGCCATCGCGAGGACGAAGCAGAGGGCGATCAGCCAATGGATGACGCGCACGCTGAACATGTGGCGGACGATTTCCGTCGCGGGGGCAGGAGGGGTTTCCATGGAGGGTAAGGTGCGCGTGTTGGTTAAATTCGACCTGAAGATGATCTGAAATTCCCTTCATCCTCGGGCCGGACTCAATCGAGCCGGGCCCGCTGGATCGCCGCTAAATCCGCCGGCAGGGGCAGGTAATTGCCGTTGGCGACGATGGCCTCCTGTCCCTCGCGGCTCAGGATGTAGCGCAGGAACTCGCGCAGCTTCGGATCGAGCGCCGCGCCGGGCTTGCGGTTGAGATAGAAATAAAGGTTCCGCACCAGGGGATAGGTGCGGTCCTGGAAACTCGCCCGGCTAGGAGCGACGAATGGACCGCCGTCCTCCACCGCCAGCGCGAGGGGCTTCAGCCCGGGCACCTTGGCCGCCTGCGGCACGATCGTCCAGGCGATACCGTATCTGTCTTTCATCAGATCATTGCGCAGCATGTGCTGGACGCCGCCGCGTTGCTCCGTCTTGTCGTCGTCGTCGATCATCTTGCTGCCGGTCTCGACGTAGCCGCGATAATTGGGATTCCACTTGTCGCTGTTGCGCAGGACGCGGAGCAGGAAGAACCGGGTGGTGCCCGACGGCGCGTGGCCGTAGGTCTGGATCGGTTTGTCGGCCCACTCCCCGGTCAAGCCGAGCTGGCCCCAGGTGCGAATGTTTTTCTCCGGGCCGCGCGCCGCCTTGAGGTCCCACTTGAACCCCCGCAGGGCGCCGTTGCGTTCGGCGCCGAAGATACCGTCGAGCTGCCGGAGAGTGAGCTTCGTCAGCGGATTGTCCGGGTGAACATAGACGACGATCCCGGGCGACCGACCTTCGACGTCATAGGTGCCCGAGGCCGCCACGATGTCCGTGGCGTGATACCCATGGACCTCGTAGAACGAAAGAATCTCCGTGAGGGCACCCTCGCCGCCGTTAGGCGCCAGATCCGTGACGCCTGTCACCAGCGCCGGGAACGCCGCATCGCTGGTGGGAAAAGTGTCGATGAAGGTGACCCCGGGATGGAATTTTTGGAAACCCGGTTCCCAGCTCTTGAACAGACCACCGAAGCCGAAGCCGTAGTTGCGGATGACACCCGAAACCTGGTGCGGCGGCGCGTAGGCGGGCAATCCACTCAAATCAAACTCCGCCGCGCGAAGCGGCCGCTGGGCCGCCACGAGCAGAACCGCGGCCAGGAAGAATTCCAAATGTGTTTTCATGGGGTGGTTTCGAACAGGCTGGTCAGGGTCGGAATCTTTTGCGCCACCTGGTCCCGGATGGCGGTGGCCTCGGCGAGATACTTCACCTGATCCTCACCGGCCTGGTATTTAAACGCCAGAGCCAGCGAGCCAATCTCCTTTCCGGTCCGGTCGCGCAGCGGCAGCATGACGCCCAGTTTCGGCAATTTCGGGTGGGGCACAATGGTGGTGTTGCCATGTAGGATGTCCTCGGAGTCGCTCGGCTTGCCGATGACGTTCAGCGTCGTGGCAATGATCACCTGCCGGGCGCCGCCGGGCGGCACGCAATGCATGCCGGCGGTGACCATGTCCGGCTTGGCCGCCATGATTTCGGCCACGAGCTTCTGCGCGTAGATGTGATTGTCGGCCGCCAGACCGTAGTGGGGCGCATCCGCGGCGGACAAGGCGGAGCCCAGCAGGGTGCCGAGCAGCAGAAGCGATTTCGCAACGAGGTTTATTTTCATGGTTGGTCGGGGGAGATCAGTCGAGCTGCCGGCCTTGCTCCGCGGCGAGTCCGGCGGGCAACGGCAGATAAGCTCCGGCGCGCGCCAACGCGGCCTGACCCTCCGGGCTCAGCACATAGCGGAGGAATTCGGTCAGAACGGGATCGGGGGGTTCGCCCGGGCCGCGATTGAAGTAGGCGTAGATCGGCCGCGCCAGAGGATAGCGCCGCGCGGCGACATTTTCCGGCGTCGCCGCCACGGCCGGCCCGCCGCTGGCCTCGGCCAGCAGCAGTTTGACCGGGGTCGCGCTCCGCGCTGATGCCGCCACCGCCAGTCCATAACGATCCTTGGCCAGTGCCGCGAGGATCCGCTCGGAGGCATCTGGGGTGGGTATGGCCATGGTCCTCGTGTCGCCAAATTCCTTGAGCCGGTCCCAATACAGCTTGCGGCTGTCACCCAGCACCGCCGCCCGGAAAAACCGGCCGGTGCCCGACTCGGTGTCCGGGGCATAGAGCCGGATCGGCTGCGTGGCCCACTCCCCGGTGAGACCCAGATCTCCCCAGGTGCGAAGAGCCGCCGGAGCGCCGCGCCGGTGTTCGGGACTGAAAATTGCGTCGGCCTGGGCGAGCGTGAGTTGCGTGAGCGGATTGTCGCGATGCACCTGAAAAACCAGCGCGGGTGAGCGACCCGGATGGTCAAAACTGCCCGTGCCGACCTCAAGGCGGGACGGCGGGTAGCGGAAAATCCACTCAAAACCCTTCGCCTCCTGCGGGGCCGCCTCGCGGCCCAGCAGCGCGATTTCCGCCCGGCCGGTGGTGAGCGCCGCCATCGCCACATCGCTCCCGTCCAGATTGGCCTCGATGCGGACGGCGGGATGCAGCCGCGTGAACCCGGCCTGCCAGTGGAGGACCAGCTCCCGCATCTCTTGGTTGCCGCGGAGGCGGAGGACTCCGGATGTCGCCGGTCGCGGGCGCTCGGGCGGCAGGGTATGCATGGTGAAGCCGGATTCAGTGGCGGACGGAGCTTCCGCATTGGCGACCCGGTCCACCGTCGCGATTCTGTCCAGCTTCTCGGCCACCACAGACGGGACGAGTTTGTCCAGTTGCGCGGCGATCAGCTTCGGGCCTAACGGCAGATAACCGGTTTCCTCGATCAAGGCTTGCTGCCCCTCGCGACTGAGCATGAACCGCAGGAACTCGCGGGTGGCGGGCGTGATCGCCGCACCCGGCGGCTGGTCGATGAACGCCGGGATGATCCGGACCAACGGATAATCCTGCGCGATGAGCGTGGCTTGATCAGCCTGCACCGCTGGCTCTCCCGGCCGCCAGGAGAGCGCGACGGTCTTGACGGCGGGAATCGCGTAACGGGTGTTTGAGATGGCGATGCCGTAGCAGTCGGCGGCGAGCGCATCCAGAATCTGCTGGCCGTGGTCGTATTGGGTGCCGTCGGGGCGGGTGCCATGCACGTATTCCTTGATGGCCGGATTCCAGCGGTGGCTGTCGCCGAGCACGCGCTCGCGGAAGAAGAGCGCGAAATCCTCGTCCACTTTCCAACCATACGGCTGGATCGGCCGGTCCGCCCACTCGCCGGTCAGTCCAAGGTCGCCCCACGTGCGCAGGTTGTGCGCTGCGAGCTTGTGCTCCGTGCCGAAGATCCCCTCCAGCTGCGCGAGGCTCAGCCGCGTGAGTGGATTGTCCCGGTGGACGAAGATCATGTGCGCGTAGTCGAAGAAGTTCACGTCGAGGCTGCCGGTGGCCACTTGGATTTCGGTCGGGGCATAACCCCGGGCCCGCCGGAATTCGGCTGCGGCCATCGGGCTGATTTCCTCGCCCAGCAGGGCGATGTCCCCGACCCCCATGGACAGTGCCCCGATGGCCGAGGCGGTGCCATACATCCGGTTTTCAAATTTCACCTGCGGTTGCAGTTGGTGAAAACGGGTCACCCAGCGGTTGAGCAGGTTGCCCATGAAATTCCGCTTGTGGCTGCCGTGGCCCCACAGCCGGATCGTGCCGCTGACCTGGCCCAACGGCGCATAGACCGGCAGCGCATCGACAAATGCCGTCTCCGGTGAACGTGCTGGCGGGTTCGCCCCGAGTGCTGGTCCGGCCAGCAGCAGGGCCGCCAACGCAAGACAGGGTAAGCAGGTTGTTTTCATGGTGGCCGGGGGGATCATTGCAGCCGCTGCCGTTGGGCGGCGAGCGTGTCGTCGTTGAGCGGCAGATAGCCGCCCTCCCGCACGATGTCCGCCTGGCCTTCCCGGCTGAAAATATACCGTAGATATTCCCGCACCTTGGGATCGATCGCGTTGCCCGGCGGGCGGTTGATAAATGCGTAGGTCACACGGGCCAGCGGATACTGCCGGGCGATGAGCGCCTCCTTGGTCGCGTGGAAATACGGCCCTGCTTCATCGGCCGCCAGCGCCACGGCTTTGAGTTCAGGGGAGGTAAAACGGACGTTGGAAACCGCCAGCCCAAATCGGTCCGGCCGCAGGGCATCGAGGCTCTGCTCTGCTGCCGTAGAGATGGAGCCGTCAGGCCGCCTGAGATTCTTGAACTCACGCAGATTCTCCCAGTTCATCTTCCGGCTGCCCCCGAGCACGGCCTTGAGGAAAAACTGCCCGGTGCCCGTCTCCGCATCGTAGCCATAAAGATTGACCGGGCGGTCCGCCCATTCGCCGGCGAGGCCGAGATCACCCCAGGTTCGGATGTTTCTCGGCCCGCCGCGCCGGCGTTCGTGACCGAAGATCGCGTCGAGCTGGGCCAGCGTGAGCTGCGCCAGCGGATTGTCACGGTGCACGAAGACCACGAGGGCATTCGTCTTGCCCGGCACGTCGAGGCTGCCGGTCGTCAGCTCGAAGCGCTCGGGCTTATACTGCATCGGCCGGAAGAAACCGTTGTCGTCGGTGAGGTTGTTCTCGCGGCCGAGCAAGGCGATGTCCGCCTGGCCCGAGTAGAGTCCGGGGATCGCGGTGTCGGAACCGAGCAGGTTGAGCTCAACCTTGACGCCAGGTTGCACGCGCTGGAATCCCTCGGCCCAATGCCGGGCGAGCGCCGCCATGTTGGCCGGACCCCAGATGCGAATGGTGCCGGCCAGACTGCGTGCCGCTTCAAAGGCCGGTGCGGATTCCGCCGCGGGCAAGTGCCCAAAAGCGAGGGTGCCGCCGAGCCAGCCAAGCAGCAGGAAGGGTTGAGGGTGGAGTTTCATCACGCGCATCAGTCCAGTTTCTTCAATTGGGCGGCGGCGAACTCAGCGGTGAGCGGCAGATAGCGGCCGTCCTGATTAACGACCTCCTGCCCTTCCCGGCTCAACAGAAAGCGGAGAAACTCGCGCAGCTTCGGATCGAGCGGCTTCCCGGGTGCGCGGTCTACGACCGCCGGAATCGTTCGCGTGAGAGGATATTGCCTTTCGACGAGTGTCTGCTTGCTCGCCGGATAAAACGGACCCTCCGGACGCTCGCCCAGCGCCAGCGCTTTCACCTCCGGGCCGGCGTAACGGATATTCGAAACGGCAATGCCGTAGCGATCCTGAGCGAGGTTGTCCAAAATCTGCTGCCCATGATCGTAGATGGTGCCGTCCGGCCGGTTGATATGGATGAACTCGCGCAGCCCGTTGTTCCAGCGGTGGCTGCCCTCGAGCAGCGCGGTCTGCAAAAAGAAGCCGAAGCTGTCGGTGATGGCCCAGCCGTAGGGCGTGATCGGCTGGTCCGCCCATTCGCCGGTCAACCCCAGCTGGCCCCAAGTGCGGATATTGCGCCGACCGCGACGGTGCTCCTGCCCGAAGATGGCGTCGAGCTGGGCGAGCGTAAGTTGCGCGAGCGGATTGTCCCGATGGACAAAAAACATCTGCGCGTAATCGAAGTTGCGGACGTCGACGCTGCCCGTGCAGATCTCGATGCCCAGCGGCAGATAACCCTTCACGCGCGCAAACGCCGCCGCCGCTTCCGGCAGAATCTCCTCCCCCAGGATGGCGATGTCGCCGATGCCGGTGAACAAGGACGGAATCCCCGACGACGTGCCGTGCATCTCGTAACGAACGGTGATACCCGTGTGGAATTTTCGAAACCCTTCCTCCCACAGCGTCACCAGATGGCGCATCCAGGGGAGCTGCCGGTGGCCATGACCCCAGAGCCGGATGACACCTGATACCGATTGCTGCGGGACATAACGTGGAAAAGCCGCCACGACCCGGGCTTCGTAGCTGTCCGGCGCGGCCGGCGAGCCGGTGGTAACGGTCGGCATCGGCTGCCCCCACGCAACGGAACCGGCCGCCAGCCAGCCCAGGGCCAGTGTCATGAATGTGCGTTGGGAGCTCATTTGAGTTTGGCCAGTTCGGCGCGGACGGTCTCGGCGGGCAACGGCAGCAGTTTGCCGTCGCGCACCACCGCCGCCTGCCCCTGGCGGCTCAGGATATACCGCAGAAATTCCTTCACCTTCGGATCCACCGGTTTCCCCGGTTCGCGGTTGATGTAGAAATAATTGCTACTGTGGAGGAGATAGGAGCGGTTCTGAATGTTCTCGATATTGGGCTCGAGGTAAGGACCGTCGTCGCTGACCGCCAGCGGCAGCGCCTTCGTCTCCGGGGTCAGAAAGGCGATGTTGCTGACCCCGAGGCTGTAGGGGTCCTCTCCCGTGTCCTCGACGAGGTCCTGGGCGCCGATGCCGAGTTTCCCGTCGGGGCGCACATACTGGCAATACTGCGTGAGCGTCTCGTTCCACTTGTCGCTGCCTTTGAGCAGGAGCCGGCTGAGTGTGTGTGTTGGGTCATATTGGAGGCTCATGATGCGGACATGAATCGGCTTGTCCGCCCATTCGCCCGTCAGGCCGAGCTGGCCCCAGGTGCGGATGTTGCCCTCGGGGCCGCGCGAGAATTCGGGGTGCCAAGTGGTGCCGACCCAGCCGCCGTTGCGCTCCGCGCCGAGGATGCCGTCGAGCTGCTTCACCGTGAGGCGGGTGAGCGGGTTCTTTTTGTTGACGACGACCACCCAGGCGGGATTCCAACCGAGCACATCGTAGGCGCCGTTTAATGGCACGATTTCCAACGGATCATGATTGAACGTCCGCTGAAAGCCCAGCAGTTCCATGAACAGAATGTGCCGGCCGATGCCGATGTCGGCGACGCCGCAGATCAGCGAGGGCAGCGCCACAGCCGAGGATTTTAAATCGAAGTCCAGGGTGACTCCCGGCTGGAATTTCCTAAAGCCCTCCTCAAGGTATTTGAACAGGTGACCGCGGTTGATGGCATCGTTGCCCCGCAGCCGGATCACGCCGGACACCGTTTGCTCCGGCACATATTCCGGCAGGGCGCTGAGATCCCAATCCCGGGCGTAGAACCGCTGGTCCCGCTGCGTGGCCCCGCGGGCGGTCCGGGCGTTCTGCACTTTTAGGGCATCGCGTTGCACGGCGGGCGCCTCCGCCGGATCTGCCGCGCGGTCGAGCACCGGCAGGCCGGCACTGAGCAAGAGGAGGAGCGGGCTGATTCTCATTCGAGTTTTTTCAGTTGCTCGCGGCAGACCTCGGCGGTGAGCGGGAGGTATTTGCCGTCGCGCATCACGGCCTCCTGGCCCTCGCGGCTGACGATGAAGCGGAGATACTCGCGGACCATCGGGTCGATCGACTTGGCGTCCTGTCCGTCGGCATAGGCGTAGATTTCGTCCACGAGCGGATAGACCCGCGAGCGCAGGTTTTCCATCGTGTAGGCGTAGTAGGGCCCGGCGGAGGTCCGCGCGAGTTCAAGCACCTTCAGCTCGGGCGGAAGGTTGGCCCCGACCGGCTGCGCGATGTAGGCGATGCCGTAGCGGTCCTTGACGAGGTCGTCGTTCAGTCCGCGCTGCAGGCGGCCGAAACCCATCGAGGGTTTGCCCCCGGCCACCGGCGCCACGAAGTTCGCGTAGATGCGCAGTTTCTCGTTCCACTTGTCGCTGCCCTGCAGGATGCGGTCGGAGATTTCCGTGGCCTGGTGGTAGCGCGCGTTGAGCCCGTAGGGGATGATGTCCTGGTCGGCCCATTCGCCGGTCAGCCCGAGCTGGCCCCACTTGCGGATGTTTCCTTCCGGCCCGCGGGCGAACTCCGGATGCCAGTCGGTGCCGAGCCAGCCGCCGAGCCGCTCGGCGCCGAAAACATAGTCGAGCTGCTCCAGGGTGATTTTCGTGAGCGGGTTGTCCTTGCTGACCACGATGCCGAAGGCCGGCTGCCAGCCGGAGACGTTGTAGGAGCCGGTGGCGATGGTGATCTCAAGCGGATCGTGGTTCTTGTAGCGCTGGTAAAGCTGCAGCTCTTCGGTCGTGATTTTGCGGCCCATGCCAAGGTCGGAGACGCCGAATACCAGCGAGGGCACGGCGGCGCGCGTCGTCAGCATGTGGTAGGCGAACTTCACGACGGGGTGGAATTTTTGGAAGGCCTTCTCCCAATACTCGCCGACGTTGCCGTCGACGATGTAGTTGCTGCCCCAGAGGCGGATCGTGCCCGTGACCTTTTCCTTCGGCACGTAGGCCGGCAGGTCGGAAAGGTCCCACTGGTTGGCGGGGTAGAAGGATTTCTTGCCTTTGGCCTTGAGGCCTTCGGCCCGGGCTTCCTGCATGGCGAGGCCGGTCGAGACGGTGGTGCCGTCGGCGCCGAAGGCGAGGCTGGCGAGGGCCAGCGCGGATAAAGTGATAAGCGTGTTTTTCATCGGGGATGTCATTCGAGTTTTTTCAGTTGGGCGCTGGACGCCGCGGCGGTGAGCGGGAGATATTTGCCGTCGCGCATCACCGCCTCCTGGCCATCGCGGCTGACGATGAAACGCAGGTATTCGCGGACCTTCGGGTCCGGCCGCTGCGCCTGGTCTGAATCGCAGTAGGCGTAAATCTCGTCATGCAGGGGGTAGCGCCGGGCCCGCAGGTTTTCGATGGTGTAGGCGTAGTAGGGCCCGGCGGCGGTTTCGGCCAGCTCGAGCAGCTTCAGCTCCGGCGGCAGATTCGGGCCAACCGGCGCGCCGACGTAGGCAATGCCGGAGGGATCACGGGACAAATCTTCGTTCAAGCCGCGCTTGAGGCGGCCGAAGCCCATCGAGCTGCCCTTCCTGTCCGCCTCGGGTGCGGCAAAATTAGCATAGATGCGCAGCCGCTCGTTCCATTTGTCGCTGCCGCCGAGGATGCGGTCGGAAATCCACGAGGCCTGGCTGTAGCGCTGGTTGAGGCCGTAAGGCGTGATCTCCCTGTCCGCCCACTCGCCGGTCAGGCCGAGCTGGCCCCAGGTGCGGATATTCCTCTCCGGACCGCGCGCCATCTCCGGGTGCCAGTCGGTCCCGACCCAGCCGCCGAGTCGCTCGGCACCAAAAACTCCGTCGAGCTGTTCGAGGGTGATTTTCGTCAGCGGGTTGGACTTGTGCACCACGAGGCCAAAGCCCGGGTTCCAGCCCGTGACATTGTAGGAACCCGTGGCCACGACGATCTCGAGGGGATCGCGGTTCTTGTAGCGCTGGTAGAGCTGCAGCTCCTCGGTCTTTATTTTCCGCCCGATCCCGAGGTCGGCCACGCCGAACACCAGCGAGGGCACGGCGGCGCGCGTCGTCAGCATGTGGTATTCAAACTTCACGCCGGGGTGGAATTTCTGGAAGGCCTTTTCCCAATACTCGCCGAGATTGCCGTCGACGATGTAGTTGCTGCCCCAGAGGCGGATGATGCCGGTGATCTGCTCCTTCGGCGCATAGGCCGGCAAGTCGCTGAGTTCCCACTGGTTGGCGGGATAATAGGCTTTCTTGCCCTTGAGCGTCAGCCCTTCGGCGCGAGCGGCCTGCATTTCCAAGCCGGTGGAGCCGCGTTTGGCCGGGGCCTGGGCGAGGAGGAGCGCCGGGCACACGGCGAGGAGGATCAGGCGGGAGCGGTTGGATTTCATGGTGATTTATTCGAGTTTCTTGAGTTGTTCGAGGACGACGGCGGCGGTGAGCGGAATGTAGCGCCCTTCGCGCTGCACGCAGTCCTGCCCTTCCTGACTGAGGACAAATCGCATAAACTCCGCCACCTTCGGATCGACCGGCTTGCCCGGCTCGCGGTTTAGGTAAAAATAATACTGCCCGTAGAGCGGGTAAGTCCGGTCGTGGATGGTTTCGAGTGACCGCTTCACATAGGGGCCGCCGTCGTGGGCCTGCACCGTGAGTTCCTTCATGTCCGGGCTCAGCGTCAGGGGCGACACGTAGAATAGCGAAAGCTTGTCCGCCGCAATTGCGTGCTGGGCCTGCACGCTCCAGCTGTTGATCTTCCCGTCGGGCGTGATGTAGTTCGCGAAGGCCTGGTAGCCCTCCACGAACTGGTCGCTGCCGCGCGTCACGATGTCGGAGAACTGCGTGGTCTGGTTGCCGCGCAAGGTCTGGCCGCCAGTGTGGATCGGCTGGTTCGGCCACTCGCCAGTCAGGCCGAGCTGGCCCCAGGTGCGGATGTTTTCCTCGGGGCCGCGCTTGTAGGGATATTCCGTATGCCAGACGCTGCCGACGTAGCCGCCGTTCCGGGCGCCGCCGAAGACCCCGTCCAGTTGCTTCATGCTGATTTTTTCCAGCGGATTGTCCTTGTGGACGACGATGATGAAGGCCGGCATCCAGCCATAAACGTCGTAGGAGCCGGTCACCGCGGAGATCTCGGTTACCGGATAGTGGAACACCTGCTCAAAGGTCAGCAGGTCCATGATGATCGCCTTCCGGCTCATGGCGAGGTCGGACACCTTGGCGGAGAGCGACGGAATGCCGATGCCCGTGGTCGGGAGATTGTATTCGATCGTGAGGCCGGGCTGGAACTTCTTGAATTCTTCCTGCCAGTATTCCCCGAGGTAACCGTCCTTGATGTAATTGTTGCCCCAGATCCGCAGCGTGCCGGTCAGTTGCTGCTTTGGCACGTAATGGGGCAGGTCGCTCAGATCCCATTTTTTCGTGTAGCCGCCGACGGAGCCATGCTCCTTCCGGAAACTGGTGACATTCTGCGTCCAGATGCTCAGGCCGGCGTTGGCCGGTTCAGCGCCCGAGGTCACCGCGGCCGAGACAAGCGCGAGGGCCGCGGCGGGGATCGCCTGCATGGCGCGGAGCGCAAACTCGTTCGTGTAGAGCTCGGACTCCTTCACCTTGGCGGCGTCGCCGCCGGCGCGCCAGACGCCCTCCTCGCTGCCGTCGAACTTCGCCCAGAGCATCGCGTCGGTCACAAGGTGCACGGCGTCCGCCGGAAAGGCATAGCTGCCCTTCGCATAGGAGGGGAGCGCGGCCTTGATGAGCTTGATCTGCGCCGCGCGATCCTTCCCGGCGAAGTAGCTCTCCGGCAGCTTCGCGATGATCTCATCCGCGGAGTGGGCGTTGAGGTAGCGCAGGGCGCGGACGTAGGCGTTGACGAGCCGTTGCACCGTGTCGGGGTGGTCCTTGATGAACTGCGGCGCCACGAAGATCGATTGCGCGGGGAACACAGTGCCGAGCGCCTGCATCGTGCCCTCGCGGGTGGTGAGGTCGTAGAGCGTCGTCACCTGGCCGGTCGCCAGCACCCCGGAGGTGACCGGCTCCTGGAAGGTCAGCACGTCGAGCTTGTCCGCCTGCAGGTCGGCGAGGACCAGCTTGAGCCGGTTCGCCGGGGGATGGTTGATCGGGTTGTAACTCTGGCGGGGCAGTCCGGCCTGGTGCGCCAAGTAGCCGGTGATGACGGCCTTGCTGGCGTAGCCGGCGCCCTCGGCGATCGTGAGACCCTTGAAGTCCGCGGCGCCCTTGATCTGGTCCTTCACCCGGTTGGCGACCATCACCTTCATCGCCGGGGCGTCGCTCAGCATCAGCACCGCCTTGATCGGGAGATCGTGCCGCGCGCCGAAGATCGTGTGGTTGAACCAATGCTCAACCGCATTGACCTGCCCTTTGACCAGCGGCTCCTGGATGAGGTAGTCCTCCTTGGCGAGCATGGTGAGGTCCACAGGGACAATCTCAATCCCTTCCTGCTGGAAATAGCCGAGGCTCTCCGCCAGGCGCGTGACGACCATGTCCTCGTCGAAGCTCATGCGGACCTTGGTCAGGTTGTCCGCCGCGAACGACGGGGTCGCAGAGCAGAGGCCGGCGAGGGCGGAAAGGGTCAGCGCAAAATGGCCGGCGGCATAGGTTGGGAAATATTTCATCGAAATCAGAGGTGTTTAGTGGGACGCCGGGGCAATCAGTCGAGCACGGCGCGCTCCGGCGGCTCCTCCCTGTTGTCCATTTTCTTCAGCTGCTCACGGACAACGACGGCCGTGAGCGGAAGGTAGGAACCTTCGCGAATCACGTCCTGCTGGCCTTCCTTGCTGAGGATGTAGCGCAGGAACTCCTTCACGCGCGGATCGCCACGGGTCTCGGAGATCTCCGCCTTCGGCGTGTCGATCGTGTAGTAGATATAGACCGAGCGCGTGAGTGGG
This sequence comes from Verrucomicrobiota bacterium, assembly GCA_031387725.1. GTDB lineage: Bacteria > Verrucomicrobiota > Verrucomicrobiia > Opitutales > Opitutaceae > Lacunisphaera. The sequence goes on along the minus strand of JANNDM010000093.1, from coordinate 28,522 downwards.
TAGCTGCGGTCGGCGACACTGGTTCTGGTGATGTTCACGTAGGACCCGGCCTCGGTCTCCGCGAGCGCAAGGGCCTTCACTTCGGGCGTCCCCTGCCCCAGCGCCGCGTAGGCGATGCCGCGCGGATCCCTTTCCAGGTCGGCGATCATCTTCGCCGGGTCGGGGTATTCGCGCAGGCTCTCGTTCCAGATGCGGGCGCCGCCGAAAACACGGCCTTCGAAATAGGAGACCTCGCCCGCACCGCGGTTGGGCGGCCCGTAGACATGGATGGGCTGGTCCGCGAGCGGGCCCTTCACGCCCAGCTGACCCCAGGTGCGGATGTTGCCCTCGACGCCGCGTTTCGCCTTTTCGTTCCAGCTGAGCGCAATCCAGCCGCCGGTGCGCGCATCGCCGAAGATGCCGTCGAGCTGTTTCAGGGTCAGCTGCGCCAGCGGGTTGTCCTTGTGCACGAAGATCGCGGTGGCGGGGGATTTGTGCGGCTGCGCCGCGGCGCCGGTGGCGACCTCGATCTCGATGGCAAAGACCCAGCCGCGTTCGTAGGTGCCGTAGCGTTCGAAGGGGTTCACCGGCCGGCCCATCAGGGCCATGTCCGCCGTGCGCATCTCAATGCCATACATAGCGGAACCGCTGCCCTTGAGCGTGTCCTCGAAGCGCACCTCCGGGTGGTATTTCTGGAAGCCCTGCTCCCAGAGCTTGAGGACGGCGGCCATCTGGTCGTTGCCGCGGCTGCGCAGGAGGCCGGTGACGGCCTGCTGCGGCTTGTAGTCCGGCAGGCCGGACAGGTCCTGGGCCGGCAAGAAGGCGGTGATGGAAAATAACGCGGCGGCGCAGGAGAAAATTGAAGTTTTCATGTTAGCGAGGGGGAGCGAAGGCTCACTCGAGTTTCTTGAGTTCGCGGGCGACGTCCCCGGCGTTGAGCGGGATGAACTGGCGGTCATCCGCGACGATCTGCTGGCCCTCGCGGCTCAGGATGAAGCGGACAAACTCCTTCTCCCGGAGCGACACCGGCTGGCCGGGCACGCGGTTGAGGTAGAGGTAGCCGCCATTGCGAAACGCGTAGCTGCCGTCGAAGAAGCTCTGCTTGCTCGGCATGACGTAGGGCCCGCCGGCCTGGGCCGCGATCGGGATCACCTTCACATCGGCGTGGAGACGGTTGATGACGCGCTGAAACATGAAGCCGATGGCGTAAGGATCGTTGAGCACGCCCTCGATGATGCGGGCGTCGGCGTTCTGGTGCTTGGCCTTCTGGGATATGTCCGCGCGCTGCGCCTCGAAGAGGGCCGGGTTCCACTTCGTGCCGCCGTGGAAAGCCACCTGCTGGATGAGATCGTCCCAGTTGCTGATCGTGACGTCGGAGCCGTAGGGATGGATCGGTTTGTCAGCCCACTCGCCGGTCAAGCCGAGCTGGCCCCAGGTGCGGATGTTTTTCTCCGGGCCGCGCGCAGCCGCCGGGTTCCACTTGGTGCCGTCCCAACCGCCGGTGCGCTCGGTGCCGAGGATGCCGTCAAGCTGCTCGACCGTGAGGCCGGCCAGCGGGTTGTTCCTGTTCACAATGAAGATCAACCCCGGCGTCGTGCCCACGGGCTGGGGCTCGTCGTAGGAGCCGGTGGCGATCCTGATTTCCAACGGCGGATAGCCGTAAACCTTCTCGAAGGCCTGGCGGCTGGTGAGCCAAGTCCGGTGGCCCATCAGGCCGATATCGGCGAGGCCGAGCGTGAGGCCGCCGATGCCTTGCGAGGTGTTGACCAGGTAGGCCTGCAGGCGGACCTGCCCGTGGTATTCACCGCGAAAGGCCGCCATCCATTTGCCCACGAGACCCTCCAGCGGCGTGCCGTAAATGCGGATGCTGCCGAGGAGGCGGTGTTCCTCCTTGTAGACGGGCAAGGCGCTCAAGTCATAATGCGTCTCGCGGTATTCGGAGGGGAACTTGACGTTGTCGGCCCGCGCCGAAAGGGCGAGCGACCCGAGCAGCAGGACAATGGCCGCGAGGGCCGGAAACAGTCGGAGAGATTTCATGAGCGGTGGAGTTGGGGTCGAAAGCGAACAAGAGGTGGGCTAACGCAGTTTTGCCTGCTCGGCAGCGGCCAGTGCGGGCGGCAGGGGGAGCCAACCGTCGGAGGCCGCGACGGTCGCCTGGCCTTCCTCGCTCAGGATGTAGCGCAAAAACTCCTCGAGCTTTGGCGCCAGCGCCGTGCCCGGTTCACGGTCGATGACCATGTAGATCGGGCGCGCCAGCGGATAGGTCAGACGCTTCACCTCATCCAGCGTGCCTGTGTAGTAGGGACCGGCGGAATTTTCCGCGAGGGCGATGGCCTTCATCCCGGTGATGATATTGCCGAAACAGCCGAAACCGATCGCGCCGGGATTCTGCGCGACCGCCGTGGCTATGACCTCATCCGGTCCGAGCTTGCCGCGGCGCATGGGCAGCTGGACCACCGATTTTTTGAAATCAGCGCCCCGCCCCACGACTTTCTGGATAAAATAGTCGATGCCGTTCGGCAGGCGGTGAATGTAAGCCTCAATCGGCCGGCCGGCCCACTCTCCGGTCAGTCCGAGCTCGCCCCAGGTCTTTATCTCCTGGGCGTATCCCCGCCGGCGCTCGGCGGTGTAGATGGCGTCGAGCTGGTCCAGGGTGATCCGTTCAAGGGGATTGCTCGCATTGACGAACACCCCCAGTGCGGGGGTCAGCCCGGCCGTCCGATGGGCACCGAGGCCGACCATCACGACGGTCGCGTCGTAGCCGCGGATCTTGCGAAACATCTCCTCCTCGTAGTCCCAGAGTTCGCGGGCCGGAAACCCGAGTTCGTAGGCGCCCGACGCCACCATCGGGACCGACGCGAGGGGCGATGTTCCTTTCGCAATGATTTCCAATCCCGGCTGGAGCCGGCCGAAGCGCTCCACCCAGATTTTCATCAGGGGCTCCGCCGAAGTTTCGCAGGTGATCCGCATCTCGCCCGACAGCTTCGCGCGCGGCTGATAAGCCGGGAAATCCGCGGCGGAAGCGACCGCACCAGAGAGGGCCAAGGTCAGCGCGCGGAGACCGGGAGAGTGGCGGATTTTCATTCGAGTTTCTTAAGTTGCTCGCGGATCACCTCGGCGGTCAGCGGCAGGTATTTGCCGTCGCGCTGCACCTCGGCCTGGCCTTCCTGGCTGAGGACGAAGCGCATGAACTCCTTGACCTTGGGATCCAGCGGGGTGCCGGGCTTTCTGTTCGCAAAGAAAAACAGCTCGTTAAACATCGGATAGGTCCGGTTCTGGACGTTCTCGAGGGTGTGCTCGATGTAGGGGCCGCCCTCCTGCTGGGCCAGCGCGAGGCGCTTGATGCCGGGGCGGTCGCCGCGGTAGAGCACATAGCCGATGGCGGCGGGATCCTTGGCGACCAAAGCCGCGATCTGGTCCGCCTGGATGACGCGCGATCCGTCGGGCAGCAGCGCATTGCCGAAAACGTGGATGTCCTCGTTCCATTTGTCGGAGGATTGGAGCACCTTGTCGGCGAACAGGTCGCTCGTGTTGTAGCGCAGGCTGTATCCATACAGGCTGATGCGCCGGTTCGCCCATTCCCCGGTCAGGCCCAGCTGGCCCCACGTGCGGATGTTCTCCGCCGGACCGCGGTTCCAGTCTGAACGCCAGTTGGTGCCCGCCCAGCCTCCGTCGCGCGCGGAGCCAAAGATGCCGTCGAGCTGTTTCATGGTCACTTTCGCCAGCGGGTTCTGCGCATTGACGATGATGGCGAAGGAATTTGACCAGCCGCTGACGTCGTAGGAGCCGGTGACGACAGTGACAGTGAGCGGGTCGGCCTCCTTCACGCGTTGGTAGGCCAGCATGTCGTAGAAACCCGGTTCGTGACCCATCGCGATGTCGGCCTGGTCGTAGTAGAGCGAGGCAAAGGCCACGGCGGAGGTCGGCAAATAATACGAGAGGCGGAGGTTGGGCTGATGTCTGGCAAAGGCCTGCCGCCAGTATTCGCCGAGCGCGCCGTCGGCCAGGTAGTTGTTACCGTGAATCCGGAGCCAGCCGTTGAGCTGCGGTCCCGGGGTGTAATGCGGCAGTCCGCTCAGATCGAAAGCGCGGGTGTAGTGCGCTTGTTTTCCCCGCCGGGCGACGGACAGAAAATGGTCGGCTTGGGCCCGCAAAGCAGCGGCGGTGTCGGCCGACTGCTCCTGGGCCGGCGCCAACCGGGGCAGTCCGATGACCACGAGCGCGAGGAGAAGGGCAGGGAGATGTTTCATAAGGGGTGGAGGCGCTTGGCGTAGGGCGAAGCCGGTTGGCGTCGCGAGCGGGTCGCTTATTCCAATTTCCTCAGCTCTTCGCGGATGACGGCGGCGGTGAGCGGCAGATATTTGCCGTCGCGTTGGGCCAGCGCCTGGCCTTCGCGGCTGAGGATGAAGCGCATGAACTCCTTCACCTTTGGATCGAGGGGCACGCCGGCCGCCCGCTTGATGAAGAAAAACACGTCCGCATACATCGGGTAAGTGCGGGCGCGGACGTTGGCGAGCGTGAGCTCGTAGTAGGGCGCGCCGGCCTTCGCGGCGAGCGCGAGCGTCTTGAGTTTGCCGCCCGTCCAGCCCTGGCCGCCGGCGCAGTAGGCGATGCCGTATTTGTCGTTCTGCAGGTCGCCCAGCATGATCTCGCCCGCGCCTTTCAACGAACCGTCGGCTGTGGTGGTGTTGGCATATTCACGCAGCGCCGGATTCCACTTGTTGGTGATGCCGCCCATCGAGCGCGACGTGATCTCCTGCGGGAAATGGAACTGCAGGTTGAAGCCGTAAACATGGATCGGCTTGTCGGCCCACTCGCCCGTGAGCCCGAGCTGGCCCCAGGTGCGGATGTCCTTCTCCGGACCGCGCGCCAGCGAAGTCTCCCAGTTCAGCTCGCGCCACGCACCGGTCCGCTCAGCGAGGAATATTCCGTCCAGCTGCTGGAGCGTGAGTTTTGCGAGCGGGTTGTCCTTGTGCACATAGATGCCGATGGCGGGATTCCAGCCGCCGACATCGTAGCTGCCGGTGACGGCGACGAGGCCGACGGGCATGGCATTGAACTCACGCTGATACGAGAGCATCTCGTCCCAGGTGATTTGCCGGCCCATCGGGCCGATGTCGGAGCGGTCAAAAATGAGGCCGGGGATCGCGTGCAGCGTGGTCTTGAGGTGAAAATCAAACCGCGCGTCGGGATGATATTTCTTGAACGCCTCCTCCCACCAGCCGGCGAGCGGGCTGTCGCCGAAGTAATTTGAACCCCACACGCGGATGGTGCCCGAGATTTTTCCTTCCGGCCGGTAGCTCGGCAGATCGGACAGGTCGAAGGTGTGGTCCGGGTAATGCACCGTGTAGCCGCGGCCCATCATGAGCTTCGCGCGCGCGGCCTGGACTTCGAGCGAATCGGGTTGCTCGGCGCCAAAAGAAGATGAGAGGGCGGCGACAAATGCCAGGCCCGAGAAACAGCGGCGGAAGGTGAATTTCATGGGATGAAGGGGTGCGCCAACCAAGCAACGGGCCCGCAACCTACTCCCCCATTCTGGAGCCGGGCTTAACGGCAGCTTAAATAAAGTTCAGTTTGCGCCCGGCTCTTCGCGGCTGCGACCGCCTCAATCCAGCTTCTTCAACTGCTCCTTGAGGTAGTCGGCCTTGAGCGGATAATAGTAGCCGACCTTGGCGATGATCTCCTGCCCTTCGCGGCTGAGGACGAAGCGCATGAACTCGCGGGCCCGCGGGTCGAGCTTTCCGCCCGGCGGCTTGTTCACGTAGAAGAACGCGTCGCGGATCAACGGGTAGCGGCGGTTGGCGACATTGTCGGGGGTGAGCGCGACCGCGGGGCCGCCACCGCGCGGCGAGACCGCCAGCACCTTCAGATGCGGATAATTCTTCACGTGCATCAGCGCCGCGATGCCGATGGCGAACTTGTTATGGGCCAGCGCCTCGAGCGGACGCTCGCTGGCGACCTTGGCGCCGTCGGCGTTGGCCGTGGTCTGCTTGGCCTCGACGTATTCCATGAAATTCCCGTTCCACTTGTGCGACCAGTGGAAAAGAGAGCGCTCGACGGATACCGCGAAACCGGGCGCGCAGTAGCCGAAGGTCTGGATTTCCTTGCCGGCATAATCGCCCGTCAGCCCGAGCTGGCCCCAGGTGCGGATGTTGGTGTCGGCGCCGCGCGCGTATTTCGCGGTGTAGAGCCAGTCCACATTGTTCACGAGTTCCCAGCCGCCGGTGCGCTCGCTGCCAAAAGTGCGCTCGAGCTGGTCCATCGAGATTTCGTTGAGCGGATTATCCTTGTTGACGACGATGGCCCACGCGAAGAGCGAGCCGCGCTTCTCGTAGCCGCCGGTCGCGACCGAAATCTCCGTCGGCATGTAGCCGAAGGCATTGAAAAACGGCATCTGGTCGGTGATCTTCGCGTCATCGCCCATCGGCGCGACGTCGGAGATGCCGGAATAAAGGCCCGCGATGCCGCCCTCGCTGCTCGGGATGTGGCTGATCGTGACCCGCGAGGCCGGGTGGAATTTGGCGAAACCCTGCGCGAGATAGTCGACGGCGTTCTTCAGTTCGCTGCCGACGACGCGCACGCCGCCCACGATGATCGACTCCGGTCGGTAGGCCGGCAGGTCGCTCAGGTCGGGGGGCGGCAACTCGGTGTAGGCGGCAACCGTGCCGCCGACATCCTTGCGCAGTGTGTTCTTGATTAAATCGAACTTCACGTAGGTCGGACTGCTGGCGGTGAGCTGAGCGCGAATCCCGAGCTTGAGGGGCGGGATCGCAGCGAGCGCGACCGAGTCGCGGTATTCAATCACCGCGAGGACATCGACCTGGCCATCCGGGCCGTGCTCGTGATACATCGTGCTGCGCACAATGTGTTTCGTGGCGCGCTGCGCTTCGTAAAGCGGCTTGATGTAGCCCTGGGCAAACTCGTTGTAGCGTTCGCGGGAGACGATGGGCGTGTAGGTGTTGACGACGAAGATCGAGCGGTTCGAATCGCGCGGCGTGAGCTCCATGTGGACGAGAGTGTCTGCGCGGCGCACGATCAGGCCGGCCGGAAGCGCCGGCTTGGCGTCCTTATCCCAAATGTCGGCGGAATTTTCGCTGGGAAACTCGAGCACGGCGAGCGACTCGAACACCGGCTGCTCGCCGGGCTTCTCGCCCCGGCCTTGGGTGAGCAACAGCGCGTTGGAAACCTGGCCGGACTGCCGCCATTGCGCGAGCAGCGGCGCCAGCTCGGCGGGCAGCGGCGTGCCGGCCGGCACGCGGATGAGGACATTGGTGGGGGCGGCGGAGGCGGCGACCGCCAGAAGGGCGGCACAAGCTGCGGCCCCGATCGGACGGAGAGAAAAGCGTAGGAAGCAGGATGGGTTCATGATGGCGGGGTTGATGAAATTGTAATCTGCATTACTCGAGCTTGCTGAGTTTGGCCAGGCCGGCCAGCGCGGCGTCGGCAGGCAACGGGAGGTATTTGCCGTCCTCCATGACGAGTTGCTGGCCCTCGCGACTGAGCACAAAGCGGATGAACTCGGCGACCTTCGGGTCGATCTTCGTGCCCGGCTTGACGCTGACCCAGAACGATTGGTCGCCCCACAGCGGGTAGAGCCGCTGCTGGAGGTTCTCCACGTTGAAATCGTAATACGGCCCGTTCGCGTTTTCCGCCAAGGCGAGAACCTTCACGTCCTGCGCAAATCCCTTTTGCCACCGGATGTAGGCGATGCCCTGCTTGTCCTCGCGCATCCGGGCCATGATCTGCTCGGCCTGCAAGGTGCGTTTGCCCTCGGGCGAGATGTAGTTGCCATAGGCCAGGATATCCTCGTTCCACTTGTCACTCGCCTTGAGCACCTTGTTGGAAAACTCCAGCGCCGTCGCGTAGCGGATGCTGTAGCCGTAGAGGTTGAGCTCCCGGTTCGTCCATTCACCCTTGAGCCCGAGCTGGCCCCAAGTGCGGATATTCTTTTCCGGGCCGCGCGCAAAATCCGGGCGCCACTTGGTGCCTTCCCAGCCGCCCGCCCGCGTGGAACCGAAGACGCCGTCGAGTTCCTCCATGGTGATCTTCGTCAGCGGATTGTCCTTGTGCACGATGATCGCGAAGGCGTTCTGCCAGCCGCTCACGTCGAACGACCCCGAGACCACGGAAAAACCGGTCGGCTCATAGCCCAAAATGCGCACATGACCGAGGTAATCATAAAAAGACGGCTCATGATTCATGCCGAGATCAGCCAGGCCGAAATAAAGCGCCGGCACCGCCACGGCGGCCGTCGGCAGCACCAGCTCGAATTCAACCCCGGGGTGGAATTTCTTGAAGGCATCGCGCCAACGCCCGGCGAGACCGGAATCCCCGATGTAGTTGTTGCCCCACAGCCGGATCGTGCCCGTGATTTTCCCCTTCGGCTGATAGGCGGGCAACGCCGACAGATCGAATTGCAGCGTGTAGGCGCTCCGGGCGCGATCCGCGAGCCGGGCGCGGCGTTCGGTGGCGCTGCCGCTGAAAGGCTTCACGGGCTCGTCGTCGGCCGGGGCCTGCAGGACGAATTCCGCCGCCGATTGCGGGGCCGGGGCGGCCTTGGCGACCAAGGCCCCAAGGCAAAATGCGGAGGACAGGAGAACACGCCGCGCGCTGCGGGCGGAGAAGAAATAGGCAAGTGGGGTCATTACAGGGGGACGGTCAGCGGGCTATTCCGGCATGGAGCAGGATCGCACCCAGTTTCACCAAAAGACATTAAATCCGACTGAACCCGGCCTTAATTTTAATTCACTCCGCCCGGCGGGACGCCCCCGGTTTCAATCCAGCTTGTCCAACTGGGCTTGCGCCACCCCGACGGTCAGGGGCAGGTAATCCCCCTCCCCGGCCACATCGGCCTGTCCCTGCCGGCTGAGGATGTAGCGAAGGAATTCACGCACCTTGGGATCAACCTTGGGATCGGCCGGTTCGCCGCCCGGCGTGTCGGGCGCGAAATAAAGATAGACGGGGCGCGCCAGCGGATAGGTCCGGAGGGTGACGCTTTCCCGGGTCGGAAGGACATAGGGCCCGGTGGAATTCTCGGCCAGCGCCAGCGCTTTGGTTTGCGGGGTCTGGTAGCACAACCCGGTGTAAGCGATGCCAGCGGGGTCGTTGCCCAGCACCTCCATCATCCGCTTTCGGTCGGCGAATTCCATCAACCCCTCGGCCCACGTATCGGCGCCGCCCAGCACTTTGCGCTGGAAGAAGGAATAACCGCCCGGGTAAAGCCCGGGCGGGCCATAAACGCGGATGGGTTTGTCCGCCCACTCGCCGGTCAGGCCGAGCTGGCCCCAGGTGCGGATGTTCTTCTCGGGCCCGCGCGCGACGTCACGATTCCACGTCATGCCCTGCCAGCCGCCCTCGCGTTGGGCGCCGAAGACACCGTCAAGCTGCGCGAGCGTCAGCCGGGCGAGCGGATTGTCCCGGTGGACGAACACCGACACGGCAAAGGACTTGGAAGGCACATCGAGGCTGCCCGTGGCGACCTCGATCTCCACCGGCAGAAGCAGCGACCGCCGGTAGATGCCGTAATACTCAAAGGTGTAGATCTGGCGACCCATGAGCGCGAGGTCCGCCGTCCATTCGCTCAGGCCCGAAATCGCCATGGCGCTGCTCTTGAGGTTGTCCGCAAAAGCGACCCCGGGGTGGTGCCGTTGAAACCCCGCCTGCCAGCGCCGCAGCAGGCCGGCCAGGTGCGGACTGCCCCACGTGCGGATCACGCCGGATACCTTTTCGGCCGGCCGGTATTCCGGCAGCGGCGAAGCCGGGGCGAAGCCCGCCACCAGCAACCCGGCGGTCAAATACAAGGCGAGGCGGGAGCTTTTCATGCGGGTTCAGTCCAGTTTCCTGAGCTCCGCCTGCGCGGTTTCGGGGTTCAGGGGGATATACATGCCGTCTTCGGCCACGGCCTGCTGTCCTTCGCGGCTGAGAATGAACGCGAGGAATTCCCGCAGCCGTGGCGGCAGCGGTTGGCCCGGCGGCCGGTTCAGGTAGACATAGACCGAGGTCACGAGCGGGTAGCTGCGGGCCAGGAAGCTCTGCTCGGTCGGCGCCACGAACGGCCCGCCGGTCTCGCGGGCAAGGGCGAGGGGTTTCACCCCGGGGTTCTGCTCCACCACCCGCATGAAGCTGAAACCGATCGCATGGCGGTTCGCCGCCACTCCACTGACGATCTGCGCATCCGCCGGCACCTCGGTGCCACCGCGCACAATTTCGTGGATCACCGGGTTCCACTTGTCACCACCCTTGAACACCACCTGCTGGATCAGGCCGGACCAGCCGCTGAGCGTCGCATCGAGGCCGAAGATGCTGATCGGCTGGTCGGCCCACTCGCCGGTCAGGCCCAGTTGACCCCAGGTGCGGATGTTTTTCTCCGGGCCGCGCGCCATGGCGGTGGACCATTGCGAGCCGACCCAGCCACCGCTGCGTTCCGCGCCAAGGATGCCGTCGAGCTGGTTGAGCGTCAGCCCGGTCAATGGATTGTCCTGGTGGACAAAAATGATCACGCCCGGCGTATTGCCCTTGCGTTGGTTGAACCCGCCGGTGGCGAAGATGATCTCGGTCACGGGGTAGCCGTAAACGCTCTCGAAGGCCTTGAGCTCGCTCCGATAGGCCCGCCGCCCGGCGAAGGCGAGGTCGGCGGTGCCGGCACAAAGCCCGTTGAACCAGGCCGGCACGGTATACTCCTTGTAGCGCACCAGCGGATGCAGCTTCAGGAAGCGGTCCTGCCAGAGGTGGACCAGGTGTTGCGTGAGCTCGCTGTCATGGATTCGCACCACGCCGTGCACGTTGGGGGTTTGCGCGGCATAACCGCGCAGGGCGGACAGGCCGGAATCGTCCGCCCAGCTCCGGGGCGTCGCCGTCAGCAAGGCGGCGAGCAAGAGGGTCCTGACGCCGCGCGGGAAGGAATGTGACATGGCGGCCCTTTGGCGACGACCTACTTGATTGCCTTCATCGCCTTATGGGCAAAGCTGTTGTCGTAGGTGTTTTCGGGCAGGACCTTCACCCCTTCGCGGGCGGCGAGGCGATATTTGCCCTCGGCGCTCTGGTCGAAATCGGCGGACAGGGTCAACTGGGTCGCAAATTTTGCGGCCGAGGGAGGAATCGAATAATCGCCCTGCGTGAAGGTCGAGAGCGCGCGGCGGATCTTGGCCTGCTCCGCCGCCTTGTATTCCTTCCAGTCATGGTTGGACTTGTGGGGATCGAAATACGCCATCGGCAGTTTGGCCACAATCTCATCGGCATTGTGCGCGTTGATGAATCGCATCGTGCGCACGAAGACGTTGACCAGTTTCTGCACGGTGTCCGGATGGTTCTTAATGAACGCCTCCGACAAAAACAGGCAGCGCGCCGGCCAGATTTCGCCCAGGGCCTGTTTCGTGCCCTCGCGGTTGGTCAGGTCGTAGAGCGTCGTCATCGCGCCGCTCTTTTCGATGCCAATGAGTGTCGGGTCCATGATGGTGAGCACGTCGGCCTCGCCGTCCTTGATGGCCTTGACAATCTTGTCCGCCGGCTGGCCGGACTGGAATGTGTCGGGCATGAAGGTGATGTCCTTCAACCCCACGCCGTGACTCACGGCCACATACTCGGTGAGGTAGCGCTTGGTGGAGAAGCCGGCCGAGGCGGAGAGGCGGCGGCCCTTGAAGTCGGCCGCGCTCCGGATCTGATTTTTCAGCGGATTGGCGACCAGGATCTTCATGCCGGGGCTGTCCTCGATCAGCACCACCGCCTTCACCGGCTGGTGGTTGCCGATGCCATAGACCACCCGGTGATACCAGTTCACCTCGGCGTCGATCGTGCCGTTGTTCAGCAGCTCGGCCGACGTCCAGTCCTCGTCGATCCAATCCATGACGGTCACCAGCTCGACGGCCAGGCCTTCCTGCTCGAAGTAGCCGAGGCCGACGGCCAGTTGGGGCACCAGCTGGCCGATACCCGGCATGGGCGCCAGTTTGATTTTGATTCTTTCCGGGGCGGCGGAGGCCGCCGGGACGAGCAACGCGCCGGCCAGCAGCGTGGTGGCGACAAGTGAGAACGATTTGTTCATGGGAGATCGAACTAGAGCGGGGAAAGGGCGCAGGCGGGGTGGAGAAAAACAAAGCCCGCCATGCAGGGAAACATGACGGGCGGGAAGTGGTGCGGTGGGGCGACCGGGACTCAGAAGCGCATGCCGACGGACAACGTCGCCTTGCGCTGCTCGCCCACGTTCAGGGTGATCGCACTTTGCGCGGATGAGATGTAGCGCTTATCCAGCACATTCTGGATATTCAGGGCGAAATCGTAGTTCTTCCACTTGTAGTAGGCGGAAGCATCCATGCGGGTCCAAGCCTTGAGGCGGTAATAGACGGTCGTCGTGGGATCGCCGGCCCAAGCCTTGCCCACATGGACCATGCCGCCACCAAAGCCCAGCCCCTTGAAGCGACCGGAGGGAATGTTGTAGCGGGTCCAGAGATTGCCGCTGTCGCGCGGGGCGTTGGCCAGGTCGAAGCCGACCGAGGCGGGATTTCGGGTGGATTCCGTGATGGAGGCCTTGGAATGCGCGACGCCGGCCTGGAGCTGCCAGTTGGGCACCGGCTGCCACTGGACCTCGAATTCGAAGCCCACGCTCTGCTGCTCGCCGTCCAGCCGGGAGATGGGCTGTCCCACCAGCGCGTTGCCGGTGGCGACCGTGAAGTTCGTGCCGGAAGCCACGATGACGTTTTTGCGGCGGATCTGATAAATCGCGAAGGTGGCGTTCAGGTTCTTGCTGGGGGTCTGGAATTTGAGCCCGCCCTCGATTTGCTCGCCGGACTCGGGGGGAAAGGAGGAATTGCCGTCGATGTCGTAGGCGAGGTTTGCGCCCGGCTTGAGTGATTGGCTCCAGCTGCCATAGGCCGACAGGTTGGAGGTGAGAGCAAACACCGCGCCCGCCTGCTTGGTGTAGGTGCTGTATTCGTTGTTAAACCGGGTGGTGGCAGGAACCAGTTTGTTCAGGCCCGTGATCTTGATGGCATCATGGCGCACGCCGACGGAGAGGTTCAGGCGTGGGCCGATTTTCATCTGGTCGGAGACGTATTCGCTCAGCGTGGTCCAATCCGTCGCCACGTCGGTCAGGCCCGTGCCCACCGGGTAGTCGGCCACCTGGTTGAGGATCGGATTGAGCAGCGTGATGGCCTGGGCCAGGGTCTGGTTGGGACCAAAGGCGAGCCGGCGGTTCCCGAAGAATTCCCAGCCGCCGCCGAGACCGAACAGCACGGTGTGCTTGAATTTTTCCGGGCCGAACGTGCGATACATGTTGGCGTCGCCGTGGTTGTAGCGGTGGCCGTTCAGGACGTTGTTGTATTGGCGGCGGAGGAGCGAAGTGGGACGGGCGAAAGTGGAGGTGGGGGAATACACGTTCGCGTTGTTGACGGTGAACTCCTTGACCTCGTCCACGTGCCAGACCGAGCGGCCCTGCACCCGCAGCGTCCATTCGCCCAAGACGGTCTGGAAATTGAGCGCCGCCGCATGACCGAAGTCCAAGCCCCGGTCCTTGCTGTCCTGATAGATTGTGTTCAACGGTGCCGTGAAGTAGGTCGCGGTCTCGCCGTAGGCGGTGTTGTTGTCAAAGATCGGCACGACGCCATCATCCTGCTGGCGGGTGTCTTTGCTGGTCTCGCCCTTGAGCGTGAGGTAAGTCTCCCTGCTCCACTTGTAGGTGAGCGACGGATAGACCGAGTAAGTGTGGTCAAAACCAGGGCGGGAGGTGGGGGTGCTGCCGACATCAACCACCATGCGGTAAAACAGCCGCTTGCTGGAGCCCACCGGTCCGGTGGTGTCAAAACTGCCCGAAATGGTGCTCTTCTGGCCCGGGTTGGTGAATTCACCCGCAAAGGTGCCCACCGACACCCGGAGATATTTGTAAGCCACCTCTTTCGGATTCTTGGTCACGATGTTCAGCAGTCCGCCCGGATTCATCTGCCCGTAGAGCACGCTGTTGGGGCCCTTGAGGAACTCAAGGCTGTCCACATTGGCCGCACTGGTGGCGGCCTTCTTGAGGGTCGCGCCCATGAGACCGTCAAACTGGATGTTCTGCGTGTAACTGCCCGTGTTGGGAAAGCCGCGGAAGGAAAAGCCGTTGATGTTGCCCTGGGACTGGGTGGCGCCGACGACGTAGCCGAAGACGTCGAGCAACGACACGGCATTGCGGTCGGCGATCGCCGTGGCGTTCATGATCTGGAGCGAGGAGGGCAGATCCTTCAGGTCCATGGGGACTTTGGAGGCCATGGCGGAGGTGGCCTGGTGATAGGTGCCGATCGCGGTGGTGACGGAGATCTTCTCCAGCTCCAACACCTTCTCCTCGACGGGCGCGCCGGGATCCTCGATGGGTTTCACCTCCTGCGCCCGGAGGGATGTGATCGACAAAACGGTGCACAACGCGAGCAGGCCCGGGGATACGAGGCGATGTTCGCCAGTGGAAGCAGTGACAGTTACGTGGGGTTTCATGCGGGTAGCCGTGAGGTAGGGGTTGGTGAGGTGACCAAGGAGAGCAGACATCTGGAACTAACAAAGCCAATCTAGGTTCTTTCACTAAAGCCAAGCTGAAGCCGACCTTAATTCTCGTTCAGGTTGACCCGTTCGGCGGCCGCCTCGGCCGCGTTGAGGGGCAGATAGCCGAGCGTGCCGCGGGCGATGATATCCTGACCTTCCCCGGAAAGCACGAAACCGAGGAACTCCCGGATCCAGGGCTCCAGCGGCCGGCGGGCGTGGACCAGCAGGTAACGATCCAAGGGATAGCGGCCGGTCCGGATGTTTTCCTCGGTGAGCGCAACCGGCGCCGCGTCCGCCGTGGGCGCGAGCGCGAGCATCTTTACGCCCGGCATACTCCGCATCGCGGCGGCGAATCCGATGGCCCGGGGATGGTCGGCGACTTATTTTACCACATCGGCTGATTGCCGGAAGCCCGCAAAATCCGGCGCGAAGGCTTCGAGACCGGACACCCGCGAGCGCAAGAACAGCGCGAGTGCCAGCTGCGGCTCGAGACCGGCCGGCTGCAGGCCGCGGGCATCACGGCCGGAGAAAATATCCGCGACTTCCGTCAGAGTCAGTGACCCCAGCGGGTTGTCCTGATGCACGAAGATGGCCAGCGGTCCGCTCAGCGCCTTGGGATCCAACGAGCAATGCGCCACCCGGAAGACCAGCGGATCACCGCCGGTTGCCACCCGGTAGTCCGCCAGTTCCTGCGGGGAAAACTCCGCGCCCATCGGCGCGAACGCCGACTCCCCCCTCGCCAGCGCGGGCGGCCCCGTGCGCGTGCCCTTGAGCGTGAAGGCGAACCTGAAGCCGGGATGCAGGGCGGCAAAGCGCGCACCCAATGCTTCGAGCATCTCCGCCATGTCATTGTAGCCGATGACCGCGATCGCCCCGTCGGAGCCGACATAGCGCGCCCCGTGTGGCACCGGGACGGCCTGCGGCACATAAACCGGAAGCACGCCGGAGTCCGACAACGGGAAGAATTTCTGCGAATCGGCAGTAATGGCCTCCTGCCCGGCCGGACTCAGCACATACCACCGGAACTCGCGCGTGGCCGCGTCCGGCGCCGGTCCGGTGGCAAGATAAAGCGTGCGCGCCAGCGGGTAGTCCCGCCGCGCAATCCCGGCCTCCGTCCCGGCGAAGAACGGTCCGGCATCGGTCTCGCCCAGCGCCAGCGCCTTGACTCCGGGCACGGCGTAGGCGAAGCCGCTGTAACCGATGGCGCCTGCGTCTGCCGCCACCGCGTGCGTGATTTGTTCCAGCGCCTGCATCCCGTCCGGCGTGTCGGCGTGTTGGTGCAGTTCTTCGCGCCACGGCCGGCCGGCGAGCAGGCGCGACTCGAGGAAGTTCACGATGCCGGGCGGGTTGCCGGTCTCGCGCCGGGACTTCATGCCGTGCAGGGAAATCTTCCGGTCCGCCCACTCCCCTTTCAAGCCGAGCTGGCCCCAGGTCGTGATGCGGCCGTCGCGAGCAAACACTTGGCGGAGCTGCGCGAGTGACAGCTGCGCCAGCGGGTTCTTCTCGTTCACGAAAATCACGATGGCATGAGTGCCGCCCTTGGTGGCCCGGCTGCCCGTGGCGACCGGCACTAGTGTAGGCGGGCCGCCGGCCAGCGCTGTGAACCGCGCCACCTCCGCCGGGAACAACTCCCGCGGGAACGGCGCCACTTGCACCTCGCCGCGGGCCAGCGGCTCGGCGAAGTCGGCCGAAAACTTCGCGCGCAACGTCACGCGCGCCGGAGTGTCGGGATGCAACGCCGTGAAGCCCGCCGTCCAGGCCGACATCAGCCCGTCCATGCTCTCGGCGCTGGCGCAGGCCACCTCCGCCGCCGGCAAAAAACAAACCCCCGCCGTCAAGGCGAGGGTGAGGAGCTGCGGGCCGTTCTTCACCTCAATCGAGCTTGGCGAGCTCTTCCTTCACGACTTCCGGGAGGAGCGGCATGAAGACGCCTTCCTCGGAGACCACGTCCTGGCCCTGCTTGCTGAGCACGGCCTTGAGGAATTCCTTGATCTTGGGCTCGAGCTTGGTGCCCGGCGGACGGTTGACGTAGATGTAGACGTAGCGGCTGAGCGGATAGGTGTGGTGGTAGACCGTATCGAGCGTCGGCGCGATGAACGGGTCGCCGTCCTTCTCGGCCAGCGGCACGACGCGGACATCGGGTGTCAGGTTCGCGAGCAGGGCGTAGGTGACGCCGCCGAGCTGCGTGCGCATGTCGTTCGACGCGACGGTGAAGGCGTGAGTGAAGCCCTGGCCTTTGACATTCTGGATGCCCTCGCGCCAGTCGCCCCAGTTGAGCACCTTCCACTTGACGAACTGTTCGATGCCGTTGGGCGGCTTGAGCCCGTAGGGGTGGATCGGCACGTCCTTCCACTTTCCCGTCAGCCCCAGGTCGCCCCAAGTCTTGGCCGGAGCCAGGCCGCGCTTGGGTTCCTTTGCGTAGATGGCCTCGATCTGGGCGAAAGTGAGGCCTTTGATCGGATTGTCCTTCGCGACCAGCATAATGCTCGTCGCCGTCTTGCCAAGCGAGCCGAGGCTGCCGGTGGCGACCTTGATGGCGAAGGGTTCGTAACCGAACTTCTTCACGAAGCCCTCGCGTTCGGCCGGCATGACCTCGCGGCCGACCGGGGCCAGATGCGCGATGCCCTCGGTGAGGGCCGGCACGCCGCTGCCCGAGGAACGCGCCTGCATCGTGACGCTGAGCCGCGGGTAGGCCTGCCGGAATATTTTGACCCAGCCGAGCGTGATCTCATCCATGATGTCAGCGCCGACGAGGTTGAGCTCCTCCTCGGGCACGGACTCGACCTTGCCGGGTTGCCAGGCGGGAATCGCCGGGTCGGCCTTGATGTGGTGCTCGACCGCCGCGTATTTGAGCGCAAAGGCCGGGACGGTGAGCCCCAGGGCGAGCGCCGCCAGGGCGAACCGGCGCGCGGGACTGAATGAAGGGGGAGACATGGAGGGGCGGGGTTACTTGCGGGTGTAGGTGAGCAGAGTGAACGTGTCCTTGAAGTATTTGTTCGGGTAGAACGGGGAGACGGAGGCTTTCCAGGGCTTGGACACGTCGACAGTGCCTTCCGCCGTCACCAGATAGACCGTCTTGGTTTTGAGATCGAGCGCCATGGTGCGGGCCCACGGCCGGGTGGTGGCGGCCTCCGCCAGCTTGTAGGTGTTGGCGTCAACCTGGTCGATGATCACGAGCGTGGCATCCCAGCCGTTGGCCGTATAAATTTTCTTTGTCTCCGGGTCGAAGACGAGGGAGTCGTTGTTGAGCCCGATGGTCTGCTCGGCGACGATCTTGCCGCTGGGGTCGTAGACGAGCAGCGCGGGATTGTCGCCGCGGGTGGAGACAAACAGGCGCTTGTTCGCGGTATCGTAGGCCACGCCGTTCGGCCTGATGTGTTTGCCGATCTTCCACTCGGCCGCAAGCGTGTGGGTGCGGGCGTCAATCTTGATGACCTTGTCGCGGTCGCGCAGCGCCGTGTAGAAGTTGCCCTCGCCGTCGGCGGCCGAGCCCTCGATGCTCTCGCTGTCGATCCTCAGGACGCCCGTGACCGTGCCGGCCTTGGCGTCGACAAACGTCACCTGGCTGCTGTCGCCCTGGGTCACGAGCAGCTGCTTGGTGACAGGATCGTAGAAGGCGTTGTCGGCGTTGTCGCCGACGCTGACGCTGCCGATCTTCTTGAGGGTGGAGGCCGAGATGACCAGCAGGGTGCCGTCCTGCTTGACGACATAACCGCGGTCGAACTCGGGGAGGAGGACGGTGGAATTGCCCCCCTTGGAATCCTCGATGGCGCCGGTGATCTTCTTCGCCTTGGCGTCGTAGATCAGGATGCCGTCGTCGCGCCGTGCGATGAGCAGTTGATCGTGGGCGGAATCGTAGGTGAGGTAGTCCCAGCTCGGGTTGGTCGGGCTCTTGATGGTCAGCGCCGACTCCAACTTGTAAAATTGCTGGGCCGGGAGGCTGGCCCACGTGAGGACCGCGAGGGCGGCAAGCTTGAGTTTCATGGAAAAAACGGGGGAGGGTCGTTACTTGGCGGGAGCGAACAGGCCCTCGTAGCTCGGGATCTTCTGCTGCAGTTCGTCGCGGAGCTTGGTCCCCTTGGCGAAATACTCCGCCTCGAGCTGCGCGCTGCTGCCATTGGCCTGGAAGGCGGGGTTCTTGTAGGCCGCGACCAGCAACCCGTAGTTCTCGCCCTTCGCATCGCGCAGCGGCATCATCATGACGAACTTCTTCACGGCGTCCTTCGTGCGATGCCAGCGGGGATCGAGGATGGTGATGCCCAGCTCGATGACCATCACGTCATCCGGATCGTCGGGGTTGCCGATGCGCTCCGGAAAGGAGCCGGCAAACATGGTGTAGACCTTGGACATCCCTGGGGGCACGCCGTGGAAGGTGATGCTGATCAGGTCGGGATGGGCGGCCATGATCTCGTCGGAAAGTTGCTGCGCGTAGATTTTGTGTGCGGGAGGCGTCCAGTTTTTCTTGGGGGCATCGGCGGCCACCAGGGCGACGGCGCTGATAATAAATGCGAAAATAATTTTGCTGACGGATTTCATGATTGAAGGGATGGGATTGAGGGGAGCGGAGAAAAACCTGCGCCACTCTGCCCGCCCTCCATAAAGCTAACCTGAATTTGGCCTGAAATAATTTTCAGCCGGTCAGCTTATTTTGCCGCGTAGACAAAACCTTTCGGCAGGCCGGCGTCGGCCAGATGCCCGTAAAGCGGTTCGCCGGGCAGGGCCTCCGCCACGATCGCGCGGGCGGAGACAAGTTTTTCCAGGTCGATCCCGGTGCGCAGGCCCATCGATTCCAAGAGGAACACGAGGTCTTCGGTCACGATGTTGCCGGTAGCACCCGGTGCGTAGGGGCAGCCACCGAGGCCCCCCAGGGATGAATCGAGCGTGGTGACACCCGCTTCGAGGGCGGCGACGGCATTCGCCAGCCCCTGCCCGCGCGTGTTGTGAAAATGGCCCGCGCCCAGTTTGCCGCCGAGTTCCCGTTTCACCCGCGTGGTGAGGCGTTTCACCTGCACCGGGTTGGCGTAGCCCACCGTGTCGGCGAGGTGCACCGCGTCGGCCCCGCCCGCCACCAGCTGCACCGCCAGCGCGACCACGCGGTCCTCGCTGACCGGACCGGACAACGAGCAACCAAAGGAAGTGGAAAGGGCGATGCCGATGAAAGGGTGCGGGCCGGCGGGCAGCGTGTCGCGCCACTCACAGATTTTCTTCGCCTCCGCCACGGCCTGCTCGGTCGTCATGCGCACATTGGCCAGGCTGTGTTCGTTCGACACCGAAACCGTGAGCACCAGCTCCTGCGTGCCGGCCGCGACGGCGTCCTGCGCGCCGCGCAGATTCGGTGCGAGCGCGGCCACGGTGAGGCCCGGCAGGGTTCGCGCCTGCTGCACGACCGCAGCCGCGTCGGCCATCTGAGGCAAAAGCTTCGCCGGGACGAACGAGCCGACCTCGATGGTGCGGAGGCCGCTCGCCGCCAGCGCGGCAATCCAGCGGTTTTTCGCCTCGGTGGGCATGGTCCGTTCGATCGACTGCAACCCGTCACGCGGGCCGACTTCGCGCACCCGCACGTCCACTCTCGAGGCGGCAGAGGTTGCATTGGCGGGATTCATGCCGGTGTTTCCGGTTCCTTATGCCGCCAACCGGCACTGAGCCAAGATACTTTTCCAGCCGCGCCGGCAATTCGCCACGCGGCGCGGGCCTCAGTATCCGACCGCCGCGTTGGTGCGGCGGGGGTCGGCATAGCCGGTGTAGCCGCCACCGGGGTTGAGCTCGATGGCGTTGATGCCGCCGAAATTGCGGCCGGTGCCGGCGGGTTCGACCAGATCTACCTTCCAGCCGAGCTGGCGCAGTGCCTCGGCGTCCGCCGCCGGGAGTGAGCGCTCGGCCTCGAAGGTTTCCTCATCATTTTTACGCCAGTTACGGTCGAAGTGGAAGCGGGTGTCACCAATGGCCTCGGCCAGCGGCCGGTCCAGCGCGAGGCGGTCGAGCAGCGCCTGCAGCAGCGCGGTCGGGATGCGGGAAGCGCCGGGTATGCCGATGGCGAAGACCGGTTTGCCTCCCCGGAAAACAATCGTCGGCGCGATGGTGCTGCGGGGACGCTTGCCGGGGGCGATGTAGTTGATGCCATCGGGTTCGGTGAACGCAAAGTTGCTCATCGAGTCGTTGAGCACGACGCCGGTGCCCGGCGGCACGACACCCGCGCCAAAGTGCAGGCTCTGGGATTGCGTGGCGCAAACCAGGTTGCCCGCCGCATCCGCCACCACGAAGTGCGTTGTCGCGGCCATGGCGCTGCCAGAAAAACCGCTGTCGTCCCAATATGCCACCTTGCGGCCGGGTTCAGCCGGAGCGCGGGCCTTCGCGCGGAGGGTCTGGATCGAATCGGGTGCGACCAGTTTTTCGAAATTGAACCGCGCCTCGGGTTTGTCGCCGATGGCGCGCTGGACAAGCGGCTGCACCTCGCGCCAGACCCGGCCGATCTTGTCGAGATTCACCGCCGACCGGAGCGGACCGCCGGCGAAGGTCTCATCCTCCAGCACTTTCATAATGGTGAGGAAGAGCGGCGCGCCGCTGGCCGGGGGCGGACCAGCCAGCAGGTGATAACCACGGAAATCGATGCCAATGGGGTCGGTGAACCGCGCCTCATAATTCGCCAGATCGTCGCGCGTGAGGGTGCCTCCACCCTTTTGAGAAGCCGCGACAATCGCCTCGGCCACCGGGCCGCGATAGAAACCATCCCGCCCCTGCTGCGCCAGGAGCTCGAGCGTGTGCGCGAGATCCGGGTTGGCCAGGTGCAGGCCGACGGCGGGCAACTGTCCGGCCGGCAGATAAAGCCGGGCGATCTCGGCGTCGCCCCGCCGCAATTTCTTTTCCTGCTCGGCGAAAAAATCCCGGGTCTTCGGCAGGATGGCAAAGCCCTCGCGCGCGAGCTTGATCGCCGGCGCGACATTGTCGGCCCATTTCCGCTGACCCCATTTCTGGTGCGCCGCCCACAGCCCCGCCGCCAGGCCGGGCACGCAGACCGAGCCATAGCCGTAACTGCGGTCCTCTTCCGGTCGCTTCAGATAGGCCGCCACCTCGAGTGAGCCGGCTGCGTCCATCGCCTCGATGGCGTAGGTCTTGCCCGTGGCCGCCTGATAATAGAGCAGCAGGAGCTTGCCGCCGAGACCGGAGCCGTAGGGCTCGGCCACCCCGAGGGCGAGTGACACGGCAACGGCGGCATCGATGGCGTTGCCCCCGGCCTGGAGAGTCTCAAGGCCGGCTTGCGCCGCCTGCGGATGACCGGCCACCACCATGCCGTGCGCTCCGGGGACCGGCTCGACCGGCACCGGCAGCGCCGCGGTGGCGGCGAACGAGAGAGAAACGAACAGCAGACCGGAGCAGAAATGCCGCACAACCCTCATGCGAAATGACTCAGCTCCGCAGGACCTGGTGCGCTTCCGGATTGGTCGCGTCGAACGCGCCGTCCCATTTGGAAATCACCAGGGTGGCGACGGTGTTGCCGATGAAATTGGTGATGGCGCGCGCCTCGGACATGAAGCGGTCGACTCCGAGGATAAGGGCCATGCCGGCGACCGGCACCGTGCCGGTGGCCGCGAGCGTCGCCGCGAGCACGATGAAGCCGCTTCCGGTGACACCCGCCGCGCCCTTCGAGGTGATCAGCAGCACGACCAGCAGGCCGATCTGGCCGCTGAGGGACAGCGCCGTGTCCGTGGCCTGCGCGATGAAGAGCGCCGCCATCGTCAAATAGATGCAGGTGCCATCGAGGTTGAAGGAATAGCCGGTCGGCACCACCAGTCCCACGACCGAGCGGGCGCAGCCGGCCTTTTCCATTTTTTCCATCAGGCCCGGGAGGGCGGCCTCGGACGAGGAGGTGCCGACCACGATGAGCAGCTCCTCGCGGATATAGCGGAGGATTTTCCAGAGACTGAAGCCCCCGAGGCGGGCGATGCCCCCGAGCACGACCACAATGAAAACCGCGCAGGTCAGGTAGACACAGGCCATCAGGTGCGCGAGCGCGGCCAGCGAGCCGAGCCCATATTTGCCGACGGTGAAGGCCATGGCGCCGAACGCCGCGACCGGGGCGAGCCGCGTGACGAGGGTGACAATGCTGAAAAACATCTTCGCCGCCTCGTGCAGCAGGTTGGTGATCGGCCGGGCTTGCTCTCCGATCCGCGCCAGGGCGAAACCGGAAAAGAGGGCGATCAACAACACCTGGAGGATGTCGCCGTCCACAAAGGCGCTGACAAAGGTGTTGGGTATGATGTGCAGCAGCCAATCCACCGTGCTGAGCTGCGCGGCCGCCTTGGTGTAGGCGGAAACCGAGGCGGCGTCGAGCGAGGCGGCATGGGCGTGGACGCCGGCGCCCGGCGTGAAAACATTGGCCACCACCAATCCGATGATGAGGGCGAGCGTGGTGACCACCTCGAAGTAGATGAGCGCCTTCATCCCCACCCGGCCGACCTTCTTCATATCCCCCATGCCGGCGATCCCCGCCACCACCGTGGTGAAGATGATCGGCGCGATCAGCATCTTGATGAGCTTGATGAACCCATCGCCCAGCGGCTTGAGCGGCACGGCCCAGTCCGGCGCCAGGGCGCCGAGCAGCACGCCCAGCACAATGGCCGCCAGCACCTGGACGTAGAGGGAGCGGAGGTATTTCATGCGGTTCAGGGTGCCGATATATGCCGCCGCGGAAAGCCCGAAGGACGGGTGCCGACGGCCGCCCCGCCCGGCTCGCACCGGGCGGGAGTGCCGCGCCTCAGAGCTTCTTGGTGATCTGCACCGACCACGCCTGGCCGCGGGCCATCAGGTTGTAGATCGCAGGATCATAACCGCGCCCGTCGCTGGAAAGCGGTGGGACGGCATTGAACAGATTCACGACGCCCACCCGGACGGTCGTGTCGTTGAGCCACTTGTTGTCCGTGCTGCGGATGCGGTAGGAGACGCTGGCGTTGTAGCTCATCGAGTCGCCCACGCGGAAACGGTAGACGGTGCTGCCGTTGGTGAAGACCGGCACGATGTAATTTGGTTTCCCGAGCGAATCGTAGGTGCCCTGATCGGTGGTGGCGCCGACGTCGCTGTAGTCGCCGATGTAGTAGGCCGAGATGCTGGCGTTCCAGTCCTGGCGCCGCCAGCTAAGCGTGGCACTGCCACGCCACTGGGGAGTCGCGCCGCCGACCGAGGCGGAGTTGGTCCAAAGCAGGTTGGTGCGCGAAGCCCCCGCGGCATTATAGGCGTGGAAATCGATGAGCTTGGTCCACGTCGTGTTGAAGGTGAAATTGCCGATCGTGAGCTTCGGGAACCGGTAGGTCAGATCGAAATCCAACCCGTTCACGAACTGGGATGCTTTGTTGAAATAGGTCGCACGCAGGATGTCGATGGCGCCGACCACGGCCTTCTGGCTGGCTGCGGAGCGGGTGGAGTTGAACAGCGCAAAGGCGTCTCGGTCGGCCTGCGTGACCGCGAGGCGGACAATCGAGCTATCGCCCTGGTAGCTGGCCGTGCCCGAGCCGAGGTCGATGGCCCCGATGGTCTGGCCGGCCGCGAGCGCGGCCTGCGTGGCGGCGTTAAGCGCCTGGTTGTCGTCGGCAACAGAACTGGCAGCGGTGGGAGAGGTTATCACATTGGTCTGGGCGATCTCCCAGTAATCGACGCCGAACGAGAGGCCCTTGACCATGGGCACCTCGACCACGAGGCCGGCGGATTTGCCCTTGGCTTCCTCGGGCTGGAGATCGGGATTGCCCGAGGCCACGCTGCGGCGGTTGGACGCGCCGTCGGAGGGCAGACCGGTGACCGCTTCGCGGTAGGTGTCTCTGCTGCCGGTCACCGTCCGGATGAGCGTGCCGGTGAAGAGCTGCGCCAGGTTGGGCGCATGGAAGCCCTCGTTGTAGGACCCGCGCACCAGCACCCAGGAGGCGGGCCGCCAGTTCAGGCCCAGCTTGGGCTTGGTGGTGTCGCCGAAGTCGGAATAACTCTCGAACCGTGCAGAGGCGGAGAGTTCGAGCGAGCGGACCAGCGGGAGCTTGAATTTGTTGCCGACGAGCGGCACGACCACCTCGGCATAGGCGGCGAGCACCCGGCGGGTGCCGTGCGTGTCGGAGTTTGGCGAGAAGCCGAGGAAGTCGTTCGAAGTCAGGTCCAGGCCGGAGCCGGCGGGATTCAGGCCGGCGAAGGGCGGACGGCTGTCGTCGTAGCCCTCGTAGCGGTATTCGCCGCCGACGGCGGCGCCGATGGTGTTGCCGCCCCAGATCGGCCAGAGTTCGCCGCTCGCCCGGAGGTCGCCGCTGCCGAGCGTGGTGACGCCGGAGCGGACGAACGAGGAACGGAAGCTGTTCTGCACAAACTCCGGATTCCGGTAATCGCCCGTGACAACCAGCGTGCCGTTCTGCACCGCAAAGGTGCGGGTGAAGGGGTTGAAGGTCAACAGCGGGTCGGTCTGGTTGATGGCGGCTTTGATCAGACTTTTCCGGCTGGGACCTTCCTCGTCGTCGTCCGTCGTGGCCTCAGAGAAAAGCAGCGCGCCTTCCCAGGACCAGGTGTCGAAGAGTTTGCCGCGCAGGCCGGCGACGCCGCGATAGACCGTGCTGGTGACGGAGGCCGTGCGGGACATCAGGTCAGTCAGGCGCTTGTTGGTGATGGAGACGGCGGAGGGCGTGCCGGTGAGGCGGGGCGTGCCGTCGGTGTTGGCCGCGCCGGTCGTGGACCAGAAGCGGTTGCCGAAGGGGTTGAAGGGGTTGGTGACGGGCACGATGATGAAACCGTCCGTGCTCTGCGTGATGCCGTCGGGCTCACGAATGGTCAGGGAGTCGGCGCGATAAAGGCTCAGGTCGGCGAAGGCCGCGAGGCGGGAGTTCAGCTCGTAGTCACCGCTCGCGAAGATCGTGGTACGCTGCGTCTCCGGCTGGATGACGCGGTAGGCGTCGTTGTTCCAATAGTAGGTGCTGGTGACGCCGAGGCGGCTGGGGGTGGCGTTGAGGATCTGCGCTCCGCCGGGGGTGCCGTTGGGGGCGAGGAAAAATACGCCGGAAGCGGAAGCCAGCGTCGCCGGCACGCCGGCCGGGCGCGCCCCGGTGAAGCCGGTGACGCTGCCAAAGGCGTCCGTGGCCGTGATCGTTCCGAGGATGTAACTGCCGTATTCCGAAGTGACGGAGCGCGAGTTGAATTGGCCGGCAGCGGTCAGCGAAGGGGCCGCGTTGGAGGTGTTCCACGGCGCCGGGGCGCGGTAGCTGTTGTCGGCCTCGGCGGAGAAATCGCGGTCGCGGGCGAACATCGCGGCCCGGTCGTAATAATCGACGGTGACCAGGCCGTGGCCCTTGCCGCCGGCGAACTCAAAACCGTGCGTGAGGGTGGCGCGGTATTCCTCGCCGTCGCTGAGCTTGGTCGTGCCGTAGCGCAGTTGCAGCTCGGACCCGACAAAGCTCCGGCGGGTGAGATAGTTCACCACGCCCGCCACGGCGTCGGTGCCGTAGATGGAGGAGGCGCCGTCGCGCAGCACATCGATGCGGTCGAGGCCGCGGTTGGGCAGCTGGTTGACATTGGTTGAGAGCGTCGGCACGCCGGCCTCGCCCTGGCTGATGGGATGCGGGGCCAGCCGCCGGCCGTTCAACAACACGAGGGTATTGCTGGAGGGGATGCCGCGGAGCGAGATGGTGGCGTTGTCGCCGCGGGCGGTGGCGCCGAGGGTGGCGGTCTCGTTGCCGGGCATGCCGGTGACCTGCGAAAGGGAGGAGAGCAGGTCCGAAGCCTGCGAGGCGTCGCGGGCCTCCATCGCCTGCTGGTCGAGCACGGTGACGGGCAAGGTTTTTTCCTGGTCGAGCCGCTTGATGTTCGTGCCGGTGACGGTGAATCGCTCGAGCTGGACGACGGGCTCTTCGGCGGCGACCGGAGTGACGGCCGGCGGGGTGACCTGCTGGGCGGACAGGGTCACGGCAAAGACCGAGGTCGCCAACCAGGCGGTGGCGAAATTTCGGCGGGAGGAACTGTTGGTTTGGCTCATGGTGCTGAGGGTTGGTGGGAAATCAGTCGGGAAACAACTGGCGGGTGGCGAAGGGCGCCATGCCTTTGTTGGAGTGGGCGATGCCGGGCGCCGTGGCCAGCGTCCAGTTAAAAGGGGTTTTCATGGATGCCGCGGCCAACCTGGCCTGGGCAAAAAAGTAGTGTCCGCGGGCGAAGCGGTAGAGTCCCTGGGCGTCGGCTTCGGGGGTGTGCCGCAGGGCGGCATGATTCGGGTCGATGTCCGCCTCGCCCAGCAGAATCACCACCGGCCGGGCGAAGGCTGTGCGCAACGCCGCCGCGTCAACCGCTGTGCCCTTGAGACCGTAGGGAAATTCCACCGCCAGGGCGGGCAGCATATACCAGCCCGCGTTGGCGGCGATGGCCCGGGTGAGGCGCGCCTGCGGCACGAAATAGAGGAAGCGCTGCACAAACTGCGACCCGGCCGAGTGGCCGTAAAGCAGATAGTCGTTCCGGGTGCTGCCCAACCGCTGCCGGACCGCATCGAACATCGGCTCGATCATGCTGTAGGACCACTGCGCGCGCGGCCGCGGCTGCCCCGCGGCATCGAAGAGGTTGCCCGAGTTGAAGGCTTCCTCACCGGGAAACTCCGTCTTGGAAAATTCCGGCACCACCAGCAGGAAATGCTTCTGGTCGGCATACTCGATCCAGTCGTTCAGGTATTCCTCGGCATTCCGTCCCACCCCGTGGATGACGAAGAGCACCGGGGCGTCGGCCGGCGCCGCCGCCGGCCGGTGATACCACACGGTCAGCTTGTGCCCGCCGCTCTCAAAGGCGAAACTGGTATGGTCCGGGGCCGCGACGGCCGGGGCCACGACGCCCAGCAGGCCGGCAATGAGAACCATGAAGGTGCGCCTGGACATCAGACAGAAAAGGGAGCGGAAACCGGGTGTAGGGTGGCACCCCCGTCCGGATCGTCCGACGGGTAAGCGGGGTGCAGGTCAGGTAAATGTAATCCTGATCACCGCGGCCGCCTAGAGGGACGCCTCCACCATCGGGATGGCGTAGAACTACGTAATCCACCCCGGTCTTGCAGTGCGCGCTGACATGCGTGTGCTGGCAGTCGGTCATGCCCGCCCCCACCCCCGCCGCCGCCCTGAAATTCGTGCTCGTCGATGACACGGCGACCTTCCGCGGGCTGCTGAAGGACGCGCTGCAACGGCGATTCCAGCCGCAATCGCTGCTCGATTTCGGCGAGGGCCGCGAAGCGCTCGCCTCCTGTCTGGCCGCCCCGCCCGATCTCCTGATCGCCGATCTCTACTTGCGCGACATGGACGGCCGCGACCTCGTGCGCGCCCTGCGGCAGCGCGGCATCGCGACCCGGGTGGTGATGCTGACCGCCCATCCGGAGGCCCAGTTGCCCGCCGAACTGGTCTCGCTCGGGGTGGCGGGATTTGTGGACAAGAATTCCCCGCTCGAGCAAATCGACCGCGCCGTGCAGTGTGTGCTCGATGGCGGCATGTTTTTTTCCGCCACCGTCCCGCCCCCGGTGCCCTCCTCGATGGCCAGCGAACCGCCCTTGCCCCGCCTCGGCGCCGAGGTGCTCTCGGAGCGCGAGCAGGAGATCATCCGGCTCGTCGCCCGCGGCCTGGTTTCGAAGGAGGTGGCCGACCAGCTCGGCCTGAGCCCGCGCACCGTCGAAAAACACCGGGCCCGCATCCTCGCCAAGCTCGGCCTGCACGATGTGCCGATGCTGGTGCGCTGGTGCCTGCGCAACGGGCTGGGCTGATCAGGCCGGGCCCGGCCGGACCGCGACGGGCAGGAGCACGCGGAAAACCGCGCCGCTGCCCGGCTGGGACTGCACCTCGAGCCGTCCGCCCTGCAAGGTGAGCAGTTCCCGCGCGATGAACAGGCCGAGGCCGGTCGAGTCCTCGCCTGCGCCCGTGGGTTTCGCCGACAAAGGCTGATGGGGTGAAAAGATTTTCGCGAAATCCGCCGGCCCGAGTCCCGGGCCGCTGTCGCGCACCTCCGCATGCACCCAGCCCGCAGCCTCGCCGGTGGCGACGGTGATCACCCCGCCGGGCGGGGTGAACTTGAG
>JANNDM010000088.1:0-1782 GCA_031387725.1 Verrucomicrobiota bacterium | reverse complement strand
CGAGGAGCGCTCGGCGAGGCGGATGATGGCGTCAATGACCGGCTGGAAACCGGCATGGCCGAACATCACGGCGCCCAGCATCATTTCCTCGGACAGCTCTTTGGCTTCCGATTCCACCATCAGCACGGCGTCCTGGGTGCCTGCGACCACGAGGTCGAGGTCCGAGGTTTTCATCTGGTCCTGGGTGGGGTTGAGCACATAAGCGCCTTCGATGACGCCGACACGCGCTCCGCCCACGGGCCCCATGAACGGGATTCCGGAGAGGGTGAGAGCAGCGGAGGCGCCGATGAGCGCCACAATGTCACTGTCATTTTCGAGATCATAGGAGAGCACCGTGGTGATCACCGGGGTCTCGTTGTGGAATCCGGCGGGGAAAAGCGGGCGGATCGGGCGGTCAATGAGGCGGGAAACCAGGGTTTCCTTCTCGGTGGGGCGGCCTTCGCGCTTGAAATAGCCGCCGGGAATCTTGCCGGCAGCATAGGTCTTTTCCTGGTAATTCACGGTCAGCGGGAAAAAATCAATTCCCGGCTTTTCGGAGCGCGCCGCCACAGCGGTGGCCAGCACAGTTGTTTCGCCGTAGGTCACGAGAACCGCGCCATCGGCCTGACGGGCCATGCGCCCGGTTTCCAGACGCAGGCGCTTGCCGCCCCAGTCCAGTTCTTCAACATCGATATTAAACATGTGATTTCCTTTATGCCCTGCATGGGCCTGCGCCGCCCGGCCCTATTGCCGAACGGCGGAGTCGTGTCCGGTCGCTTTAGCGGCGGATTTCGAGACGCTTGATCAGCGTTTGGTAGCGGGCTTCGTCCTTGGATTTCAAATAATCAAGGAGGGAGCGGCGCTTGCTCACCATGGTGAGCAGCCCACGGCGGGAATGGTTATCCTTTTTGTGGGTCTTGAAGTGCCCGGTGAGATAGGTGATGCGTTCTGTGAGGATCGCCACCTGGACTTCGGGTGAGCCCGTATCGCCGGGCTTTGTCGCATACTCTTTAACCAGCGCAACCTTGCGCTCTGGTGTCATCGTCATCGGTCATCTCCAAATGGTTACAGGTTGAATAAACGCTTTGGGCGAAGCGATCCCTGCTCAATGCTGCAAATGCCGAGGGGTTTTTGTCCCCAGGTCACCAGAACCGCACCTTGCTCGATGGGAGCGTTAGCACCTCTGAGGAGGACGGGTTGTCCCTGTCTCAGGCGCTGGGCTTGCTGCTCGGTCACGGCCAATGCCGGGATGCCGTCCAGCATGGTCTCGACCTGGCGGAGAAACCCGGAGGGCTTATGGTCCATTTCGGTGAGCATATCCAGCGAAATCATATCGGCCTCTTTCAGGGGGCCAACCTGGATACGGCGGAGCGCTGAAACATGGGCCAGACAGGAGAGTGCGCGGCCCATGTCGCGGGCCATCGAGCGGATATAAGTGCCCTTGCCGCAAATGACCTCGAAAATGGCGTGGTCTGTGTCCGGAATGTCGGTGAGGGTGAGTTTTTCGATTGTAACGCTGCGCGGCTGCATTTCCGGGGCTTCTCCGGCTCGCGCCAGATCATAAGCTCGCTCGCCGCCGATCTTGATGGCGGAAAAAGCGGGCGGGGTTTGCTGGATGTCGCCGGTGAAGTTTTTGAGTACCCCCTCAATATCACCCCGCGATGGCCGCAAAACCGAAGTGGCGGTGATGTCTCCCTCCAGATCATCGGTATTGCGCTCATCCCCCCAGGCGGCGGTAAACCGGTAAACTTTCCGCCCCTCCATGGCCCACTGCACCGTCTTGGTGGCCTCGCCCAAGGCGAT
>JANNDM010000082.1:0-15246 GCA_031387725.1 Verrucomicrobiota bacterium | reverse complement strand
GCCGCCGGACTTGATGTGGAGACTGCCCGGGCCGTGGCAGGATTCGCAGCCGATGTCCGTGGCGTTGTCGCCCGGGGCCATCATCTTCGCGTGCGACGCGTCATGGAAGCCCGTGGTCACGGTCTCGTGGCACTCGGCGCAGGCCTTGGAGCCGGCAAATTTTGCGCCCGGCACCGAAGGCGGCGCGAACACGGCGCGGTTTACGGATACGCAGGAGACCAGCAGGAGGCCCCAGGCGGCGATGCCGCCGAAAAGCAGCGTGTTTTTAGTCCAGCGAAGCGGGAGTTTCATGGTCGGAAAGTTCGGGGGTGGAGCTTGGTGGTGGGAGGTGGAAGATCTGATTTAGCGCGCACACTCTATCGGATTGGCGCGCCGTTGACTGCGCATCGCTTGCGGAGTTATATGCACGGGTTGGCCACCATGCGGCAAAACTGGAATTAGGTAGGCTTGTGTCAGATATGAGAACAGGCGCTGGCGTGGATTCGGCCAGCCTTGGCGACCGGCACCGGGGCGGCCTGTTCGGTGAGGACACGGGCCCGCATCGCGTCGCGGTAGGCATTCACCGACTGGAAAAATTCCGCCATCATCAGCATGAGCCAATAGCGTCCCCTTTCCGTCAGCCGCCAGCCGCGCGGATCGCGGATCGCAGCGCCGAGCGCTTCCAGCGTGAGCAGTTCGCCCCACAACCGCCGGAAAAATCCCGGCCCGTGGTGTTGCCGGGCCCACGCGCGATCCAGGCCAAGGCCGAACATCCGCACGAGCAGTGCGTAGCGCATCCGGTCGGTGTCGCCGAGTTGGTGCTTGGTCACGATGCCGGTCAGGCCGGCCGCGATGCGCTGCTCATAGGTCTTGAGCGAGAAGCTGGTCGAGTAGAGGGTGCCGTCGAGGTAACTGAAGGCGCCGCTGCCGGCGCCGATGTAGTTGTCCGCGGTGGTGATGTATTCATCGCTGCCGCCACCGTTCCGCGTAAAGCACCAGGCCGAGGTGGGCTCGAACCCCCCGGCGGTGAGCCGCCGGCCGATGGTGTGGTAAAACTGGCGCAGCCGCCGCCGGTCGGGCACGCCCATCGTCCCCGCCATCCGGCGGAGTCCAGCGGGCGAGGACATCAGCGGGTAGCAGGAAACTTGGTCGACCCCGAGCGACTGGAAGATTTCCAGGTCGCGCTCCAGGGACGCCAGGGTCTGGTGGGGTTGGTTGAAGATCAGGTCCACATTCAGGGTGGGGAATATCCCGGCTGCGGCCCGGATGCGTTCCGCCGTCTCCTCCCCGCCGCCGTATTTCTCGAAGCGGCCCATCTCGCGCAGCAGTGAGTCGTCAAAACTCTGCACGCCGACCGACAGGCGAGTCACGCCCCCGGCGCGCAATTGGGCCAGCAGCGGCGGGCGGAGGTCGCGGGGATTGGTCTCGACCGAGATCTCCGGCACGGCGAACCGCGTCCGCACGAGCGCGATGGTCTCGATTAGTTCCTCCGGCTCGACGGTTGGGGTGCCGCCACCGAAATAGACGCCGGTGAATTCAAAGCCGGCCTGGTGGTAGAGCTCGAGCTCGCGGCGCAGGGCGGTGAAATACCGCGCGGCCTGCGGCCGGCAGTGTTGCACGCGGTGGAAGGAGCAGAACGGGCACAGCGCTTCGCAGAACGGAATATGGACGTAAAGATAGGTGGAGCCCGTGCGCGGCCGGGGTGGCACCGTCCCGTCGCACTCGGTCATCCGCAGGAACCCGCGCGTGCGGAACCGGAACAGTCCGAGCAGGCAAGAATCAATCAGGGGTGAATCATTCATGGCGGGACCCGTTTCAGTGCCCGAGGCGCGACAGCAGCGCGTAGATCATCAGGGCGAGCAGCACCAGTCCGAGACCGACGAAGATGAAGCCGAGGGTGCGATAAAGGGTCCGGCGTTCGGCCCAGTCGCTGTGGATGACGCGGTGTTGCTCGAGCTTCCCCGAGGCAACCAGGCGGTCATACCACCGGCGGCGCTCGGTCAGCATCTCGGCCTTGGAGATGTGGCCGGAAAAGATCACGGTATCCATCGGAAACTTATCCAGCCGGAAGTGCGTGTTGAAGAAGTGGAAGGTGAAGATGAAGCCGGCGGCGAGCAGGGCCTCGTCAGAGTGGATCACGACGGCGAGGTTGATCATCCAGCCCGGCAGGAACGTGGTGAAGAACCGGGGGAACCAGAGCATGAGTCCGGAGAGCCCGATGATGCCGACGCCCCAGAACACGGCGAGGTAGTCAAAGCGCTCCCAATAGGTCCAGCGGTCCCACGACGGCTTCGGGCCCCGGCCGAGGAACCATTGCAGGTGGGCGATGAAGTCGCGGTAATCCTGGAAGGAGGGCACCAGGGAATCGGGCCCGAACACGGCGCCCCAGAACCGGCCGAACTCGAAGCGGCCGCTGGTCGGATTCCGCACGGCGCCGCGGTTGCGCCACAGGCCCCGCGCGAGGCTGGACAGGTGCAGCGCGAAGTAGAGGAAGGTGACGAGCGCGGCCAGACGGTGCAGCACGCGCGCCGCCTCCGGCCCGCCAAGCAGGTTGAACAGGAGGCGCGCCCACTCGGTATAATAGAATTTCAACGGCATGCCGGTGAGCACCAACAGGAGGAAGCTGGTCACGACCAGCATGTGCAGGAAGCGTTCGTAGGGAGAGAAACGCCGGTAGGTCTCCGTGTCATCGTGCAGGGCGGCGCGGGCCGCCCGGAAGCCGGCGGGATCGCGAAAATAAGTGAGGGCGAAGCGCAGCACCCAGAGCAGCGTGTGCAGGCCGAAGAAGGCGAACACACTGACGAGCAGCGACGTCATCGCCAGGTAGGTCCAGTGCAACGCGGGGTAGTTCTCCCCGTCGGTATGATCCGCGTGCGGCTGGTATTGGGCGAAGGAGGCGTTCACGCCCGCATGGCACTGGGCACAGGTCTGGACGATGTTGCCGGCCGAGAGCAGTGATTTGGGGTCGGTGTGCTTGAGAATTTCGTGGTGCCCGTGGCAGTCGTAACAGGCGGCGACGTCGGTCGCCGTGTTGGCCTTGCCGAGCAGCATGGCCTTGCCGTGGTAGGTCTCGCGGTAGTTGGCGAGCCGCTCCTCGTGGCACTGACCGCACTTCTGGTCGATGGTCTGCTTGAAGTGGGCGCTGCCGGGGCGCTCGATGTCGTGCGCGGTGTGGCAGTCGGTGCAGACCGCCGTCTTCGCGCCGGCCTTGAGCGGCAGCTGACCGTGCACGCTGGCGGCGTAGGTCTTCGCGATGCCGACGTGGCAGGCACCGCAGGTCTGGGAAAGGGCGTCGCGGCTGGTGTGGGCCGCGGTGTCCCGGTTCGACTTGATGTCATGCACGCCGTGGCAGTCGTTGCAGGACGGGGAGACGTTGAGCCCCATCTTGTAGAGGCCCTGGCCGTGGATGCTGTCGCGGAAATGGGCGATGGCGTCGGTGTTTTTCAGGCCCAGCGGACGCTTGTTCGCATCATGGCATTGGGCGCAGGTGCCGAGCAGGTTGAACTTGGCCACGGGCGATGCGATGTGCTTTACCGGAAGAAACTCATGGGCGTTGCCGTGGCAGGATGCGCAGGTGCTGGCCACTGGCGGTTGGATGCCATCACGCACCACGCCGTGGATACTGGCGGCAAACTGCTTGGTCGCGGCCTCGTGGCAGGAGGCGCATTGCGCCGGCGGCAGCTTGGAGTCGTGCGGGGTCTCGGTGAGCGTGGCGTGGCAATCCAGGCAATTGAGTTTGCCGTGGACGGATTTGGCGAACAGCTCGGGCCGGACTCCGGTCCAGACAGGCGGCAGTCCTTTCTTGGGTGCCTTGAGTTCCCCCTCGTGGCAGTCCATGCACTCCGAGTTGGGCAGTCCGGGCGGCACATTGATCGGGGCGGGGGAGGTCTCCACAGTCGCGGCCCAGGCGCCCAGGGGCGCCAGCAGGGTGAACACGAGGAACAGTATCCGCCGGCCGGTTGCGTTCATGGGAACTCCGCGCACAGCATGCGCCGACTGGCCCGCGCTGGCTACGCAGTGCTTGGCCGATCCAGAGCGTAATTTGCCGGCGGGCTACACTATGTCTGGTTCTTCGCTGTTTCCAGCGGGTAAAGGGCCTCCAACCGATCCAATCCCGGGAATTTTAACCACTAATGGATTCATCAAATGATGAATCCTTAAAGATGTGTGCCGACTAATCGTCGTCACCCCGGTGCTTCGGGGGTCGGCTAATCGCCGATGAAATATTGTGCCAGTCTGCGATTAGCAGACCCCAAAGCCTGGACCGGAGACGATGAGTCGAAGGGGTTGCCCAAAGTTTCGCCTTTGGCGAGATTCATGAGGGGTTACCCAGGTTCGGGAGGCTGAAAGGTAAGAGCAGCCCACTGAAAGTAGCGAAGAACCCTACTTCTGGATGCCGCCGTTGTGGCAGTCGGCGCAGGTGAGTTCGGGATCGAGTTCGCCGTCGGGGTGGCTGAAGTCCAGGCCGAGTCCGCTCAATTGCGCGAGCTCGGCGCCCTTGCCCTGCGTCAGAATGGTGTGACAGGAGTTGCAGTCGCTGGAGGAAATGGCCTGGCCGGTCACGCTCTTGTGCTTGTTGTCGTGGCAGCGGAAACAGCCGGGCCAGTCCTTGTGCCCGATGTTGTTGGGGTAGACGCGCCAGTCGGCCTTGCGCTCGGGGAAGATGCTGGTCGCGAAAACCTGCTGCACGGTCGCGATGGCGCCGGGCAGCTCGGTGGCCAGGGCCTTGTCGGTGTATTTGGCGCGCAGGTAGTCCGCGATTTTCTGGGCGGCTCCGGCGTCGGTCGTGATGTCGGCCTGGGTCATCGCCTGCACGGCGATGCGTTTGATGTTCGGGAGCGTGCGCGACAGGGTGCCTTCCGCCATGGCTTTTTCCACGGCCTCGTTGGCCGTGGGGAACACGTGGGCCGGCCGGTTGTGGCAGTCCATGCAGTCCATCACGCGGATCCGGTCCGCCGGGGGTTCGCCGGTGAAGTCGGGCGTGCGGAACACCTGCGCAGTGCCGTCCTTCAGGTTTGTGACGCGGGTCCAGGGGATGTCCTGCCGCTTGTCGTCGGTGGCGTAATACTCGACCTTATCCGTCTCGCTGACGTGCCAATGGATGCCGCCGGGCGGGCTGCCGGGCGCGCTCTTGTTCACATGCATCAACATGCGCACCGTGTAGGGGGTGTTTTTCTTGTCGGAGAGGAAATGCTCGTAGTTCATCTCCACGTTGCCGTGAAATTTTTCCGGCCAGTGGCACTTGGCGCAGATGTCCTGGGCGGGACGCAGGTTCTTGAGCGGGGTCGCGATGGGCCGGGAGTAGTTGTTCAGGGTGTAGGCGATGAGCTGGTGGGTGCCGTTGATCTTGGCTTTCAGGAACCACTCGGCTCCCGACCCGATGTGGCAGTCCACGCAGTCAACGCGGGCATGTGCGCCGCGCTGGTAGGTGACAAACTCGGGGTTCATCGCCTGGTGGCAGACTTCGCCACAGAATTGGACTGACTCCGAGTAGTGGTAGGTCTGGTAGCTGCCAAACGCACTGAGCATGATGAAGCCCATCGCGCCGAGGACGAAGAGGAACATGGCGCGGCGCTGGGCCGGGTTGGAAAGATCCAGCCGCCACTTGTCCGGCATGGTGGCCGCGTGCTTGATCGCCCAGCGGCGCTGGGCCCAGGCGCCGAAAAACACCAAGGCAAGACCGGCGATCAGAAAACCCGGGGCAACGATGTAGGTGAAGATGCCGAGGTAGGGATTCTTGTCCCCCTGCGTGAAGTCCATCCAGACCAGCAGCGCGAAGGAGAACAGCGCCCCCACGGCCACCACGCCGCCGATGGCGGAGATCCAATTGTTGAAATGCGAGCGGGGCCGGAACGCGGCGGGGGTCGGGGTGGTCGGTGACTCGGGGGCAGCCATGGGATGGGTTGTAGCGGCGGTCTATGACCGCCGGGCGAACGGCCGTTGATTTTCGACGGCGGTCATAGACCGCCGCTACAGCGAAGACAAAGGCATTGCCAGCGGGGTCGGGATCAGATCTTGAACTTGCGGATGTAGGCGACGAGTTCTTTGATCTCATCGGCGGAGAGTTCTTCCTTGTAGGCCTTCATCTTCTCCTTGCCCGCCGCATCGAAGAGGCCGTCAGTGGTGGCCTTGATCATGTCCTCATCCTTCATTTCGGCCTGCACCTTGGCGTCGGTGTAGTCCTTCAGCTTGAGTTTTTTGCCGACCTTGGTCTGCCCCTTGCCATCGGCCCCATGGCATTTGGTGCAGTGGTTATCCCAGTTTTCCGCGACCGGGGCGGCGCTGCACAAGGCCGCGCTCGCGAGGAAAACCAGGCTGGAGGTAAGGAGTTTGGTGCGATTTTTCATGGGGAGTGGATGACTGGCAGGGATGAGGATGGCGGCACGGCGGACCTTGTTATTATTGGACTGCCGTGTCGCGCCTATTATGACAGGGCCCGGTCGATCCGGCTGCGCATCGTTTGCCGAGGTTCGCGCAAGGTTTGCTTATAGCCCCGCAAAATACGCGCAGCCAACGGATGCGCTTTCAGGCATGCTGGCGGTCCACGATGAAATCCCCCTGTTTGCCTCCACGCCGGCCGACGCTATTGCCACCTGGCCGTTTTTTCCTTCCGCTCCGCGCCATGCTTTCCCGCCGACCGCGCCTGCTGCTGGTTTTGCTGCCGCTTTGTCTGGGCGCGTGCCGCGACCCCGGGGTCACCACCTACCGCATCCCCAAGGAAAAGGAGCCGCTCGCGCCGACCGCCGCCGCCCCGATGACCGCCGATACCGGCGGGTTGGTCGTCGCCTCGACCGAGACGGGTGGCCTGGTCTGGACCGCCCCCGCCACTTGGAAAGCCAAGCCGGGTTCCGCCATGCGCAAGGGCAGCTATGCCATCGGCGCGGAGGGCGGCCCCGTCGCCGACCTCGCGATCACCGCCTTCCCGGGCGATGTCGGCGGCGACCTCGCCAACGTGAACCGCTGGCTCGGCCAGCTCGGCCGCCCGCCCATCACCGCGGCGGAACTCGCCGCCACGCTGACCCCGCTCTCCGCCCACGGGCTGGCCCTGCAGGTGGTCGACCTGGCCGGCGGCACAGCCGACAATCCGTTGCGGATGCTCGGGGCGATTGTCCCGCTCGGCGATGCCACCTGGTTTTTCAAGCTTACCGGCCCGGACGCGCTGGTCGCGCCGGAAAAACCCGTCTTCCTCGAATTTTTGAAAACAGTGAAGATTTCCCTCGGCGCTGCGGCGCCCGCAGCCACGCCGGCGCCCGCGTCTGTCGCTCCACCGCCGGCGGACATGGCCGGCCCACCGGTGGTCAAGGCCGACGGCCCCGGCCTCAAATGGACGGCCCCGGCCGGCTGGCAGGAGAAGCCCGCCGCCGCGATGCGCAAGGCGACTTTCGTGATCACCGGCGCGAACGGCGCCACCGCCGAGCTCGCCGTCACGGCGTTTCCCGGCGATGTCGGCGGCGAGCTGGCCAATCTCAACCGCTGGCGCGGCCAACTCTCCCTGCCGCCGATTGCGGCCGGCGAACTCGCCGGCGCGGTGCAACGCATCACGGTGAACGGCCTGCCCATCGTCCTCGTGGAACTCACCGGCGGCCCGGTCAGCGGTGCGCAAGAGTTGCTGGGCGCGATGGTGCCCTACGGCGGTTCGACCTGGTTTTTCAAACTCACGGGCCCGGCTAACCTCGTCGCCGCCGAAAAGCCCGCCTTCCTCTCGTTCGTGCAATCCCTCTCCGCGCCGTGAAATTCCTGACCACCCTCCTCCTCGACGCGCGCGACCTGTTCGTGTCGCTCAAGCTCACGGTCGTCCTGATCCTGTTCTCCATCATCCTCATTTTGGTCGCCACGCTCGACCAGGTGAACCTCGGCATCTGGGTGGTGCAGGCGAAATACTTCAACACTTTCATCGTGTTCTGGCCGGTGGGCGACATGTCGCTCGCCGTTTTTCCGGGTGGCTACACGCTGGGCGGTCTGCTGCTGATCAACCTGGTCGCCGCGCACATCTACCGCTTCCAGTGGGGCTGGAAGAAGCTCGGCATCTGGCTGGCGCACATCGGCCTGATCGTGCTGCTCATCGGCCAGCTGCTCACCGCCCTCTGGCAGGACGAGTTCCAGATGCGCCTCGACCAGGGGGAGACGAAAAACTACTCGGAGAGCTACCGGAACATCGAGCTGGCGATCACCGACACCACCGATGCGAAGTTCGACGAGGTGGTCGCGATCCCCGAATCGTCGCTCGCGCGGAAGCAGATGGTGCAGCACCCCAAGCTGCCATTCCGCGTCGCGGTGCACACCTACCTGCCCAACGCCGGCCTGCAGGAGGCAATGCCCGGCGCCAGCGCCCCGACCGGCCCGGCCAACCAGGGCGTCGGCCCGCGCATCCTCCTCAACCCGCTGCCGCTCACCTTCAAGGAGGGCGAGCGCAATCTGCCCGCCGCCTACGTCGAGCTGACCGGCCCCGACGGCCCGGTCGGCACCTGGCTCGTGGCGCCTCAGCTTGATGCGCAACCCTTCGAGTTTGGCGGCCGGAAGTGGAAGATCGCGCTGCGTTACGCGCGGCACTACAAGCCGTATTCGCTCACGTTGCTGAAATTCAGCCACGACCGCTACGCCGGCACCGAGATCCCCAAGAATTTTTCCAGCCGTCTCCGGCTGACCACGCCTGATGGCAAGGACGACCGCGAGGTGTTGATCTACATGAACAATCCGCTGCGTTACGCGGGGCTCACCTTCTATCAGGCCGGTTTCGACAACAACGACACGACCACCGTGCTGCAGGTCGTGCGCAACCCGAGCTGGCTGATCCCCTACCTCGCGTGCGGCATCATGACACTCGGCCTCGGCTGGCAGTTCGGCCTGCACCTGGTCGGTTTCGTGGGCAAACGCCGCCGACCGGCGGCCGCCGCCAATTCCGCGTCACCGGCTGTTGCCGCCGGCCCGCGCTGGCCGGCCGAGAGAATCGTCGCGCTGCTTATTCCGGTGCTCGCGGCGCTCGCGGTCGGTTCCTCGCTCTTTCCGCGGGCGCCCCAGAGCGACTACGACCTCGGCACCTTTGGCCGCCTGCCCACGCTGGTCAACGGCCGGGTCAAACCGCTCGACACCGTGGCCCGCACCACGCTGCTGGTGCTGCAGGGCCGCCAGCGCGTCACCGCGCCCGACGGCCGCACCCTGAGCCCCGCCGAGTGGCTGCTGGAAATGCTCTTCCGGCCCACCGTGGCCCATGCCTATCCCGTTTTTGAAATCGTCCATCCGGATGTGCTGACCCTTTTCAACCTCACCCCCGAGCTGGGGGCCGGGAAAAAGCGCTTCACTTTCACGCAGCTGACCGCCGGCCTCCCCGAACTGGAGCGCCAGGGCCGGCTCGCCGACGCGGTCGAGCACCCGGTGCGCAGTCCGTTCCAGCGGGCGGTCGTGCACCTCCGTGACAACCTGTTTCTCTATCAAAGCCTGCAGATCAGCCTGCTCGCTCCCGGAGTGGACAACTACCTCGACCGGCTGGCGCGTTTCGACCAGACCCTGCCCGCCGGCCTCGCCGCCGAGCAGGCCAAAAAGGCCGGTCAGCCGCACGAGGCCGCTGCGGCCAAGGCCTTGCTCGAGCTGCGCACTTCCTTCGTCACCATGGAAAAGTTCGGCCATCTCCGCCTGATCCCGCCCGAGGCCAAACCGGACGACCTGACCGCCTGGCAGAACACCGGTGCCGCGCTCCAAGGCAGCCTGGCGCGCGGGCGGCTCGACGCCACCACCGCCAGCTACATCCGGATCGGTCTGGCGTGGCGCGATTACCAGCCCGCCGCGTTCAACTCGGCGGTGCGCGACTACCGGACCTCACTCGAACCGCAGATCCCGGCGTTGCTGCGTAAGAGCGACCTGGAGGCGCGCTTCAACGCGGCGCAGCCGTTCTACACCAGCACGGTGCTTTATGTCGCGGCTTTCCTGCTCGCGGTTTTCTCCTGGCTCAAGTGGCCCGAGGCGCTCGGCCGGGCCGCTTTCCGGCTCGTGGTCCTCGCTTGGATTCTGGCCACCGCCGGCATCGCCACGCGCATGTGGCTCGAAGCTCGGCCGCCGGTGACGAACCTCTATTCCTCGGCGTTGTTCATCGGGTGGGGCGCCGTCGCCCTGTGTCTCGTGCTGGAGGTGATCCACCGGAACGCCATTGGCAGCGTCGCCGCCGGCCTGATCGGGTTCGCCACGCTCCTGATCGCGCACCACCTGTCGCTCAGTGGTGACACCCTCGAGATGATGCGCGCCGTGCTCGACTCGAACTTCTGGCTGGCGACGCACGTGGTCACGGTGACGATCGGCTACTCGGCGACCTTCCTCGCGGGGTTCCTCGCGCTGATCTACCTCGGCCGCGGTATCTTCACGCGCTCGCTGGACCGGCCCACGGCGGATGCGCTGGCCGGCATGGTCTATGGTGTGGTCTGCTTTGCCACGGTTTTCAGTTTTGTCGGCACCGTCCTCGGCGGTATCTGGGCGGACCAGTCGTGGGGTCGCTTCTGGGGCTGGGACCCGAAGGAAAACGGCGCGCTGATCATCGTGCTCTGGAATGCGCTCATCCTGCACGCCCGTTGGGGCGGCCTGGTGAAGCAGCGCGGGCTGATGGCGCTCGCCATCTTCGGCAATGTCGTGACCGCGTGGAGCTGGTTCGGCGTGAACATGCTGGGCGTGGGCCTGCACAGCTACGGATTCATGGACTCGGCTTTCTGGTGGCTCGCCGCCTTTGTCGGCACCCAGCTGGCCGCCATCGCACTGGCCGGCCTGCCCCGCGAGATCTGGCGCAGCCACCGGGCCGATCCGGTCACCTAAGCCTCGCACTTCGCCTCTGCCTGCCCACTCCTTTTTCGCCCGATGAAGCCTGCTGAAACCACCCCGACCCCGGTCACCCTCGACCTCGGCCTGATCCGGAAATACTCAATCCCGGGGCCCCGCTACACTTCCTATCCGCCGGCGACCAAGTTCACCGCCGAGCTCGCCCCGCTCCGGCTGGAAGAGGCCATGGCCGACGACAACCGGGCCGGCGGCCCGGTCTCGCTGTATTTCCACCTGCCGTTCTGCGAGACCCTCTGCTGGTTCTGCGGCTGCAACACGGTCATCACCAAGCGCCGCAGCTCGGCCGGCGAATACCTCGACGACCTCGCCCGCGAGATGCGCCTGACGGCGGCCCGGCTCGACCGGTCGCGGCCGGTCACGCAGATCCACTTCGGGGGCGGCACCCCGACCTTTTTCCCGCCCCATGAACTGCGCCGGCTCGGTGCGCTGATCCGCGAGCTCTTTCACGTCGCCCCCGATTGCGAGTTCAGCGTCGAGATCGATCCCCGCCGCCTGACCGAGGAGCATGTGCTCGCCCTGCAGGATATCGGGGCCAATCGCGCCTCCCTCGGCGTGCAGGACACCAACCCGGAAGTGCAATTGGCGATCCACCGCATCCAACCGCAGGCCCAGAACGAGGCGGCCTTCACCTGGCTTCGCGCCGCCGGATTCAAGTCGATCAATGTGGACCTGATCTACGGCCTGCCGCTGCAGACCCCGGATTCCTTCGCCCGCACCATCGCCGATGTGCTGACGCTCAGCCCCGACCGGCTTTCGGTCTTCAGCTACGCGCATGTGCCTTGGATCAAACCTTCCCAGAAAATCTTCGCCGACCGCGCCCAATTGGTCGGGCCCGAGGAGAAGCTCGCGATGTTC
Source organism: Verrucomicrobiota bacterium (assembly GCA_031387725.1). Classification (GTDB taxonomy): domain Bacteria; phylum Verrucomicrobiota; class Verrucomicrobiia; order Opitutales; family Opitutaceae; genus Lacunisphaera. Next base: position 3,594 of record JANNDM010000082.1, on the reverse strand, counting down.
GCCGTGTCTCACCGCCTGCTCACCGCTGCCGGCTACATCGACATCGGGCTCGACCACTTCGCCAAGCCGGACGACGAGCTCGCCGTGGCGTTGCGCGAGGGCACGCTGCACCGGAATTTCCAGGGCTACAGCACACAAAGCGGGGCCTCGCTCTACGCCTTCGGCATTTCGGCCATCTCGTCCACGCCCGACAGCTACCGGCAGAATTACAAAACCATGGAGGAATGGCGCGCCGCCCTTGACGCCGGCCGGCTCCCCATCGAACGCGGCCTGCGGCTCACCGCCGAGGACGGGCGCCGTCGCACGATCATCATGCGCATCATGTGCGACCGGAGGCTCGATTACCGGGCGATGTCCGGGAAGCTCGGGCTGGATTTCGCCGCCGTCTACGCGGCGGAGATCGTCTCCCTGGCCGACCTCGAGACCGACGGTCTCGTGCGCCGCACCGCCGCCGGATTCGAGGTCACCCGGGTCGGCGTGCCGCTTCTGCGGGTCATCGCGATGCGGTTTGATCCGACGATCAACACCTCCGCACTCCAGCACTCGCGCACGATCTGATCCTTCTGTCCGGCAAACGGTGCGTGGACAAAGCCAACAAACGCCGAGCCGCCGCGGCGGGCTTGGCGCATAGTAGGGCACCCCCTCGCCCCATGAATCTCGCCACCCGCTACCTCGGGTTGCCCTTGCGCAGCCCCTTTGTCGTCGGCGCTTCGCCTCTTTGCGATGATGCTTATCTGGCGCGGAAATTCCAGGACGCCGGGGCCGGGGCGGTCGTCATGCGTTCGCTCTTCGAGGAACAACTGACTCCCCCTCCGCCGGATGGGGTGGGAGATGCGGGCCTGGGTTTCCCGGAATATGCCGACTACCAGCTCTCGCCCGACCACTACCTCCGGCAGCTCGAGCTGCTGAAGACGCAATTGACCATCCCGGTGATCGCCTCGCTGAACGGCCACCAGCCCGGCGCCTGGACGGAGTTTGCGGTCCAGCTGGAGAACGCCGGGGCGGATGCGATCGAGTTGAACTTTTATCAGGTGGTCACCGATCCGGCGATCGCGGCGGACCAGGTCGAGACCGAGATGTTGCGCACGGTCGGTGAGGTCGCCAGCTCCGTGCGCATCCCGGTCGCGGTCAAGCTCTCGCCCTTCCACTCGTCAGTGGCGCAGCTCGCCATCGCCCTCGAACTGGTCGGAGCGGCGGGGATTGTCGTCTTCAACCGTTTTTTCCAGCCCGATGTGGACCCCGAAACGCTTGAGGTGCGCCCCGTGCTGCGCCTGTCCGACCCCAGCGAGCTGCTGCTGCGGTTGCGCTGGCTCGCCATCCTGTCCCCTCAGGTGCGCGGCTCGCTCGCCGTGAGTGGTGGCGTGCACTCGGCGCCGGATGCGGCCAAGGCGCTGCTGACCGGCGCCCACGCCGTGCAGCTGGTTTCCGTGCTGTTGCGGCACGGTCCCCCGGTGCTGCGGACCTTGCTCCGGGGCTTGGAAATCTGGATGCAGGAACAGGGCTTCGCCACGCTCGCGGATTTCCGCGGCCGGCTGAATCTGGCGCGCTGCCGCGATCCGTCGGCCTTTGAGCGCGCCAACTACATCCGGACCCTGCAAAGCCGGTAGGATTCCGCCGGGCAGGAAGCGGCTAATACCAGCGTCCTATTTGCTTTTGGACTATTGCCCGCGTGCCTTGGGGTAGGGCGGAGCGGCCCGCTCCGCCGCGGCGTGCCTGCCTTCGGCACGGCGCACCGGGCCGGTGCGCCCTACCGGCGCTATCGCGCCAAAGTCGCAAAGCGTCGGGTAATTGGTATAACCCATCGTAGAAGCAAACGCGCGGCTGATTCGTGGGGATTTGGGCAGGCAAAAAAAACGCCGGGGCCTGGAGCCCCGGCGCAAAGCCAGCATCAAGTGGACAAAATAATTACTTTGTCTGCCGCAGGGTGATCTCGCCGTTCATCGTCGAGACCTTGATGTCCACGCCGCCGCCGTTGAGCGTGCCGCTGACGAGCTTGCCGCCGGTGATCGGAGGCAGCGGGGCGATAGCGGCGCGCGGAGCCCGGGTGGGGCGGGGCGTCTCCGGCGCGATGGGGGCAATGGGAGCCATCCGCGCATTGGCATCTTCGGCGTCCTTCTCGGATTCCTCCTTCATCGCGCGGGAGACTTCACGGGCCACTTCCCGGGAGACCTCGCGGGCCACTTGCGAGGCGGCGCGGGCGATTTCGGCCGCGGCCCGGGCGATTTCCCGGGTGTCGCCGTGGCCGTAGGAATAGTTGTAACCGGAGCCATGCTTGGCGCCTTCGGACTTGGTCTTGAGCATGTCCTCACTGAAATCGGTCAGGATGGAGCCGTTGTGGGTGCGCAGGCGGATGTTGGCCTTGGTGTCGGCGGGCACGCGGAGGTCCACTTCACCGTTCATCGAGGTGATGGAGACGGGTTTTTGCGGGGCCTTGGCGTAGACGGCACGGATCTCGCCGTTCATGGTGTTGAGCACGGCGGAGCCGACGAGGCCCTGCAGCTTCATGTCGCCGTTCATGTTGTTGACCTCGACGTCACCCTCGACGCCCTCGACGACGAGATCGCCGCCGGCCTCGGTCTTGAGGCTGAGGGCCATGGCGCGGGGGATGGAAATCTTGAACTCGGCGTCGTGGCCGGCCCAGGGATTGTCGCCGCCGAGGCTGAGGGTGACGACGTTGTCCTTCTCGGTCAGTTCGAAACTGACTTCGTCGTCGAGCCGGCGGAGCCCGCCGGGGCGGTCGACCTTGGCGTTCTTTTGCGCGAGCGTGGACTCGACCGTGATGGTGTCACCGTCCACGCCGGTGATGTGGATGTCGGCCCACGGCATGTCGAGCCGGAGGGTGGCGGGCTTGCCCGGGGCCGAGAGCTTGACGGTGGCGGTGGAGCCTTCGTCATCGCCGGCGCGGGCGAGCGGGGTGGCGGCCAGGCTCACGACGAGCAGGCCGAGGAGGAGTTGGGGGGGGATGCGGGTTTTCATGTGAGAACGGGTTTGAGCGTGGGCTTGAGTTCGGCCGTGGGCGGCGCGGGGAGGCGGAGCACGGCGAGGGCGCGGCGGGCGGCATCGCGGACGTTCTTGTCGGCGGCCTCGTCGCGGGAAAGTTTTTCGAACACCGGCTGGGCGGCCGGGTCGCGGGCCCCGGCGAGCTGTTCGATCATGGCGACCTGGACCAGCGGGGCGCGTTCGCGCGTGAGGACGGAGAGCACGCCGGCGCGGACGAGAGAGTCGTCGGCGTGCTGGGCGAGGGCCTCGACGGCGGAGAGGCGGACGTTGATGGACGGGTCAAAGGCCAGCGCACCGACGAGATCGGTGAGGACCTTCCGGTCGGGGCTCTTGAGGTCCATCTTGGCCAGCACGGTTTGCAGGCGGTCGCCGGTGGACTGCTGCTGGAGCAGCGAGTAGGTGACGAGCTGCCCCATGGAGTTGACCTGGGCCTTGAGTGCGGCGAGTTCCGCCTTGGAGCCGTCGTCAGGAGCGACGACGACCGGCTTGGCGAGATAGTGCTGGCCGGCGAGCAGGCCGCCAAAGAGCAAGGCGAGGGCGAAGGCGAATTGCAGGGCGGGTTGCGCGGGCAACAGCGTGGCGAAGAAGCGGTCG
>JANNDM010000120.1:0-40233 GCA_031387725.1 Verrucomicrobiota bacterium | reverse complement strand
AGCCGTAGACGGTCGAGGCGCTGTCCTTCAGGATTTCCACCCGCTCGATCATCGCGACCGGGATGTTGCTCAGGGAACCAAAGGCGCGCCGGCCGTTGATCAAATCGAGCGTCGTGAGATTGCGCAGCGAGGCAAAGGTGTTGCCGCTGCCCCCGTTGTTCAGTTCCTGGCCGATGTTGCCGTTGCCGGAGAAGAATGGGGTCGCATCTTTGAGCAGTTGGAGGACGTCGGTGGCGCCGGTCAGACCGATCTTGCTGCGCTCCAGGATCACGATCGGACTGGCGCTCACTTCGGATGTAAGCGGGAGAAAGGATCCCGTGACCGTGAATTTTTCTAGCTTTACCGTCTCTCCTTGGGCGGGGGTGGCGGCAGTCTGGGCAAAAGCGGCCGAGGCCGCGAACAGAGGCAGGGCAAGCGCGAGCAGTCGCGCCCGGCCCCACGAGTGTGGAGTGCGTGTTGAGTTCATGTGGTTTGCTGGTGTGTGTAGCGAGCGAGACAGAACACCTGCCTCCTCGTTGTGACACCAAGGTGTCGCCCGATGCACCTTCAGCTCAATTTCCGTGCGACCATCCTACAATCCGGCGATTTCAGCCGCACTAAGGCGCAACCGAAACACCATCCCGGCGCGTTTAAGCACGCCACCGGACCTGGCTCCGCTTACAGGTGCGCTTTCAGATCGTGGACAAAGGTGCGACTGACCTTCAGCTTGGCCCCGTTGGTCAGTTCCACGGTGTATTCCCCATAGAGCGCCGAGCTGGCCTTCTTCATATGCCGGAGATTGACAATGGTCGAGCGGTGGATGCGCACGAAATGCGCCGGGTCCAGCTTTTCCATCATCTTGAGCAACGACATGCGCACGAAGCGCGACTTTTCGTTGAGGTGCAGCCGCACATAATCGCCATCCGATTCAATCCACAGGATATCCTCGGGGGCCATGACGTGGATCTCACCATCGCAACGGATGAAGAGGCGGCCGTCGCCTTCCCGTGGCTTGGGGGCGGCGCCGGGGCCGTCCGCCGGGGCCCCCTCGCGGAGTTTTTGCAATGCCGACATCACCTCATCGAGTCGCTTCGAAAAATCCCGCTTATCCAGACTGCGCACCGCACCCTTGGCGCGGGCCAGCGCCTCGGCAAAGCGGGTGCGGTTGAAGGGTTTTAGCAGGTAATCCACCGCCTGCACCTCGAAGGCTTGCAAGGCGAAGTGATCATAGGCGGTCACAAACACCACCTCAGGCATCAGCGCCGCCGGCAGTTTGGCCAAAACCTCGAAGCCAGTCATGCCGGGCATCTGCACATCAAGGAAAAGCAGGTCGGGTTGATGCTGCTTGATGGCTTCGATGGCCTGGGGGCCGTTGTTGGATTGGGCGACAATCGCGATGTCGGGATCGGCCCGAAGGAGGGCCTCGACGTTTTGTCGGGCCAGGACCTCGTCATCGACGATCATGGTCCGGATGGTGGCAGTTGTGGTATTCATGGGGATGAAGGGGTGCGAAACGGCAGGATGATCTCCGCGCGGACGCCGCCGGGGGTGTTATTGCGCAACCGCAGGCGGGCCTCGTCGCCGTAGAGCATTTGTAGCCGGGTAATTGTGTTCTGGACGCCGATGCCGTGACTCATGGCTGAGTCGTCCTTGGGCAGGGCGGGGCCATCGTTGTAGACGGTGAGGACGAGGCGGGTGCCGTCGCGCTCGGCGCTGATGCGCAGCAGGCGGGCGGCCGGGTCCTTGGAGATGCCGTGCTTCATGGCATTTTCAGCGAGAGGTTGAAGCAACAGGCTCGGCACCTCGGCCCGAAGGCACTGGGCATCGATGGTGAACTCCACCTTGAGCCGATCCTGAAAGCGGATGCTCTCAATTTCAAAATACCGGCGGAGAAAATCGAGCTCGCGCTCCAGCGTGTCCATCGCCTCCTGACGATGGTCGAGCGAACGGCGCAGCAACTCGCCCAGCCCGGCAACGATTTCCTCGGCCTCCCGAGCGCGGTTGTTGCGGATGAGGCCGGTGATTGAGTTCAGGGTATTAAAGAGGAAATGCGGATGCAGCTGCATCTTCAGGGCATCAAGGCTGGCGCGGACCAGGCGGGTTTCGAGCTGGGCGTTGGCCACCTGCAGTTGACCGGTCAGGTGCTGACCGACCCGCCATTCGCGATAGAAACTGAAGGCATATAGGGCAAAGACGATCAGCAGATAGACCAAAGCCGGAGTCAGACTCCAACCCTCGAGCCAGCGCAGGTCGTTAACCATCACGGGGAGAAACGCTGCGGGCAGGTGATTCGCGAGCAGCATCCGGCAGGCTTTCAAAATGATGAACAGGCCGGTGGCCAGTGTCGCCATGAGTCCATGCAAGCCTACGGCCCAAGGCCAGCGCCGGTCCATCAGTGTAAGATTCTTTTGCAGCCAAAGCATGCCCGGAGCGAGCAACCACCACAGCAAGTCTAGCGGCCAAAGGTTCAGCTTGGTGTTCCGGAAACTCGCCTGCGGTGATCCCGTCAGCCAGGGCCATGCATCCCACAAAAGCAGGACGAAGAAAACAGCCGTGACTGTCAGCCAGAGCGCCAGCCATGTCCGCGGGTTGCGCCAACGGGGCAAGGGGTGATTGCTCCCCTTCATAAGCCGGGCTCCCGGCGCGAATTGTTTGCGAGCGCTGGTTCCAACCAGAGCCGCCGAAGGGACTGCCGGGCGAGCGGGTCGGGATACCAGCCCTGCACTTCGGCCGCGAGCATGGCCTGGCGGCGCTCAAACATCACCGGCACGTTCGGCACCGCCGTCATGAGCAATTGTTCCGCTTTTTCCAGCGCGGCCAGCCGCCTCTCTCCTGTCAGGGTATTCGCCTCGTTCAGCAGGCCGATCATCTTCTTGTCGACCCACTTGGTTGCATTTATTTCAGACGGCCAGAGAAACCCGCTTAACAAGTCGCCGGCATCGGGCACGGTGGCCACCATGCTGCTATAAAGCAGATCGTAGTCCCCCGCCGCCGTCATGCGCTTCGCACGCACGGCCGCGGGTTCATGGGAGATATGGGTTCTCACGCCCAGCTCCTGATACCAGGTTTCCACCCATTCAGCGGGATAGGGATCATCGCGTTGCCAAAGCGGCAGCGACATTTCCAGCACCGGAAACCCCCGGCCTACCGGGTAACCCGCTGCGGCCAGCAAACGCCGGGCTTCCTCCACATTTTTTTTCAGCAGGTTTAGCCCGGGACGTCCAGGCATGCTCGGAATCCACGACCAGGCCGGCACCATGCGGCCGGGATTAAATTTATTGGTCAACCTGCTCCGGTCCAGCGCCAGCGCCAGCGCTTGGCGCACACGGATATCGCGCAAAGGACCACGGGAGACATTGAAATCCAGCGTCGTCACCCCAAGCACCAGCTCATGTTCATATTTCACCTGACGCTCCGTCGGCATCAGCCTCTTCTCCCCATAGGACATCGGAGACACGATATCGACCACCCCGGCCGCCAGGAGCAATTGCCCGAGGGCCAGATAGTCCACCCGGATAAACCGCAACCCGGCCAGCCGGACATCGCGGCTGCCGTGGTAATGTGGAGACGCCAGCAACCGGAACCCGTCGTAGTCGGCCCGCTGCAAGCGGAACGGGCCGTTGGTCACCAAAGCCGTCGGGTCGCGAAAGAAAGAAGCAGCGGCCAAGATCTGTTCACTGCCTTCCGGCAGAGGGGACAGCAGTGGATCAGCCAGCTCCGCCACCAAGCTTGACCTGACTTTGCTCAACTCCAGCCGAAGCGTCAGCCCGTCGACCGCCTGCATGCCGACGGCGCCAAAGTCCTTGAGGTGACCGAGGTGAAAGGCCTCGGCATTTTTCAGAGGAAACAGGGTTTGGGCCAGTTCAATGGGCCGTCCCAGCAAGCGCCGCCAACTGCGTATAAAATCATGGGCCGAAACCGGCTCCCCATTGCTCCAACGGGCATCCGGGCGCAGTTTAAGCGTAAGGGTCAGCCGATCCGGCGACCATTCCCAACTTTGGGCCGCCGCAGGCTGTGGCTGGCCGGTGGCAGGGTCGCATTCAATCAATGGCTCCCACAGACTAAGGATGAACTGATTGTGGGCGGGATAAGGGGACGTCCGTCGCTGCGGATCCGGTGACAGGTTTTGGACGCAGGCCAGCCGGAGAATATTGGCATCTTCGGATGGTCGCGAGATCACGGGCAGCGATTTTTGCGCGCCAAAAAAAACGACCGCCATCAGCCCGCCGAGCGATAGCAAAGCGAAGCCGATCCACCAATGGACGCGGGGGGTCGTAGTCATTGTGTTATTGCCTCACTAGCAGGCACGACAATCCAACGCAATGCGTGGTTGGGCGACAACCCGTGTGTGGTCGGCCGGTGTCAAAACGCGACGAACCGCCTAATTAGCGCGCCCAATCCCACATTTCGTCGCACGACGGATTACGGCTTGGGACCGCCTTGCGCATAATAGCGGGCCCTGAGTCGCAGGCCGTTGAGCCGGATAAAGCCCGTCGAGTCGCTCTGGTTATACCAGCTCTTCACGCCCTCCATCGATGCGATGTTCATGTCGTAGAGCGAATACTTTGATTTACGGCCGCAGGTGATGACGTTGCCCTTGTAGAGCTTGAGCCGGACGGTGCCGGTGACGTGCTTCTGTGATTCGTCGACGAGCGCCTGCAAGGCTTCGCGCTCGGGGGCAAACCAGAACCCGTAGTAAACCAGCTCCGCGTATTTCGGTATCAGTGAGTCCCGCAGGTGCATGACCTCGCGGTCCATCGTAAGCGACTCCACCTGCCGGTGGGCGTGCATGAGGATGGTGCCACCGGGGGTCTCGTAGACCCCGCGCGACTTCATGCCGACGAAACGATTCTCCACCAGATCCACGCGCCCGATGCCGTGCTTGCCGCCGAGCTTGTTCAAAGTCTGCAACACGCCAGCGGGAGAAAGCTTGTTGCCGTTAACCGCCGTGCAATTGCCTTTCACGAAATCCAATTCGACATATTCCGGTTTGTCCGGCGCGGCCTCGGGCGAGACGGAGAGCTTGAACATGCCCCTGTTCGCTTTCGTGGTCGGATCAAACCACGGGTCTTCCAGGATCCCTGCCTCGTAGGAAATATGGAGGAGGTTGCGGTCCATCGAATACGGCTTCTTGAGTGAGGCTTCAACCGGTATCTTGTTCTGCCGGCAGTAGGTGATCATCTCGGCGCGACCTGGAAACTCGGCGCGAAACCCGTCGATTTTCCAGGGCGCGAGAATCGTGAGCTTGGGATTCAGCGCCATGTAGGTCAGCTCGAAGCGGCATTGGTCATTGCCTTTGCCGGTGGCGCCGTGCGCCACCGTGTCGGCTTTTTCCCGCCGGGCGATCTCCACCTGCGCTTTAGCAATCAGCGGCCGGGCAATGGAGGTGCCGAGGTAATACTGGCCCTCGTAAATCGCATTGGCGCGGACCATCGGATAGATGAAATCGCGGGCGAATTCTTCGACCAGGTCGAGGGTGTAATGCTTGGCCGCGCCGGTTTTTTTCGCCTTGGCGGGCAACCCTTTAAGCTCTTCCTGTTGGCCAATATCCGCGGCAAAAGTGATGATCTCAGCGTCGTAGGTATCCCTCAGCCATTTGACGATGACGGAGGTGTCAAGGCCTCCGGAGTATGCGAGGACGATCTTCATGATGGAAACCGGAGTGTTGGCATAGACCGGTGGCGCGCAAAGTAAAAATCGTGGTTTTACGGGCTATTCGCGGATGTGGGATTGTGTTTTGCCGGGCCGAGGTAATTATCCAGCCCGACACATGAACACGACCCCACCCCGGTTTCAACATGATGCAACACGCGGATTCACCCTCGTGGAGATTATGATCGTGGTCGTCATCATCGGTTTGTTGGCGGCTTTGGCCATCCCGGCATTTCAACGGGTGCAGCGCGCCTCGCAAAATGCGCGCGTCATCAACGACTGGCGTGTCTTCTCCCAAGCCTTCGAAGTCTACAATACTCTTAACGGCACTTGGCCGAACAATGTCGGTCCCGGTGTCATACCGACTTTACCCGTGCCAATGACTGGCGACTTCAAGGCGGCGACCTGGCAGGCTGTCACCGCGATTGGTGGACGCTGGAACTGGGACAACAGCCTCGGCTCCGGCGGAAACGCCGGCATATCCATTTCCCTTTACACGTGCGAGGACGCTCAGCTCGCGGAGATTGACGCCAAGATAGATGATGGCGACCTGACGACGGGCGACTTTGTGCAGGTGTCCTCCACCCGCGTCACGATGATCATGGCGCGGCCCTGAGGCTCAGCCTCGGCTCCGGACCAGCATGGCCAGAATGGCCTTTTGCACGTGCAGCCGGTTTTCGGCCTCGTCGAAAATCACACAACGCGGATGATCGAGCACTTCCTGCGTCACCTCCTCGCCGGCGTGGGCCGGCAGGCAATGCATGAAAAGCGCGTCGGGTTTGGCGGCGGCGAATAATTTCCCATTTACTTGATAGGGCTGCAGGCGGCGCCGGCGCTCGGCGGCTTCACTCTCCTGCCCCATGCTGGCCCAAACATCAGTATAGACGATGTCGGCTCCACTCACCGCCTCTTGCGGATTGCTGGTGAATTGGAATGCCGCGCCAGATTCTTTGGCCAGTTCGATGATTGCCGGGCCCGGCTCATGGCCGGGAGGTCCGGCCAGCACGATCTTCATGCCAAACAGACCCGCCCCGAGGATCCATGAATTTGCCATGTTGAAGGCCGTGTCGCCGAGGAAAACCACTTTCCGGCCTTGGAGTGACGCGAGGAGATCGCCCTGCGGCCCGGCCCAGCGCTCCGCCGCCGTAAAGGCGTCGGCGTAAATCTGACACGGGTGCAGGAAATCCGTCAGGGCATTCACCACCGGTAGACCGCCGTGTGCGGCGAGATCCGTGAGGTCGTTTTGGGCGTGCGTGCGCACGATCAGGCCGTGCACAAATCGCGCCAGCACTTTGGCGGTATCGGCGATCGTCTCGCCGCGCCCGATCTGGATGTCGCTGGCGCTGAGAAAAAGGGGATTGCCGCCCAGCTCGTGGATCCCGACCTCGAAGGATACGCGGGTGCGCGTGCTCGGTTTGCTAAAAATCATCGCCCAGGTCTGACCGGCCATCGGCCGCTCGTGCTGACCGCGCTCCCGTTTGAAGCGACGGGCCAAAGCGAACACCTGTCCGGCTTCGGCGCGGGAAAAATCAGTCTCCTTGAGAAAGTGTCTCATGGTTCGCAAGAAGGCTAGGCCTTATTGGACAAAACGGACCGGATGATGGACGTGGCACGGTCGAGGTGCTCGCGCGTGGCGATGAGCGGAGGCAGCAGGCGGATGGTGTTGCCACCCGCCACCGCCGCCAGCAATCCCGCCTCGCGTAGGGCCGTGTGATACGGCGGCGGCTCGCTGTGCAGCTCCAAACCGAGCATGTAACCGCGGCCCGTGACGGCCTTTACGTGCTGCGGAAATGCCGTGATGAGTTGCTCCAGCTGCGTTTTCCACGCCGCCCCGTTGGTCTTCACTTTCTCCAACAGGTTGTCGCGTTCGATGACATCGAGCACCGCCAGCGCGGCGGCACAGGCCAAGGGCGTGCCACCAAAAGTCGAGCCGTGCGAGCCAGGAGTAAACAGTTCGGCGTGTTTCTCTGCCGCCCAGATCGCACCCATGGGATAGCCACCGGCGATTCCTTTCGCCATGCCGATGGCGTCGGCCCGCACCCCGGAGTGTTGAAAAGCGTAAAACGTCCCGGTGCGGCCGAGGCCACACTGCACCTCGTCGAGCATCAGCAGCAGGTTGTGCTGGTCGCACAGCTGGCGCAGGCCCCAGAGGAACTCATCCGTGCAAGGCTTGACGCCGCCTTCGCCCTGGATTGTCTCGAGAAAAATCGCCGCCGTGTCCTCGTCCACGAGGTCGGCAAAACTCGGCAGGTTGTTCAACTCGCCAAAGACGAAGCCCGGCACCAGCGGCCGGAATCCCTTCTGGACCTTTTCTTGCGGCGTGGCGCTCATGCCGCCAAAGGTCCGGCCGTGGAAGGCGTTCTTGGCACAGATGATCTTGATGCATTTGCCCTCCACGCCGGATTTGCGGATGCCGTGCAGGCGCGCGAGTTTGATGAGACCCTCGTTGGCCTCCGCGCCGCTGTTGCAGAAGAAGACCCGGCCGGGACCGGCCTGCTGCACCAGGCGGCGGGCGAGTTCCCCTTGATTGGGGTGGCGAAACAGATTGCTGACGTGGATCAACTCGCCGGCTTGCCGCCGGATGGCCTCGACCCACACGGGATGACAATGCCCGAGCGCTGCCACCGCCACGCCAGAAGTGAAGTCCAGATACTCCCGACCGGTGTCATCCCAAACCGTGACCCCCTGCCCGCGCACCAAAGTCAACGGCGGGCGTCCATAGGTCTTCATGACGTAGGCATCATAAAGCTCGGCGGTGTTGGTGCGGACGATGGCGGGTTGGCTCATGGGAAAGAGGAAAGGAGGGAGTTTACGGATCAGGGGGGCAAATGCACGCGCACAATGCGTCGGGCCGCCGACTCAATCCTGCACGATTTCCGTGCCTACGCCCTGGTCGGTGAGGATCTCAAGGAGCAGGCTGTGTGGCATGCGGCCGTCCACAAAATGGACGCGCTGCACGCCCTCCTGCAGGGCCCGCACTGCGCTCTGCACTTTCGGGCGCATGCCTTTGCCGATGATCCCCTTCTTCTTGAGGCCTTCGACTTCGCCCACCTTGACCGTCGGAATGAGCGCGGTGGAATCTTTCGGATCAGAGAGGAGGCCGGGCACGTCGCTCATGTAAACCAGGCGGCGGGCCCGCAGCGCACTGGCCACGCGGCCGGCGACGGTGTCGGCGTTTACGTTGTAGGGTTTGCCGTCGAGGCCCTCGGCGACGGGTGAAATCACCGGCACAAAGCCATCGGCAATCTCTTTCTTGATAAGTTTCACCTTCACTTCGGTAACATCTCCGACGTAGCCGAGATCGCACGGATTGCCGTCGTCATCAACCGTGAGCTTGTCGCAGACGATTACGCTATCGCCCGACAATCCCTTCGGGTTGGCCCCGACCTTAACCAGCGTGTCGCAGACTTCCTTGTTCACCACTTCATCAAGGGTTTTCTTCACGATGGCGATGGTCGGTTCATCGGTGACGCGCAGGCCGTTGATAAAATTGGGTTTCAGGCCCGACGCATCCATGGCGCGGCTGATCGCCTTGCCGCCGCCATGCACCACGACGACATTGATGCCCACGGCGGCCAGGAATGCGATGTCAGTTGCGACGCTAAGCCGCACCGTCGGATCCGGGTCATCCATGAAACTGCCGCCGTATTTCACGACGAAGATCGAGCCGCGGAAATCCTGGATGTAAGGCAGGGCCTCAAGCAGCACCTTGGCCTTGGCGATGATGTCAGAGAGTTCCATGCAGGATCAAAGAGGCAACGGTGAAGCCGGGGCTTTCATTGGTTCACGTGGACGACTTTTGCCGGCGGGAAGCCGTTGAAGTGGGTCGCCGAGGCGTGGCTGTAGGCGCCGATGTTCACGCTGTAGACAAACTCATCGCGTTCTAGGTCGGGTAGGTTCTCCGCCATCGAGACGACGTCGAGCGCATCGCAAGTCGGTCCGAACACGGAGCAGAGAGAAGTCGGCCCCTTCTTGAACGACCGGATGGGATACTTGCAGTGGTCGAAAATGACCCCCGAGTAGGTGTGATAGACTCCATCGTTAATGTAATAGCTCGTCTTTCCGTCGCGCACCGCCTTGCCGATGATTTTCGATACCGCGTAGCCAGCCGAGGCCACCAGAAACCGCCCGGGCTCGGCGAGCACCTGGATGTTCGGGGGGAAAAGCCGGTTAATCTCGGTGTTGATGATCTTCGCGAGTTCCTTCAGGGGCTTGACCGTGCTGTCGTAGGGCGCGGGGAAGCCACCGCCGATGTCGAGCAGGTTCATCTTGGTGTAGCCGCGATCCTGCGCCTCCTGGAAAATCGCCGCGGTGAGGCTGAGCGCCTGCACGTAGTTCTCGAAATTCGTGGTCTGGCTGCCGACGTGAAAGCTGATGCCTTCGACCACGAGCCCCTGCTGGTCGGCCTCCAGAATCAAATCCACCGCCTCGCCCGGGGTGGCGCCGAATTTGGACGAGAGTTCCACCATCGCGCCGGTGTTAGGCACTTTGAGCCGCAGCGCCAGGCCGGCGTTGGGCGCGTGTTGCTTGATCTTAAATATCTCCTCGCGGTTGTCGAAGGTGACGAGCGGCTTGTAGCGGTTGAGTTTTTCGAGGGTCTCCGTCGGCTTGGTCGGGTTGGCGTAGATGATCTTGTCCCAGATCCAGTCCTGCCGTTTCTTTGCCGGCCAGTGCCTGATGTTCTCGTGGACAATCATGAACTCCGGCATCGAGGCGACGTCAAAGCTGGCGCCCTCCCTGAAGAGTGTGCGGACAATGGCGGGGTCGGAATTGGCCTTGACCGCGAAGTAAACCTGCACGCGCGGCAGGTGCCTCCGAAAATCCCGGTAGTTCTTGCGCAGTTCGTCGTGATCGATGACGAACAGCGGGGTGCCGTGTTTTTTTGCGAGCTGCTGAAGCCGGGCTTTCGAGATCATGGAGGGCCGTTACCCGGCGTCCGTCACGAGGAAGTTCTTGAACTGCCACGGATCTTTCCGGTCGAGGTCGGGCTGGTGGTGGGCGTCGAAGGTCGTGTCCCGGCCCTTGAACGGGGTCCAGTCGTAGGGCCGGGAGATCCACTTGCCGAGGTAGGGTTTCGAAATCTTCAGAACGTAATCGTGCGGCAGCTCGTCGGGGACGACGACGCCGGACTCGGGATTCTCGATCATCCACATCGAGGCGGCGACGACCGAGATTGCGACCTGCATCGTGGTGGCGTTCTGATGCGGGACCAGACGGCGGGACTCCTCGATGCTGAGGTCGGAACCGACCCACCACGAGTTGTAGTCGTGGCCCATGATCAACGCTCCAAGGACATCCGAGCCCTTGGTGATTTCGTCGTTCATGATGCGCTGGTTCTCGTTCAGGTGGTAATTGTAGCCGCGCATCTCGTTGAGCGAGGCGATGGCCTCGTCGCAGGGGCAGTAAGCGTAGTGCATCGTCGGGCGGTAGACTGCCTTGCCGTTCTTCCAGACCGTGAGCTTGTCGGAGATGGTGAAGGCCTCGCCGTGGCGAACGACCATGCCGAGGATGTTCCAGTTCGGCACGAAGGAGCGGACCCAGGTGTTCATGCCCATGCGAGCGAGGCAAATCTGGTTCTTCGGCCCCGACGTGTGCTGAAAGGCGTGCTTCGGGAGTGTCTTCTCGTGCGTGCCCCAGCCCATTTCGGAGGTCGTGGTGCCTTCCTCGCGGAAGCCTTCGATGCTCCAGGTGTTGACGAACTCGTCGATCTCCTTGGGCCGGTCGGTGATCTGCGTGTCACGCTCGGAGCAGTGGATGACCTTCACCCCGAGCACATGGGCCAGGTGGTTGAATTGGCGGGTCTGGCTAAGTCCGGCGATCTTCTCGGCGCGGGCGCCCTTCGCCTTCTTATCGGCGATGAGTTTGCGCCCGATGTCGATCAGGCCCTGCTTGACGAAATGGGAGATAAGGCCGGGGTTGGCGCCGTGTTCGATGACGGCGGTCGGGCCCTTGGTCTTCCACTTTTTCAACATGCGCCGCAGGTTCATGTGGCGGTAATAAAGCGTCTTGGTCGTCGGGTGGGCGTTCGGGCCGCTCGAATACGGATCCCACAGTTCGGTCGACGTGTTGATATAGCGCACGCCGCGATCGTGGCACCATTGGAGAATTTCACAGGCGTCGATATTCCAGGCGAGATCGATCAGGATATCGCCCGGACCGACATGCTTGGCCAGCAAGCTGGTCATGTTGCCCTCCGTCACGCGGTCGCGCACAAAGCGGACCCCCTTCCTGATCCAGGGCGCGAGCTTGGCCTTGCGATTCTCGAAATCCATCACGGTGACATTTTTCGCGGGCACCTTGATGTGCTTGAAGAGAATGGGCAGGGTGCACTCGGCCACGGCGCCGTAGCCGACGAACAGGATCTTATTTTTGAAGGGGAGCATGAATTCTAAGCGTTGTTTTTGATGTCGAGTCGGCCGCGAATCTTTGCGGCCGGTCGTTGGAAAATTTCCCAAAATGTGGCGGTGAAG
This sequence comes from Verrucomicrobiota bacterium, assembly GCA_031387725.1. Classification (GTDB taxonomy): domain Bacteria; phylum Verrucomicrobiota; class Verrucomicrobiia; order Opitutales; family Opitutaceae; genus Lacunisphaera. The sequence goes on along the minus strand of JANNDM010000120.1, from coordinate 28,132 downwards.
CGGGCGCCAGTGCAAGCGATTATTGAGTGACGATCCGGCCGCGGGCGCGACCCCGCTTACTCACTCTTGTTGTAATGCACGTAGCCCTCGGTCAGATCGGTCCCGAGCAGCCGGAACGACGCCTTCCCGAGGTGCAAATTGAGCGTGATGGTGAAGCGCCGCGCCTTCACGACCTCCTTCCACTTGGGTTTCAACTCGGGATGCGGCTTGCCCGCGGTCATCGCCGGGGTGTCGTTGTATAAGATGTCGAGCTTGGCCTCCACCAGCTTGGCGCCGGCGTAACCGGCGGCAGCTGCCAGCCGGCCCCAGTTGGGGTCCTCGCCATACCAGGAGGATTTCACCAGCAGGGAATTGCCGATGGCGCGGGCGACCTTCTCCGCGTCCTCGGCCGAAGCGGCCCCGGTGACCTTCACCTCGACCACCTTGGTTATCTTCTCGCCGTCGGAGACAATCTTGTCGGCCAGCGCCTCGCAGGCTTTCCACACGGCCTCGGCGAACAGCACCCGCAGTTCGCGCGGGCTTTTGTCGCCCACGCTGACGCCGGAGTGGCCGTTGGCCAGGATAAGCACGGTGTCGTTGGTGCTCATGTCGCCGTCCACCGTGATGCAGTTGAAAGTGCCGGTGACGGCCTCGGAAAGTGTTTTCTGGAGGAAGCTGCGCGGCACGGAGAAATCCGTCGCGAGGAACGCCAGCATGGTCGCCATGTTGGGTTGGATCATGCCCGCGCCCTTGGCGATGCCGGAGACGAAGTGCTTCTTGCCGTCGTAGGTGAAGCTGACGGTGACGGTCTTCGGCCGCGTGTCGGAGGTGAGGATGGCGCTGGCCGCCCTGTGGCCATGGTCCGAGGTGCGACCCTTGCCCGAGACCGCCTGTTCGAGGCCCTTGAGCAGGCGGGGCAAGGGCAACGGCTGCCCGATGCGGCCCGTCGAGCAGACAAAAAACGCCGTGGGTTTCAGGTTGAGCGAAGCCGCCGCGCGCTGGGCCGTCGTGTGTGCGTCCTGCAAGCCTTCAGGGCCGGTGCAAGCATTGGCGTTGCCCGAGTTGGCGATGATGCCGTGGAACGGCCCGCCCTGCGCGAGGTGTTTCTGGCAGAGCAGCACGGGTGCGGCCTTGACGGCGTTCTTGGTGAACGTGCCGGCGGCGGTGCAAGGGCGCAGCGAAAAAAGCAGCGCGAGGTCGAGCCGCTTGAGATCATGCTTCTCGCGGATGTCGCAGGCGACGGCCGACGCGTCGAAACCGGGCACATCGGTGATGCCGGCGCTATCCAGAGTGACAGTCAGTTGGGTCATGGGAGGGGATATCAGGCGAGCCCCGCGGCTTCAGGCAAACCGAGCCACAGGTTCATGATCTGCACGGCCTGGCCGCTCGCGCCTTTGACGAGGTTGTCGAGCGCCGACGTAATGACAAAATTGCCGGTGCGGGCGTCATGCACGGCGGAGATATCCACGCGGTTGGTGCCGGTGACATGCGCGGTGTCAGGCGTTTCCCCGGAAGGCAGCCGCGCGACAAACGGACGGCCCGCGTAGGCGGCCTGCCAGGCGGCGTAAAGTGAATCGATGGTCGCCCCCGGCGCGGCCGGGACCGTGATGGTCGTGGCGATTCCCCGGCGCATCGGCGCCAGGTGCGGGTTGAACTGGACGACGATCTTCGCGCCAGCGGCACGGGAGAGCTGTTCTTCGATTTCCGCGAGGTGCCGGTGCTGGGTGAGGCCGTAGGCCTTGGCGCTCTCCGCCCGTTCGACAAAAAGATATTGTTCCTCGGCCTTCCTGCCGGCGCCGCTGACGCCGCTGAAGGAATTGACGACGATGTGCTCACGCGCCACGATGCCGGCCTGGAGCAACGGGGCGAGCGGCACAAGGATGCTGGTCGGATAGCAACCCGGCGCGGCGGCGATCTTGACCTCGGTTTTCCACTTTGCCCCGGTCAACTCGGGCAGGACAAATCGGGCCGAGGGCAGCAACGCGGGCGCATGGTGGGTGCCGTAGTATTTTTCAAAGGTCGCGAGGTCCGCGATGCGGAAGTCGGCGCTCAGGTCGATGACCTTGACGCCGGTCGGGACGAGGGCTTTCGCGAAATCCGCCGCGGCGCCGTGCGGCAACGCGAGGAACCACAGGCCGATATCCTGGCGCGCGGCCAGGGCCGCCGGATCGGAGTCACTGAATTTGAGCTGGTCGGCCGCCGTGCCCCGCAAAGCGGGGATGACTGCGGCCACCGGCTTGCCGGCGTGCTGGCGCGAGGTCACCGCCGTCAGTTTGACCTGCGGATGACCGAGGAGGAGCTTCACCAGAACTTCGCCGGAGTAACCCGACGCACCGACAACGCCGACATTCATTTAAGGGAACGGTAGAATTAAGAATTCCGCCGGGGGAATCGAGCAGTTTCGTGAACGCTAAAACAAAGAAGCGGAGGCCATGGGGCGCTCCGCTTCGGTAAGATTTGGTTCCCGTTTCGGCGATTAACGCTTCGAGAACTGGAAGCGCTTGCGGGCGCCGGGCTGGCCGGGCTTCTTGCGCTCTTTCTCACGGGGGTCACGGGTGAGGTGGCCGGCCTTCTTGAGGGTGACGCGGAGCTCGGGATTGAACTTCAGCAAGGCGCGGGCGATGCCGTGGGCGACGGCGCCCGACTGGCTGCTGATGCCACCGCCGGCGACGTTTACCATGACGTCGAACTTGTCCTTGCTGTCCGCGGTGACGAGCGGGGCGAGGGCGCGGCGCACGAAGTTGTCGTGCGTGAAATAGACCTCGAACTTGCGGTCATTGACCGTGGTCTGGCCGGAACCGGCGACGATGCGGACGCGGGCGGTGGAGGATTTGCGGCGGCCGGTGCCGAGGAAGACGGAGGATTCAGCGCTCATGGATTACTATTACTTAAGGACGACGGGGTTCTGGGCCGCATGGTCATGGGTCGCGCCGGGAAACACCCGGAGCTTGGTCAGCATTTTGGCCGCGAGCCGGTTCCGCGGGAGCATGCCTTTGACGGCCTGCGTGATGATGAACTCGGGTTTCTGGCGGCGCACATCTGTCAGCTTGCGATACTTCTCGCCGCCGACATAGCCGGAAAATGTCATGTATTCGGTGTGCTCTTCCTTCTTGCCGGTGAGGACGATCTTGCTCGCGTTGATGACGACCACAAAGTCACCGGTATCAACGTGGGGCGTATAAGTGGGCTTGTGACGGCCGCGCAGGATGTTGGCGGCTTTAACGGCGAGACGGCCCAGCACTTTGCCTTCGGCATCGATCAGATGCCACTTGGGGGGTTGCTTGGTCTCATTCTTGGCCAGATAGGTTTTCATTTGCGGAAAGGGGCCAAAGGGAAGGACTTCGCCTACCCCTGTCAACCCCGAACCCTTCACATTTCCGAAAACAACCCGCGACGGGCCTTAACTCCTCAAAAGTCGAGGTTTACGCCAAGTGTGACCCATAGATTCCGGCGCGACATTAGCCCAAACGGGCCACGGGTTGGGGAGCGCCCAAAAGCATCCCCATAATGCAATCCGGCGGTGATGATCGAGTGCGCTCCGATGCGGTAAGGCAACCGCGCGGCCCCACCCCAATAGCCATAACTATCACGCCATCGCGGCCCCGGGGCATCCGGCCGCCAGTTGTCGCCCGTCGCCCAGCCCCCGTAGAAATTCAGCTCAAGAAATGCGCCCCACTTCGTCAGCGCGATGCTGTGCGCCAGCGATCCCTGCACGGTGTCGGAGCGAAAACGGAAGTCGTGATAGTAGGCCAGGCCGGGCGTGAAGCCGATGACGGGCGCCAGCGTGGCCGCCAGCCCGGCCTCGAGCGAGTGCCTGACACCGCCGCCCGGAACCGCGCTGAACCAATGTTGGGCGACCGATGCCTCCAGGCTGAGATCTATCACCGGTTGCCAGCGGTAGGATGCGTGCAGGTTTATTTCGCGCGTCCCGCCGCTTTCGAACGGCAGATTCGCCCCCACCCCGCCATGGAAGTTATCGCGGTTAAATTCCGCCGCCGCCTGCACCGATGAGCCCGCCCGCACCACGCCGCGGAAAACGTAGCGCGAGGCGTAGCCAAAATCCACCTGCTCAGCCGGCGGTTCATCGCCCCGCGCGCCCGAAACGCTCGTCAGGAATGCAACGAGGAGAACTCCGGAAATTTTTCGCCTGAAACTCATTGAAACGGCGGGGCAATGATGTGTTGGTTTCGACCTTGTTGTCCATACACTCGTTTTGTCCATGATGTCCCCTGCCCGTTCCACGATCATCGCCGCCGGTCTCCTCGGTTTCACCGGGGTGGCGCTCGGCGCCTTTGGGGCGCATGCCCTGAAGGACACTCTCGCGGCCAACGGCACGATTGCGACCTGGCAGACGGCCGTGCTTTATCACCTGGTCCACGCGGTGGCTCTCGCGACCGGGCCGACCGCGCCTTGGGTCGGCCGGTGCTGGACGGTCGGCGTGGTGCTATTTTCCGGCTCCCTCTACTGGCTGGCGCTCGGCGGTCCCAAATTACTCGGGCCGATCACCCCGCTCGGCGGGATCAGCCTCCTGCTTGGCTGGACGTTGCTCGCCTGGCACGCCTTCCGGTTGCCCAAAGCATGAAGCTGCCACCGCCGCTGCTCGCCGCCCTTGCCGCCCTGCGCTCCGCCGGCGGGCGGCCGCGCCTGGTCGGCGGCTGCGTGCGAGACTGGTTGCTCGGACTTGAGCCCAAGGACTTTGACGTCGAGGTCTACGGACTTGATTACGAAGCATTGGGCCGCGCCCTGGCGCCGTTTGGTCCGACGGACCTCGTCGGGCGCAGTTTCGGTGTGATGAAAGTTCGGATGGACGGCGCCGAATACGACTTCAGCCTGCCGCGGCGCGAATCCAAGACCGGGGCCGGGCACCGCGGCTTCGCCATCGCGCCCGATCCGACGCTGACCGAAGCCGAGGCGGCGGCGCGGCGCGATTTCACCATTAATGCGATCGCCTACGACCCGCTGGACCATCGCCTTCTCGATTTCCACGGCGGGGCCGATGATCTGAAGAAAAAAATCCTGCGCCACACCGGCCCGGCGTTTGTTGAGGACCCGCTGCGCGTGCTCCGGGCCTTCCAATTCGCCGCGCGGTTCAAGCTGTCGCTCGCGCCGGAAACAGCCGCCTTGGGCCGCTCGATCAGCGGCACTTATTCCGAACTCGCGATCGAACGCGTCTGGGGCGAATGGGACAAATGGGCGACCAAGGCCGAGAAACCATCGCTCGGCCTTCTCGCCCTCAAGCAGTGCGGCTGGCTGAAGCACTTCCCCGAGATCGCCGCCCTTGACGGCGTGCCGCAAGAACCGGAGTGGCACCCCGAGGGCGATGTGCTCATCCACACCAACCATTGCCTCGACGCCCTCGTGAATCTGCCCACCTGGCGCGAGGGCTCAATGGAAACGCGACGCCTCCTGTCCTTCAGCGTGCTGGCGCATGACTTCGGCAAGGCCACCACGACCAAGCAGGCCGAGCGCCGCGGCAAACTGCGCTGGATCAGTCCCGAGCACGAGGCTGCGGGCGGACCGCTCGCGGAGATTTTTCTCCAACATATCGGCGCCCCGCTCGATCTGATCCCCCGGGTGCGCCAACTGGTGGTCAATCACCTCCTCCACCATCAGGGCGCGGAGGAATACCGCGATACCACCGTGCGCCGCCTCGCCCGCAAGATCGAACCGGCGACCATCGACGAGTTGATTGCCGTGATGCAAGCCGACCACCTCGGTCGCCCGCCCTTGGTCTCCGCCGAGACCGTGCGCCGCCTCGATCATCTGCGCATCGCCGCCCAGCGGCTGGCGCTGGAGCATGCCTCGCCCCGGCCCATCGTGCTGGGCCGGCACCTCATCAGCCTCGGCCTGCACCCGGGGCCCCACTTTACGCCCGCGCTGGAGGCCGCCTTCGAGTCGCAGCTCGACGGTGCTTTCGCCGACGAAGCGGGCGGTCTCGAATGGATGCGAAACTATTTGCGGGCTCATCCGCCGATTTTATCTTCAACCCACCCCTCCCAACCATGAGCACTCCCAACCAGCTGGAACAACTCAAGCAGTTCACCAAAGTTGTGGCCGACACCGGCGACTTTGCCAGCATGAAGGAATACGCGCCGCAGGACGCCACGACGAACCCCAGCCTCATCCTCAAGGCCGCAACCCTGCCCGCCTACGCCCACTTGCTCGACCAAGCCATCAAGGACGCCGGCTCATCGGCCGGCACCGAGCAGATCATCGACCAGCTGCTCGTGCTCTTCGGCGGGGAGATCCTGAAAATCGTCCCCGGGCGGGTCTCCACCGAAGTAGATGCGCGACTCTCCTTCAATCGCGACGGCTCCATCGCCAAGGCCCGCGAAATCATCGGGCTCTACGCCCAGGCCGGCATCCCGCGCGAGCGCATCCTGATCAAGCTCGCCTCGACCTGGGAGGGCATCAAGGCCGCCGAGTTGCTCCAGCACGAGAAGATCAATTGCAACCTCACCCTGCTCTTTTCGTTCGCGCAGGCCGTGGCCTGCGCCGAGGCCAAGGTGCAGCTTATCTCCCCTTTCGTCGGCCGCATCCTCGACTGGTATAAGAAGAGCACCGGCAAGGATTACACGCCGGCCGAGGATCCCGGCGTGAAGTCCGTCACGGAAATCTACGCCTACTACAAGAAATTCGGCCACGCCACGGAAGTCATGGGTGCGTCCTTCCGCAACAAGGGCGAGATCATCGAGCTGGCCGGCTGCGACCTGCTCACCATCAGTCCGGCGCTGCTCGGAGAACTCAAGGCCAGCACCGGGCCGCTCACCCGCAAACTCGATCCAGCCAAGGCGAAAGCCGCCGACCTCAAACCGGTGAGCTTCGACGAGAAAGGTTTCCGTCTCGCCTTCAATGAGGATGCCATGGCCACGGAAAAGACCGCCGAGGGCATCCGCGGATTCGCCGCCGACCTCGTCAAGCTCGAGCAGCTCATCAAGGCGAAGCGCGGCTGAGGTTTTCCGCCGTAGACAGATTGATAATTGCGGGAGCGGCTTGATGCTGCGATTCGGCAGCGCGTTGACGTTCTACCGAGGCGGCCTACCGCTCCTCTTCAATGCGGAGGGACTGGCCCCGAGGGGCCCTCCTTCCTCCCGCGCTTACAACAGGGTAAAGCCAGACGATGCCCCCAGTCCTTTCTCAAAAGTGTAGGTCGTGTGACAGCCGGCCGAGCGCGCCAGGGCGGAAATGAGATGGTCGGCAAAATGACCATGGCCCGTCCGGCTGGCCCGCACCGCCGCCGCCACCTCGGGGCGATGTTGAAAAGCAAATTGCGCATCCGCCAAGATCCTCCCCAAGGCGGTCAGCAGGTCAGCCCGCTTCACCTCGTAAAAACGGGTCAACACCCAAGCTGTTTCGCAAAGCACAATATCGGTCAAGAGAACCAGCTCACCGTCGCTCGTCGCCCCGGCCAGCAGTTTCGCGACCTTGGCTGATTGGACAGGGTCGTCCTGGGTCAGGTGGCGGACCAGCAGATTGGTGTCGATCGCGATCACCGAGCGTGGCTCCGTGCCGCCCCTTCCGCCAAACAACGCTGGATGTCTGCGCTGGTCGCCACCTTGCCGTTGGTCTTGCCCGCCAGCACCCCTCGGCTTGAAACCGACGCTATGCCCGCCCGCCGGAACACGACCTCACCCGGCCGGCGAAAGATAAATGCCACCCGCTCCCCCCCGGTGACGCCCAGCTTGCGCCGCACCGCCACCGGAATCGTAACCTGGCCCTTGCTGGTGATCTTGGTCGTCATTTCCATGCGCCTTACCTTTAATTGGAAAGTAAGGACGCGCAACTCCTAATTTCGGGCCCGCCCAGACCAGCCCACCAAGCGAACTCATGATCCGAAGGCCCGCAGGCGAATCTACCGGCTTCCCGGCCCGCAACTGCTCGGCGAGCTCAAGGCCAGCACCGGGCCGCTCACCCGCAAACTCGATCCAGCCAAGACGAAAGCCGCCGAGCTCAAACCGGTGAGCTTCGACGAGTAAGGTTTCCGTCTCGCCTTCAATGAGGATGCCATGGCCACGGAAAAGACCGCCGAGGGCATCCGCGGATTCGCCGCCGACCTCGTCAAGCTCGAGCAGCTCATCCAGGCGAAGCGCGGCTGATGCGCAACCCGCGCACGAGGTTCTCACTTATCGCCTGTCCGAAAAACAGTTAGGCTGGGGAGACATTCCTCATTGTTTCTGGCCCGGACCGGCTCCGTCCCCACCTTGGGCGGTCTTGACATCCATGACGACGCACTACAATTGTAGCGCATGGCCACCGCGTCCCATCCCACGTCCATCCGGCTCAGCCCGGCGGAAAAACGCCGCATCGCCGCCGCCGCCCGCAAGCGCGGCCTGAGCCCGGCCGCCTACATCAAGCGCGCCGCTCTCGCCGGCTCGGCATCCTCAGATCTCGCCAGACTCTCCCGCCTGGAGAAGCTCACCGCCGCCATCCTGGAGGCCGTCGAGGATGAGCTGGATTACCGCGTTGCCGCCTCCCGCTGGGAAAACCATGTCAAAAACAAGACACGGCTTTACACCGGGGAGGAGGTAAAGCGTGAGCTGGGACTACCAGCTTGAGGACGCGGCTAAACGAGAACTCCGCGCCCTCGGCCCATCCGCCGCCACGGAGATCATCGCTTTTCTTGACACCCGCATCAAAGGCGGCGCCAACCCCGAGCAATTCGGCAAGCCTCTCCGAGGTGAGTTAAAAGGCCTCTGGCGCTACCGTGTGCGGGATTATCGCCTGCTCTGTCGGCTGGAGAAAAAAGTCTTGATCGTGGTGGTCGTGGCCGTGGGCCACCGCTCCACCGTTTACGAAGACTGAGCCGGGCGGCACCCCGGCGGAGGTCGGGCCGCAGTCGGCGGAACCCGGTCGTCTGGCGTTCAACGAGGACGCCATGGCCACGGAAAAGACCGCCGAGGGCATCCGTGGATTCGCCGCCGACATCGTCAAGCTCGAGCAGCTCATCCAGTCGAAGCGGAGGTGATACTTGGCCGGTGGACGCAACCCACAATCAGCGCAGGCCCTTTCGGGCCGGCATTGCTGGGGTGAAGCAGGCTAAAGGTTGGACCTATTTGTCTGGCAGAACCAAAGGGACCACCCGGAGCCGGCTGTTCACGCCTTTCACATCAAACCAGAAGCCGCCCATCGATGCCGGGGTGATCCTGACCATGGGCGCGTGGAGTGCCGGCGAGTAACTATAGGTATCCACCTTGTTTTGCTGCACCCACTTGGTGCCGTTTTCGAGGGTGAAGACGGTCCGGCCGTTCCAACCGTTGAAATCACCGACTAACCGGCTTTCCAGGGGCTCCTCATCCTCAGGTTTTTCACTGGCCCGGGCCAGTGTGGTCAGGGCGGCAAGCCAACCGGGTTGTTTCTTGGCTGGTGCGGCCGCAATCTTGGCCTGGGTCTCCCTGGCTTTGGCCTCAGCCGCCTTGGTTTTAGTCTCAGCTTCCATCGCCTTAGCCTCGGCCTCTTTCGCTTTTAACTCGGCTTCCCTCACCTTGGTCTCTGCGGCCACGACTTTTTGCTCTAGATCCTGCCGAGACTCTGAAGCTGAGGCGGCCGCCTGCGATTGCACCACGGCCACGACACCGGTCTTGTATTGCTCCACCAGCGTCTCCAGTCGGGCCAGCTCCGCCGGGGTCAGTTTTTGCAGCCCCGCCTGCGCAAAGTCGGCCGCCGACACGGTCTGCACAAACCCCGGATCGGCTCGCGTCACCACCGCGAACACCAGCGCTCCCCAAATCATGATGAATTTTCTCATGGTCGGAAATCTTCACCCAACCCGGCTTCGCCGCAATCAGATTGCGGCGGACATAAAAAAGCGGCGACCCCGCAAAGGGTCGCCGCTGGGACGAATGAATTTCGCGAAGCTAACTCGGCTTAGAACTCCTTCTTCAGCTCGAGGAAGAAGCGGCGGCCGATGATGTCATAGGTTGACTTGTTCGTGTTGGCCTCGCTCGAGCCGCTGCCGCCGCCCGGGATGTAGAAGGCCTGGCTGTCGGCGATATTAGTCACGCCGGCGGTGACCGCGAAGCCCTTGGCCCAATCACGCCCGAAGTTCGGCACCGTGTAAGTGGCCGAGAGGTTGACGGTGGTATAGGCCTTGATGAAAAAGGCCTTGCCGTCGGCCCGCTGGTTGTTGGTCGCCTGCTGGCCGCCAAACAGGGTGCCTTGGGCAATGACTTCCGGGATGTGGGTGGCGGTGAGCGACACCCGCAGATCCTTGTAGGACCAGTTGACAAAGGGCTTCAGCAGGTAGCTGGGCAGCAGGCCGTTGGAATTGCCCAGGCCGTTCGCGCCGTCCGTGAAGTTGCGCGCATATTGCTGGTAGGGCACCGCCGGATTGGCCCGGGCATAGTAGTTGAAGATCACATTGGCTTTGGCGCCAAAGTTGAAATAACCCATATCCGCCGTGTTCATCGTGTAGTTCACGTCGAGGTCGAGGCCGTCGGTCCACTGGTCGCCCTGCGGATCGTTGGCCAGCGTGAGCGAAGCCACGTTGGTGCTGGTGATCTGGTTGGTGGCGGCGGTGGTCATCCGTTCGCCGTTCACGAAGATGAGGCCGGGGGCGTAGACCGAGCCCGAGCCCTTGGCGTTCAGGTCCGCCACGATGGCGTTGTAGTCAAAGCCGCCGATGCCGTCCTGCTTGATGTGGTAGTAATCCACGGAAACGCTCAGGCCCTTGAGCTGTTTCGGGGAATAGACAAAGCCCGCGCCATAGGATTCCGAATTCGACGGCGGGAGGTTCGGATTGCTCGTCTCTATCGTCGGCAGGAACTGACCGGAGACAAACTGGATGGGCGTGGCCGCACCACCGGGACCGGGGAAGCCGGCGGCGCTCAAGGGCACGCTGGCCGTCGGAGCGTTGCCGCCCGGAGGCCCGAAGAGGGCCGCGACGGACGGGGCTATGAAGCCCTTGTTCCAGGTGCCACGGAGAACAAACTGGTTGTCAAACGGCTTCCAGAGGATACCCACCTTGGGCGTCTTGGCCGTATTGGTGCCGGGGGAGAGGAACTCCGCGCGATAGCCCAAAGTAAGGTCCACCATGTAGGCGCCCGGCACGTTCATCTTGGGATTGGCAAGTGGGACGGCGGCCTCAGCGTAAACCGAGCGGGTGCGGCGCGTGCCACCGGGGAAACCCACGGAGGCGTTGAAGCCCAAGGCGCCCCCGGTCGTGAAGTTACTGTCGGAGTGGTTGGACACGCGTTCGCGACGGGACTCGCCACCGAGCACGAAGTTGAAGTCGCCCGCCGGGAGCGTAAAGGGCCGGCCATTCAGACGAAAATCCACGCTGCGGGTGTCGAAGAGGCTGGTCTGCAGCAGGTCGGTTTGGATCGCCGCCAGAGTCCGCGGGTCGTTGAAGCCGGCCAAGGCGAAATAATTGAAGATCGGCAGATTGTTGCCGGCGGCGTCGGTCAGGATCGAGAGATACTGCCCCGCCGCGTTCTTGACATACGTCGTGCCGCCATTGGCCAGCAGGGGGGTCATGGCCTGGTTCAGAAGCGAACCAATGCCACCACCGACGGTCAGCCGGGAGAGCTGGCCTTTCAGGAACAGGAAGGAGGTTTCCCAGCTGTAATTGTCGTTAATCTCACCCCGGAAGCCCGCGACCGTGCGGGTGTAGAAGCGCTGACTGAACCCGGTGCGCCGGCCCAATTCCTCCAGGCGGTGGCGGGGGGCGGAGGGCGCGCCCACTTGGCCGACACCAAGGGTGACACCCTGGAAGTTGAAGGGATTGGTGGCGGGGATGGTCAGGAAGTTGGCCTGCAAGCTGGCCAGGGGCGCGGGCGCCAGCACGGTGCCGGAGTTGAGCGTGTCGGAATAGATGAAGTCACCGAAAGCCACGAGCTTCTTGCCCATCAGTTCCTTCTCCCCGGTCAGGGTGTAGATTTTCCGATTGGTCGGGACGACCAGCGCGTTGTTAAAAAGAGCCGTATTGAGGAGGCTGGTTGTGGCGAACGAGCCGCCGGAGCTGGTCAGGATCGGCACGTAGATGCCGGCCGCCGTCAACTGGGCGAGCGTCTGCGGGGCATCCAGCGGGGTCGCCCGGCCCGCAGGGGTCTTGATGGCGGCGTTGTAGCCCGGCTTGCCGGCGAGTTCGGGCAGACCGGCCAGGACGGAGTTGGCCACGCGGCCGGAGAACGAACCCGAGAAGTAATTCGGCGGGTTGGCCGGGTTGCCGCCGAGGGCCACCAGTTCCTCGATCGAGAGGATCGATACTTTGCGGGAGTTGGTGCCGAGCTGGCTGTTCTCGAAGTATTGCGCGCCCACGGTGATGAAACCGCCGGGAACCGTCACGCCGGCTGTCAACCAAGCCTCCTTGGTGTCGTAATCATTGTGCTGCGTCTGCGACCGGCGGCCGCCCACCTCGTAGCCGTTGTAGTTTTTCCGGAGGATGAAGTTGATCACCCCGCCGATGGCGTCCGAGCCGTAGACCGTCGAGGCACTGTCCTTCAGGATTTCCACCCGCTCGATCATCGAGACCGGGATGTTGCTCAAATCACCAAAGGCGCGCCGGCCGTTGATCAAATCGAGCGTCGTGAGGTTGCGCAGCGAGGCAAAGGTCTGGCCGCTGCCACCGTTGTTCAATTCCTGGCCGACGTTGCCATTGCCCGAGAAGAAGGGTGTCGCATCTTTGAGCAATTGGAGGGCATCCGTGGCGCCGGTCAGACCGATCTTGCTGCGCTCCAGGATCACGATCGGACTGGCACTCACTTCGGAAGTAAGCGGGAGGTAGGATCCCGTGACCGTGAATTTTTCGAGTTTTACCGGCTCGCCTTCGGCGGGAGCGGCGGTCTGGGCAAAAGCGGCATTGGCCGCGAACAGGGAAAGCCCGGCGCCAAGCAGCGCCAAAGGCTTCCGTAGATAACTTACGGAGCTCTTGTTCATAGTTCTAGGTGTTGTGTGTTGGTAAGAAACCACCAATGACCGGCTAATTTCTTGCGGCGAAAGGAACTATTAATACGGCGAACCGCAATACTAATTCTTCGGTTGTAAAAATCACAAATTGCAGCGCGCTTGTTATAGATGTGCCCTACTATGATCTGCCACTTCCGCGGAGCGGCAATAACACGGTCAGGTCAATTGACTCATTCGTCCTCCCCTATTCCTATTGCCGAGTCTGAGAATTAACTGCGTCCGCCCATCAGGTATGACGCAACCTATGACACTCAATATTACCCACGACCCCGCCCGCCGCAGTTGGATCGAGTCGGCCAACGCCGCCGCCACGGATTTTCCCCTGCAAAACCTGCCCTACGGCGTCTTTCGCAGCGGGGAGAATCTCACACCTCGGATCGGCCTAGCTATCGGCGATGAGATTCTGAACCTGGCCGCGGCGGTGGATCTCGACCTGCTCCCCGCCTCCGCCCGCGCCGCCTGCCGGCAACCCACCCTCAACGCCCTCATGGCCGCCGGCCCGGCGGTATGGACGGAGCTACGCGCTCTATTGAGCAAATTGCTCGGGGTTGATTCGTGCCCGATTCGGCTGCGGACCCAGGTTGAGCACTGCCTCGTCCCTCAATCCGACACCACGATGCTCCTGCCGGCCAGCATCGGCGGCTACACGGATTTCTACGCGTCCATTTTTCACGCCACCAATGTCGGCGCAATGTTCCGTCCCGACCAGCCGCTCCTGCCCAACTACAAGTGGGTGCCCATCGGTTACCATGGCCGCAGCTCGTCCATCGTCGCCAGCGGCACGCCGGTGCGACGCCCGCACGGCCAGTCCAAACCGGCGGATGCGCCCGCGCCCGTCTTCGGTCCGTGCCAGAACCTCGATTACGAACTGGAACTTGGCGCGTTGGTCGGCCCGGGCAACCCGCAGGGCGACTCCATCCCGCTCGCATCGGCCGCCGATCACCTGTTCGGCGTCGTCTTGCTCAACGACTGGTCGGCGCGGGATATCCAGTCTTGGGAATATCAGCCACTCGGGCCGTTCCTCGCGAAAAATTTTGCCACCACGATTTCGCCGTGGGTCGTGACGATGGAGGCGCTGGCGCCGTTCCGGGTGCCGGCCTCGGCCCGGCCCCCGGGCGATCCGGCCCCGCTGCCCTATCTCGCCGACAACGCCGATGCGGCGCACGGCGGCCTCAATCTCACGCTGGAAGTCTGGTTGCTGACCCGGCAGATGCGCGCGGCGGGCCTCGGGCCCCACCGCCTGAGCTCGGGCAACTTCTCCACCATGTATTGGACGCTAACCCAGTTGCTGACCCACCACACCAGCAACGGCTGCAACCTGCAACCCGGCGACCTGCTCGGCAGCGGCACCGTCTCGGGTGCAACCAAGGAATCACGGGGCAGCCTGCTCGAGCTGGCCCTGCGCGGCACCGAGCCGCTCCACCTGCCCAACGGGGAAGAACGCAAGTTTCTCCATGACGGCGATGAAGTCATCCTCCGCGGTTACGCCGAACGCCCGGGTGCCCGGCGCATCGGTTTGGGTGAGTGCCGCGGGGTGGTGTTGCCGGCCTCCTCCTGACACTCGTTGGTCGCGCCCCGGATGGAATTCGTCGCTGTGGGCTCGCGGCCTTTTGCGCAATGATTCAACACACCCTCATGAAATCACGCCTCGTCGTTGTCCTCCTGTTCACGGTCATCTCGGTGGTCGTTCCCGCTCACGCGGAAGCCAGCAAGGAAAAGCTCAAGGCCGAAGTCGCCGCCCTGGAGGATGCCTTCTGCGCCGTGGCGAAGGAGCAGGGACTCAACGCCGCCTTCTCCCATTTTGCCGCGCCCGACGTCGCCTTCATCGACACTGACCCGCGCCAGTGGCGCGGCCCCGCCGCCGTGCAGGAGCGCATGGGCGCCGACCGGCCGGGCGTCAGTCTGACTTGGTCGGCCTATTTCACCGACGTGGCCGACGACGGCACCCTGGGCTACAATTATGGCCGCTATGAATCGCGTGGTCCCGGCCCCGACGGCAAGGAACGCGTGCGGGGCGGCTGGTTTCTCAGCATCTGGAAACGCCAGGCCGACGGTTCCTGGAAATACGTCATGGACACCGGGGTGCCGGACCGCTCACCGCCACCGCCACCGCCGGCCCCGCCGGCGGCTCCAGCCGCGCCCAAGCCACCGGGCAATTGAACGCGGTCAGGGTGAGTTTGCAAACCCAGCAAATCAATCCAACCTGTCATTCTGAGCGCAGCGAAGAATCCATGCGTTCGCAGATGATATCATGCTCGATGCCGTGGATTCTTCACTTCGTTCAGAATGACAAACAGGTTTGAAGACGCGCTTTATTCCTCGGTCGGCCGCAGCAACAGCCGGTAACCCATCGTGTCGGTGGGCCGGGTCTCAGAAGTCAGCTCGATGCGTGAAGCCGAGCGGCAGTAGGGTGGACCCACCTTCCAGTTGCCACCGCGCAGGACCGGTTCGCGCGGGCCCCGCACACCTTGGACCCACTCCCCGATATTGCCCAGCATGTCGTAGAGTCCCCAGCTGTTGGGCTTGAATCGGGCCACCGGGGAAGGCGCATCATGCGCGCCGCCGCGCAGGTAGAAAGCCAGCGCGTTCAATGCCGGGTCATCGCGTTCATTGGTCAGCTGGCTGCCATCGTTGAAACCCGTTTCCGTGCCGGCGCGGCAGGCATATTCCCACTCCACTTCCGTGGGCAGGTCGGCCTTGTAGGGCAGCTCCATCTTCCGGAGCATATCATTGGTTTTGTCCAATACGCCGCCGGTCCCGGTCACGTCACGCCAGGCCACTTGCTCCACCGGCCGGGTTTCATCCCCCAGGGCGCGACTGGTGCTGGGGTTTTTGCCGGTGAGCACCCGGTGCTGCCGTTGCGTCATCTCGGTCTCGGCGAGATAAAACCCCCGGGGGATGCTCTTTTTCGCCCGCGCGAGATCGGTGCGCTGACGGCCACGCTCCTCGGAGGGTGAACCGAGGTAGAATTCGCCCGGTGGCACCCATTTGAATTTCAATTCACCGCCGTCCGGCAGTTTGACGAGGACCAGGGGCGGCGGCGGCAGGCGTTTCATTTCGAGCGGGATGCTCTCCGTGGCCGCCAGCACCTCCACTCCCAGTTCGAGCGTTTGATACTTCGGCGCGCTGGCGGTGAGAGTGACGCGGCCGGGCCGCAGCGCCACCACCGCCGCCCCGTTGCCGTCGGCCGTGATCAGGCTCCCGCCAATCTTGAGCTGCGCCTGCGCGGGCAATCCGGTGAACCGCACCGGGTGCGGCGGCACCAACTCGAGCGGCACCGTGGCCTCGGTTTCATTTTCGGCTCCACCGATTTCCCCCGCCCAATCCTGATACCCCGGCGCGGTCACGCGCACGCCTTGCGGACCCGGCGGAAACTCCAGTTGCACGCGGCCGGCCGCACCCACCGCATGGCTGCGGTCCCGGTGACTAACCACCGTGCCGGGAGGCAGGCCGGTGAGCACGAACTTGCGCATCGTGGCGGCCGCCGGCGATGGGAGCGGCTCGGGTGACGGCAGCGGCTTCTCCACCACGGGCGGCACAGACGTGGCGGCGGGCACGACGGCGGGTTTGCTTTCCGGCGGCACCACCACGGGCGGGGCCGGCCGCGGCCACTGCCAGACCGCCACCCCCATGGCCACCACGGCCACCAGTCCAACCGGCAGAAGCCAGCGGTTCGCGCCGCTGGCTTGATTGATCTGCCGCAGGGCCGCCCCAGCCGCCCCGGCGGTCTGGTAGCGCTTGCCCGGATCCTCGGCGAGGCAGGTCGCAATGAAATGATCCCAGCCCGCATCGAGCCCCGGCACGAGCCGGGACGCGAGCTGCGCGATGCCGTGCGGTTTTTTGCCGGTCAGCAGGTAGTAGGTGATGACGCCGACCGCGTAGATATCCGACCGCGCATCGGATGGCCGCATGGTGCGGGCCTCCGGCGACATGAAGTCGATCGTGCCGACAATGGCTCCCGTCGTCGTCACGCTGTCACCCAGAAACGGCGAGGCGGTGCCGCCGCTGCGCCGGTATTCCTCCTCGTCCACCAGCCGGGCGAGGCCGAAGTCGGAGATCTTGGCCTCGCCGGCTTTTTCCAGCAAGACGTTGGCCGGCTTTAAATCGCGGTGGACGAGGCCCACCTCATGGGCATGCGCCAGGCCGAGCAGGATCTGCCCGACCAGCCGCTGCACGTGGGCGGCCGGGGTTCCGCCGCCGGGCTTGCGGTTTTTCTCGAACCACTCTTCCAGCGAACCGCCGTCCACGTATTCCAACACGAGGTAAAGCTTGCCCTGGCTCTCCCCGAAATCGGTCACGTTCACGATGTGGGCGTGCTTAAGCTTCCCCACCATCACGCCCTCCTTCTTGAACCGCGACACGAAGGACTGATCCTGGGCCAGCAGGGCCGGCAACACCTTTACGGCGAATTCCTTCTTCAGCGCCGTGTGCTTGGCCAGGTAGACCACTCCCATGCCGCCTTTGCCGAGCACCCGCTCCACCTTGTATTGCGCCACCACGTCGCCGGGGTTGAACAGGTCCGTCGCCGCGCTGCTGCTGCGCGGGACAAATACAGTCTTTTCGGGCGGGCCGGCCATGGGGTGCAGCGAGCAGTGAATCGGCGGCGCGCCCCGACGCCAGAACGAAACCGAAATGCCGGGTTGACCGGGGTTCCACTGAGGCGCTTAGCTATCCGCACCATGACGCGCCCGTCCAGCCGCACCGTCCCCCTTCTTCTGCTGGCCCTCGCTACCGCGGTCGCCGGGTCGGCCGTGCCGCTCAAGATCAACGTCACCCCCGCCGGCGCCACCATCGTCACCGAGTCCGGCGATCGCCTGCCGGCGCCCACCACCGTCGAGCTCAAGCGCCGCGACACCGCCTACGTCTTCACCGTCGAAAAACCCGGCTACCAGACCGAGACCGCTTCCTGGAACACCCGGGAAAAGGTGCGCGAAATTTCCGTCACCCTCTCCCCTCTCACAACAGACAAGGAAGTGACCATCCGCTCGAATCCCGATGGCGCCGCCGTCACCCTTGACGGTCAGCCGGCCGGTTTCACCCCGCTCACCAAGCCGGCCACCTTCTCCCGGGACAACAAAACCTCACCGTGGAAGCCCCTCGCGGTCACTCTTACCCGGACCGACTACCAAAGCGAGTCCGGCTCCCTTCCCTACGACAATCCCATCGTGAACCTGCTGCTCGGCCAGCTGCGCAAGGAGCGCAGTTTCAGCGTCGACACCAAGGCCGCCGACGGTTCCCCCATCTCGGCCGGGCTCACGCTCGATAACCGCGACCTCGGTGCCGCGCCGCAGAAGGTCTCCGTCGTCTTCACCCGCGCCGACAAAACCAAGCCCTGGCCCACCTTCAACCTCCGCGCCGAGATCCCCACCATTTACCAGCCGGCCCAGGTCACGCTCACCCATGATTACAAGGACATCTTCTCCTTCACCCTCAAGGCCGTCACCGAACTCCCGGTCGGACTCTACACCCCCACCGTTGATCTGACCGCCACCGGCGCCCGCCTCGCCGTCAACCCGACCACCCGGCTTGGCACCCTCGACAGCGGCGAACGGGTCGCCGATATCGCCGGCCTCGCCCGCCTCACCCGCTTTCAACGGCGCGACCAGAACCCCAAGGCCCCGCTGGCCGCGCTCAACTCCTACGCCATCACCCCCGACGGCGAGTCCGCCATTCTTTCCGTCACGTCGCAAGACGACGCCGGCAAGTTCTACTCCGCGCTTTTCCTCAAGCGCATCGAGGACGACGGCGGCGGCACCGCCCGGCTGATCGACAACAACAAACGCTACTTCGACAGCTTCCCCATCATCGCCCCCGACGGCAGCGGCATCCTCGTCTTCCAGTCCAATCGGGGCGACCTCAACAAATTCGACGTCTTCCGCATCAACTTCGCCGACAACCGCACCGCGGGCGGCGTTTCCCGCATCACCAACGACCAACGCTTCAACTACGGCCCCAGTTACACCGACAGCAACCGCGAGGTCGTCTATCTCTCCATCGAGCCCAACTACCCGCCCGCCCGCCCCCAGCTCAGCACGGTCAAGCTTGACGGCGCCCTCCCCACCCAGTTCCAGATCAACGCCGAGGAGATCAGCCATCGGGAACACTCCAAGATCCTCTTCACCCGCGTGGACGAGTCCACTGCCAAGCGCCAGATCATCTCGGTTGAGCCCGACGGCCGGCTCGAGACCAACCTCGTCTCCGATGATTCCTTTCTGGCCGCCAACTGCTTCAATCCCGTCGCCAGTTTCGCCAGCCCCGTCCGCATCCTGTTCGTCTCCGACCGCGACAAGGACGACCAGGGCCGCGCCAATAACAACATCTACGTGATGAATGCTGACGGCTCGCAGATCCAGCAGCTCACCTCCAACGGTTCCGATGACATTCTTCCCGCCTGGTCGCCGACCGACCCCGGGGTCGTCTACTTTCTCTCCAATCGCGGCGGAGCCTACAACCTCTGGCGGCTCCGCCTCAAATAGGTCGCGGCCGCATGGACGCCAACCTACCCCAAGCCTGGCTGGAGTTTGCCGATGGCCGGATGCACTGGCTCGACCAGCACGCCTGCACCATCGGCCGCAGCGCCGCCAACACGCTCGCCCTTGACCAGACCGGCCTCTCGCGCAGCCACGCCATGATCCAACCGACCCCCGGTGGCGGCTGGTTGCTGACCGACCTCCGCAGCACCAACGGCACCTACCACAACGGTCTCCGGCTGGAGCAGGGCGTCGCGCTTCGCGATGGCGACAAGATCGAACTCGGCGAGACCACTCTCACCTTCCGCTGCCAGCAGTCGGCCGACCAGTCGGCCGGTGCGGACGCCGGCGCCACTTCGGTCCAGATCCACTCCGGCGACTGCTGGTTGCTCATGCTCGACCTGATCGGCCACACCGCCCACACCCACGCCGTCGGAGCCGAGGCGGCCTCGGCCGATTTCAAGCGCTGGCTCGAACTCATCCGCCCGATCCTCGTGCACTCCGGCGGCACCATCAACGCCTATCTCGGCGACGCAGTCTTTGCCTACTGGCGGCAGGACCGGCATCCGGCCGACAAAGTCGGCGCGGCCCTGCAGGAACTCGTGGCACTCCAGACCGCCGCCCCCCGGCCCTACCGCATCATTCTGCATCAAGGCCGCATCCGGATCAGCGGGGGCATGCAGGGCGAATCGCTCGTCGGCACGGACGTCATCTACCTTTTCCGGATGGAAAAATCCACCAAGCCGCTCGGCGCCACTTGCGTGCTGAGCGAGGCCGCCGCGAAATCTCTTTCTCTCACTGCCACCGCCCGGCCGCTGGGCAAACACGCGGTGCCGAGCTTCCCCGGCGAGCACGCCTTCTACGCGCTGGGCGGGTGACGCCCCCGTCCATGCCGTCCGTCCCACGGCCCTCCGGGCCTTCTTGTTGATGTCAACCAATAGTTGACATCAACACCAGGCGGACAACCGGATTGGATTCCGGGCACCCGCATTCGGGTGGATTGGCTCCCGCCCGGTTCCGGGCTGGGGTCGCCTGGCTCAGCCCACCAGCCGCGCCTGGTATTTCTGCGCGAGTTCGAGCGCCATGTCGGCGTCGCGCGCCGTCACGGTGAAATGGCCCATCTTGCGGCCGGGGCGCGCCTCGGCCTTGCCGTAGAGATGCAGGCGGACATTCGGCTGCGCGAGCAACGTGTCCCACTTCGGTTCGCCGTGGGCCCAGGCGTCGCCGAGGATGTTCACCATCACGACGGGTGAGAGCAGGGTCACCGCGCCCAACGGCAGTCCGCAGATGGCGCGCACCTGCTGTTCGAATTGCGAGGTCATGCACGCGTCGAGTGTCCAATGCCCGCTGTTGTGGGTGCGCGGCGCCAGCTCATTCACCAGCACCTCGCCGGCCGGGGTCACGAACAGCTCCACGCCCATCACGCCGACGAGGTTGATCTTCTCCGCGATCAGCCGGGCCAGTTTCTCGGCGGCGGCCGTTACCGCCGGGGTCACCCGGGCGGGCACGATGGAGAAGTCCAGGATGTGGTTCGTGTGGATGTTTTCCGCGACGGGGAACACCCGCACCGCCGCCCCGGGGGAACGCGCGACGACCGCCGACACCTCGCAGGCAAAATCAACAAATTGCTCGATCACCACATGCTGGCCGGCAAATTTCTTCACCGCCGCCGGGATGTCCGCCTCGTTCATCACCTTGAGCTGGCCCTTGCCGTCGTAACCGAAGTCCGCGGTTTTCACGATGCACGGCACGCCGACCTCGCGGATACCGGCCGCGACGTCACCGTCAACCGCCACCTCGGCAAATTTGGTGTGCGGGAATTTGTTGTCGCGCAACCAACACTTCTCGCGCGAGCGGTTTTGCGTCGTCTCCAGCACTTGCCAGTGCGGCCGGAGCAAGGTCACCGCCTCGATCGCCTGCAAGGGCGCGGCCGGCACGTTCTCAAATTCATAGGTCACCACGTCGCACTCTTTCGCAAAGGCCGTCAGCGCCGCCAAATCTTCGTAAGGGGCGTTGACCTCCTTGTGCGCCACGGCACCCGCCGGGCAAGCCGCCGCCGGCTCGTAAATCTGGACCCGATAGCCGAGCCGGGTCGCCGCCTGCGCGAGCATCCGCCCCAGCTGGCCGCCGCCGAGCACGCCGATGGTTTTTCCGGGAAGAATCGCCGCCCCGGCACTCACGGCAGTTTCGCCCGCACGCTTTTTCGTGTCTGCGCGATGCGGAATTTTCCCCACGCCCGCCTGGTCTTCGCATCACTTTGCGCCAGCAAGGAGACGGCGAACAGTGCCGCGTTGATCGCGCCGGCTTTGCCGATGGCAAATGTCGCCACAGGGACGCCGCCCGGCATCTGTGCGATGGAGAGCAGGGAGTCGAGGCCGTGAAGCGCCTTGGACTCCACCGGCACGCCGAGCACGGGCAGTGTGGTGAGCGAAGCGGTCATGCCGGGCAGGTGGGCCGCGCCGCCGGCCCCGGCGATGAGGAGCTTGAGTCCGCGCTTCTCCGCCGACTCGGCATAACTGACCATGAGTTTCGGGGTGCGGTGGGCGCTGATGATGCGCTGCTCGAACGGCACGCCCAGCGCCGTGAGCGTCGTGGCGGCGTGCGCCATCGTCGCCCAGTCCGAGGCGCTGCCCATGATGATTCCGACGAGTGGTTTTGAAGCCATAAGCCTTAAGCGGTAAGCTGTAAGCTCGGAGTGTCCAAGTCCAGCAAAGGAAAAGGCAGGGCCGAAGCCCTGCCTTCGCATAAAGTTTACCGCTTATGGCTTACCGCTTCTTAAAGCAACGGCGTGCCCTTCGGCACCCGGACGATGGTCGTGCCGGCGATCTTGTCGTGCCACGATTGCTTGTCGTCATCAAAGGCCACCCAGATGAAGCCCAGACCGGCCACCGCGAGCGACAGGAAGCCGCCGAGCGCCCGCACCGTGGCCACGCCCCAGTCGAGCGGACGGTCGTCGAGCCGCACGACCTTGAGGCCGCAGACGATGCCGCCGATGGTCGTGCCCTTGGTGGCCCACATGGCGGCGTGGTAAGCGGCGAACCAAAACGGGAAGGCGCTGCCGAAATGGCTCAAGATGTTGCTCAGAAATCCGCACAACATCCCGACCAATACGCCATCGAGCGCCACCGCCGCCATCCGGTGCCAGAAGCCCGCGCGGGGCAGGGTGGCCGCCGAGATGGGCGGCACAGCCAGCGGCGTCATGCGGGCCGGGGAGGCTTCCGCACCAACGAGCGGGGGCTGGCCTTCGGCCGTGACCACCGGGACCGCCACGACGGCAGGCTTGTCGCGCTTCATCGAGAGGGCGAGGCGGTAGACCACCATGCCGAGGCCGAGGATGCCGAAAAATTTGTAGAGCAGGAAGCCGAGCACCGGCACCAGGTAGAGCGCCCACACAATCAGGCTGCCGATGAACACGGCCACAAGCACGGAGCCCATGACACCGTCGCTGCCAAGCAGCCGCGTCGCGCGCCGGCCGAGCCAGGCCAGCACGGCAGCCTTGCCGAAGAGCGTGCCAAAGATGAGGCCGACGATCAGGAACGGAATCAGCAGGATGCCCACCCCGGTGATCGCGAGCAGCACCGTGAGGATCGGAGTCAGCATCATGGCCAGCAGAGCCGCGAGGAACGTGCCACCGGGTTTCTGCTCCAGCACCTCGACGCATTTCTCGATCCCGGCGGGAAAGAGCAGCGCCAGCAAGAGGTAGAAGATCAGGAAGCTCGCCGCCACGATCCAGGCCCAGCCCAGATTTTCTCCGATCCACAGCGGCCGGCCCATCAACAGACAGGAGTTGATCCAAGCGTGCAGGCCTTCACCGAGGTTGCGGAACGGCCCAAAGGTGCCGATTTCCTGCACCCCGCCGTGAATCTGCGCCCCCGGAGAGCGGATGAGCTTGCCGAAGACGACGACCGCCTCGCTGCCCACCTCGGCCTTCGGTCCGAGCACAAGGTCGCCGAAGACGGCCACGGCCACGTCGCCAACCTTGCCATTGATCGTCGTGGTGCCGAAGACGGAGACGGCCGCGTCATCGACGGTGCCGTTGACGGTGGTGTTGCCAAAGACGGAGACGGCCGCATCGGTCAGATGGCCATCGACCGTGGTATTGCCGAAAATGGTGACGGCTTCGCGCTTGGTGCTGTCGGCCGATATGGTTTGGTTGGCACCGAAATGTGGCGGTGTATCCGCGTTGCCACGGCCGCCGAAGGAGTGGGTCCGACGTGGGGATTTCTTCTTGGCGGCCGGCTTGCTCTCCTCGGTGCCCAGTTCGCGAAGTTCGCCATCGGCCTTTTGTTCCGGAGCTTCGACGGCCTTGTCCTCGACGGGGGCGGCCTCCGCGGTCTTTTCGACGGCGGGAGCCACCGACGGCTCGGCCGGTGCCGTCAGGGCGGCGGGCTCGGCCGCAGGCGCCGGAGTGGAGGGAGGAGTTTCCTCGGCGCGCAGCACGGGCAAAAGGGCCAGCGCGAGCGGGAGCCAGCAGGCAAACAGGAAGGAGGAGCGGGGCTTGTGCATGAGAAAGTTCAATTATTGCGGTAAAGGGTGCGGTAGGCGGTGGCGCCGAGTCCGAAGAAGGCGGCATACATCGTGACGACAAACGCCAGTCCGCCGTAGAGCCAGAGGGAAGGAATGCTGGCGAAGGTATCGCTGGCATAACTGACGATCCAGCGGGAGACGCGGAAGAGCGCGGCGGCGGCGGCGAAGCGTTCGCCCGCGACGGCGGACATGGCGCCGGTGTCGGCACCCTGGCTGATCAGGTAGAAAGCCGCGATGGCGGTGCCGCTGACGCCCGTGGCGAGCGCAAGGAAAGCGGCCTTCACGGCGGCGGGCCAATAAGCCCAAGACTTGTGATACCATGCCACGGCCGCCTGATGTTCGAGTGCGGCGAGGACCCGCGATTCCAGGGTGCGCGGCGCGCGGCGCGACGGCAGGGCGCGCAATTCGCGATGGACGAGCTGTTCCAACTGCTCCGGGGAAAGCGCAGCCTGGGTCCGGCGCGCCTCGAGCGCCTGCTGAAAGCGCGCCTCGAACCCGACCGGCGCCGGGCGAGCCGGGAGTGCGCGCAACTCGCGGTGGATGAATTTCTCGAGCTCTTCGGGTGTCATTTTGGAATTCATGGGCCCCTTCAGTTGGCGAAACTTTCGTGGCTGGCGCCGCTGCGCGTCAGGATTTTCGCGAGCGCCTCGCGGCCGCGGAGGATGTCCGTCTTCACCTTGCTGAGGGACACGCGGGTTTTCTTCGCGATGTCTTCGTAGGGCATGTCCTCGAAATGGTAAAGCACCAGCGGAATACGCTGGTGATCGGGCAGTTTCTCCAACGCGTGCTCGATCCACTCGCGGCGCTCGGAGGAATCGACGCCTGAGAAAAAGGTGTCGGGCGCGGCGAACTCGACTTCCTTTTCGCCCCCCTCGTCATCCTTGTGGACGAGGTCGGAAAAGAAGCTCCAGCGCTTCTTATAGCGCTGGATATGGTTGATCGAGAGGTTGGTCGCCACCGTCTTCAGCCAGCCCCCGGCGGTAGGGCTGGTGCGAAGATTCTCGAAATGTTCGTGCGCCTTGATGAAGACGTCCTGGGCAATATCCTCCGCCTGCGTCTCGTTGCCGATGAGCCGCACCGCAGTGGAGTAGACCATGTCCTGGTAATTGCGCATGAACGTCGTGAAGTCAGGCGGAGCCGTTACGCCCCGGGTTGGATTTTGCACTTTGGGATCTTCATTCATGCTAAGAACACAGCGCCTTGCGGCTTAGTTGCAGAATCCTCCTGCCACGCAAATCGCGTTAGGCCAAGTCCATAAGCCTCCCTAACCCGCCTCCCGGCGCGAAGTCGCACCGATGATAGGTTAACCTCCTAACATCTTTGATAAGCAGCTGTTTTGCTCCCTTTGGCCCACTGCGCCGCCCTTGCCTATTTATGTCCCTTGGCGAAACTCCGCCGCTACCCAATTCCATGTCCACCTTCCTGACCCCCGATCCGAAAATCGAAACCACCGTCCGCGCCAAGGGCGAGCAACTCTTCGCGCTGATGGATCAACAACCGCCGCCGGCGCTGTTCTCCAAAAAAGGCGCCTATGCCCGCCTGATGGAGTGGTCCATGAAAGACCCGGTCTTCAAGACCCAGCTCTTCCGCTTCGTCGACGTCCTGCCCTCACTCAACTCCTCCGCCGAGATCGTCCGCCATTTGCAGGAATATCTGGGCGACAAGGCCGTCGAGCTGAATCCCGCGCTCAAGGCCGGTCTCGCCGCCTCGTCGTTCGCCCCCGCGCTCGTGGCCACGCCGGTCAAGGCCCAGATCGTCGACATGGCCGGGCAGTTTGTCGCCGGCGAGACCGGGGAGGATTTGCTCAAGCAGATCAAAAAGAACCTGAAGGCCGGCCTCGCCACCACCATCGATCTGCTCGGCGAGGCGGTCGTCAGCGAGGCCGAGGCGGATGTGTTCCTGAAGCGGAATATCGAGGTGCTCGACTCCGTTTCCAAATTCTATGCGAAGGAGTCCGAGCCCTGCGCTTCCGATGTCGGCCCGAAAGGCGTGCTGCCGCGCCTTAACCTCTCGGTCAAAATTTCCGCCCTCACGCCCGACGTCCATCCCGCCGACCCGGAGAACTCGATCAAGGCCCTCAAGCACCGCCTGCGGCCGATCCTGCGCCGCGCCGCCGAGGTGGGCGCGCTGATCAACTTCGACATGGAGAGCTACAAACTGAAGGACCTCACGCTCGCGCTCTTCAAATCCATCTTCGAGGAACCCGAGTTCGCGCAGAAGCCGGCCATCGGCATCGCCGTGCAGGCCTATCTCCGCGACTGCGAGACCGACCTCCGCGACCTCATCGCTTGGGCGCGCACCCACCACCGCCCGCTCAGTGTCCGCCTCGTCAAGGG
This sequence comes from Verrucomicrobiota bacterium, assembly GCA_031387725.1. Taxonomy (GTDB): domain Bacteria; phylum Verrucomicrobiota; class Verrucomicrobiia; order Opitutales; family Opitutaceae; genus Lacunisphaera. The sequence goes on along the minus strand of JANNDM010000120.1, from coordinate 1,917 downwards.
CGCCTACTGGGACTTTGAGACCGTCATCGCCCAGCAGCGCGAATGGCCGGTCCCGGTCTGGCAGAAGAAACCCGAATCCGACGCCAACTACGAGAAGCTGACTGTTTTCCTCCTCGAGAACGCGGACCTCATCACGCCGAATTTCGCCTCGCATAACGTCCGCACCTGCGCCCACGCCATCGCCCAAGCCGAGCGCCTCGGCGTCCACCCGAAGCATTACGAATTCCAGGCGCTTTACGGCATGGCCGATGAATTGAAGATGTCGCTCCTGCAGATGGGCCATCGCGTCCGGGAATATTGTCCCGTGGGCGAACTGCTGCCCGGCATGGCCTACCTTGTCCGCCGCCTCCTCGAGAACACTTCGAACGAGGGCTTCCTGCGCATCAAGAACATGGGCGAGGCCTCGCTCAGTGCGCTGCTGGACAACCCCGTCAACGCCATCGCCGCCGCGCCCGAGCCCCTTGCCCGTCCGCCCCGTGCCACCGGCGGATTCGCCAACGCCGCCAACACCGACTACACCATCGCCGCCAACCGCGAGCAGCAGCGGGCCGCGCTGCAGGATTTCGCGGCCACCAAGCTCGGCCGGAAATGGCCGTGCATCATCAACGGCAAAAAGATCACCGACCGGCCCTTCCTCCCTTCCGTCAATCCCGCGCGCCCCGCGCAGATCGTCGGCTATTGGGCCAAGGGCAACGTGCAGGACGCCGAGGACGCCGTCGCCGCCTCCGTCGCGTTCTTCCCGACCTGGCGGGCCACGCCGGTCGACGCCCGGGCCAAGATGCTCGAGCGCGCCGCCGACCTCATGGAAGCGCGCCGTCTGGAGATCAACTCGCTCCTCATCCTCGAAGGCGCCAAGCCGTGGATCGAGGCCGACGGCGACACCTCCGAGGCGATCGACTTCCTGCGCTTCTATGCGGTGGAGATGCGCCGCCTGGCCAAGCCCGTCGTCACGCAACCCGTGCCCGGCGAAAAATGCACCCAAGCCTGGACGCCCCGGGGCGTCGGGGTCGCCGTGGCGCCATGGAATTTCCCGCTCGCCATCCTCACCGGTCTGACCGTCGCCCCGCTTGTCGCGGGCAATTGCGTCATCATCAAACCCGCGCGCCAGACCTCGATCATCGGCGCCTACCTGATGGAGATCATGATGGCCGCCGGCGTGCCCGCGGGCGCGCTGCATTACCTCCCTTGCTCCGGCGCCGACGCCGGCGCGCACCTCGTGGCGCACCCTCAGATCGACTTCATCGCCTTCACCGGCTCGCGCGAGGTCGGCCTCGGCATCTGGGAGGAGGCCGGCAAGACCCGGCCCGGCCAGCTCAACCTCAAGAAGGTGGTCTGCGAAATGGGCGGCAAAAACGCCATGATCATCGACAGCGACGCCGACCTCGACGAGGCGATCCCCGCCACCCTCTACAGCGCGTTCGGCTTCGCCGGCCAGAAGTGCTCCGCCCTTTCGCGGCTCATCGTGCTCGAGGAGGTGTATGACCATTTCGTCGCGCGCTTCCTCTCCGCCTGCCCCACCCTGCCCGTCGGCGATCCGTCGCTGCCCGGCACGATTGTCAATCCCGTCATCGACGCCGCCGCGCAGAAAACCATCCTCGGCTACATCGAGGCCGGCAAGAAGGAGTCCAAGCTCGCGTGGCAGGCCACGCTCACGCCGGAGCAGATCGCCAGCGGCGGTTACTACGTGCCGCCCGCCGTGTTCACCGGGTGCAAAGTTGACCACAAGATTGTCCGCGAGGAAATCTTCGGTCCCGTGCTCGCCATCCTCAAGGCCAAGGATCTCGACGAGGCCTTCGCCATGGCGAACGACAACGACTACGCCCTCACCGGCGGCTTCTTCTCCCGCAGCCCCAAGGCGCTGGAGCGCGCGCAGCAGGAGTTCCTGGTGGGCAATCTCTACCTCAACCGCGGCTGCAC
>JANNDM010000027.1:0-15928 GCA_031387725.1 Verrucomicrobiota bacterium | reverse complement strand
CCATCGAGGCCTTGGCGCCGAAGCGGTCGACGAATTTCTGGAGGTGGGCGATCTCGCGCTGCTGGTTTTTGAACTGGGCGGCCTGCTGCTCCTTGCGGGCGTCCTTCTCGTTCAGGTAGTCGTCGTAGTTGCCGGTGTATTTGTTCAGCGTGCCGCTGCGCAGCTCCAGGATGCCGTTGCAGAGCGAGTTCAGGAATTCACGGTCGTGGGAGATGAGCACGAGGCCGCCGGGATAGCGCGTCAGATAATCCTGGAACCAGAGGAGCGCCTCCAGATCAAGATGGTTGGTCGGCTCGTCGAGCAGGAGCAGCGCGGGCTCGCTGACGAGCAAGCGGGCGAGGTGGGCGCGCATGACCCAGCCGCCGGAAAAGGATTTGGCCTGTTTCTCGTGGTCGGTTTCGCGGAAGCCAAGGCCGGCGAGGATTTTCTTGGCGCGGGGTTCCAGCGTCCAGTCGATGTCGTAATCGTCGTCATTTTCCGGCACGAGCTTCTTGCCGCTGGTGGCGATGGCCAGGACGGTCTCGTCACCCACCGGGGCGCTTTCCTGCGGGAGGTAGCCGAAGTCCGCGCCGCGCTCCCACTCGATGGTGCCTTCGTCGGCCTGCTCCTCGCCGAGGATGAGGTTGAAGAGGGTGGATTTGCCCGCGCCGTTGGGGCCGACCAGGCCGAACCGGTCCGTGCGCGCGACAAAGAGCGACACATCCGAGAAGAGTTCCCGGGTGCCGTAGGACTTGGCGACATCAGCAAGGGTCAGCATGGCAAACCCGCGAGTGAGCCGCTTCGCCGGGTCGCCGTCAATGGCTTTGCAGCCGCAACGCCAATCCCCCTGGGGTCGCTGTTTTTTGCGGCCGATTCAGCCGTTCATGACCAGACAACAATCAGGTCAGTGTAAGTGCCACGGCGCCAACCACCGCGACCACACCGCCTACCACGGATCGTTTGGACGGTCGCTCGCCCTCGAGCCAGTAAGTGAGCGGGATGGCGATGAGCGGCGTCGTGGCGGCGATGGGCAGCACGAGACCGCTCGGGGTGGTGGCCAAGGCCCACTGATAGCAGCCGACGGCCAGCACCGGGCCGATCAGGCTGTTGGCGAGCAACCACCGGCGCGCCCGTTGCCGCCCGGCCGGGTCGTCCAGCGTGGCGGGACGCGGGGGCCGACGGCCGAGCAGGCGCAACGCGAGGAACCAGAGGGCGGTGAACACGAGGCCCGCGAGGATGCGGTGGTAGGCGGCGTTGAGCCCGAAGGTGGCGTTGTGCGCGGATTCGCCCGCCGCGACGGCGACATCGACGCCCTTGCGGCTCACCAGCGCGCCGAAACCTTGGCCGGCGGCGGCCAGCAAACCAAAGAGAAATCCAATCGGCCGCACGCGCACTCGGGGCGGACTGGCCTTGCTCGGTATCAGGGCCAGCAGCACGCCGCCGATGATCACGGCGCCCCAGAGCATCTGCGCAGCCGACAAGCGCGTGTCGAGCCAGAGCCATTCGCCCAGGGCCGCGATGGGCGCCGCGAGACACTGGGTCATCAGCACGGTCAGGCGGGAACCAAGCAGGGGCAGGGCCGCAAAGACGCCGAGGTCGCCGAGGCCCATGCCAATGATGCCGCTGAGGAAAAACCAACCCAGGCTCGCGCTGCCAAAGCCCTGGCCGACCAGGTGGGCGAACAGACCCAGCACGCAGGCGGAGATGATGAGGCGCCCGAGATTGGCGCGCATCGTCCCCGAGGCCTGGACACTGCGGCTGGCGCAGGTGGCGTTGAGGGCGAAGAAAAAGGCGGCGAGGCTGGCGGCGAACAAGGTGCCGGACGCTCACCGTTTGCCGGCCGCGGTGCAACAATCGCTTTGCCACGGGGAGATTTTCCGCGAGGGTGGCACCGATGCCGAACCGCCTTGCCGCCGAGCAATCGCCCTATCTGCGGCAACACGCCGACAATCCCGTGGACTGGTATCCGTGGGGCGAGGAGGCCTTCGCCAAGGCGCGAGCGGAGCAGAAGCCGATTTTCCTGAGCATCGGTTACTCGACCTGCCATTGGTGCCACGTGATGGCGCATGAGTCGTTTGAAAATGCGGCCGTAGCTGCGGTGCTGAACCGCGATTTTGTGCCGGTGAAACTCGACCGCGAAGAGCGGCCCGACCTCGACCGCGTTTACATGACTTATGTGCAACAGACGACCGGCCACGGTGGCTGGCCGATGAGCGTGTGGCTGACGCCTGACTTGAAACCATTCTATGGCGGCACGTATTTTCCGCCGGAGGATCCCGCGCGGCGGGACCGGGTTGGTTTCTTAACCATCCTCAACGCCATCACGCGCCACTGGCGAGAGCAGCGGTCAAAAATCCTGACCGGTGCCGACGAGGTGGTCGCCGCCCTGCGGCGCCAGGCGGCCGACGGGCCGCCTCGCGCCAGGACGGAAGCGGATGCACCGGAACTTTCATTGCCCGAAGCGGCCAGCGAGGCCTTGACCAAGGCGTTTCAGTATTTCCACGAGGCGCACGATTCCACGTGGGGCGGCTTTGGGGGCGCGCCGAAGTTTCCCCGGCCGAGCACGCTCAATTTTCTTTTCCGCATGGCTGCGCTGCAGGGGCGCAAGACCGCCATCGGAGAAGAAATGATCAAGATGGCGCTGTTCACCCTGCGCAAAATGGCCGAGGGCGGCCTGCAGGACCATGTCGGCGGCGGGTTTCACCGCTACTCGGTCGACGAGCAGTGGTTTGTGTCGCACTTCGAGAAAATGCTCTACGACCAGGCGCAGCTGGCGATGAGTTATCTCGAGGCGCGGCAGGCGACGGGGGTGGAGGCCTATGCCTGGGTTGCCCGCGACATTTTTGCCTATATCCAGCGCGACCTGACGAGCCCGGGTGGCGGATTTTATTCCGCCGAAGACGCGGACAGCCTGCTCGCGCACGGCAAACCAGAGCACGCCGAGGGCGCGTTCTATGTATGGACCAAAGACGAGGTGGGCGCGGTGCTCGGTGGCGATGCGGCGTTTTTCTGCACGCATTTCGGCATGAAACCCGGCGGTAACGTCGAGCATGACCCGCAGAGGGAATTCACCGGCAAGAATGTGCTGATGCAACGGCAGACGCTGGCGGCGACCGCGCGCGCGCAGGGATTGGAAGTGCCGGCCGCGAGCGACAAGCTGCTGGGCTGTCTGGAGAAACTTCGCACGGTGCGCGCGCAGCGGCCCCGGCCGCACCTTGATGACAAGATCATCACCGCCTGGAACGGCCTGATGATCTCGGCGCTGGCCAAGGGCGCGCAGGTGCTCGGCGACCGGTCCTATCTGGCGGCGGCGACCCGGGCGGCGGAATTTATCCGGCGCGAGCTTTACGACGAGACGGGCGGCACCCTTTACCGGAGTTGGCGCGGGCAGCGGAGCGGCATCGCCGGATTTGCGGAGGATTACGCGTTTCTCATCCAGGGGTTGCTCGATTTGTATGAAGCCGGCTTCGATATCCGCTGGCTGCAATGGGCAGAGCGCCTGCAGTCGATGATGGACGCACAGTTCGCGGATCCGGTGCGGGGCGGGTATTTCAATTCCCGGGCGGATGATCCCAACGTGATCGTGCGGTTGAAGGAGGATCACGATGGCGCGGAGCCGTCGGCCAACTCCATCGCGGCGTTGAACCTGCTCCGGTTGGATTGGATGATTGGTCTGCCCGGAGCGCGCGACCGCGCGATGAAAACCATCGAAGCGCTGCGACCGCAGTGGACAGCAATGCCGCAAGGACTGCCGCAGTTGCTCTGCGCCATCGAATTGGTGGTGGACGCCCCCCGCACGGTGGTGGTGGCGGGCGATCCATCCGCCCCCGACTTCCAGGCGATGACCGCGGTCTTGCATGAGCAACTGGGCCCGCGACGAGCCATCCTGTGCGCCGATGGCGGCGCCGGGCAGCACTGGCTCGCGGCGCGGCGGCCTTATCTGGCGGAAATGATACCGGTGGGCGGCCGCGCCACCGCCTACGTGTGCGAGAATTTCACCTGCCAGGCGCCGGTGAGCTCGCCGGCCGAACTCCGCGCGCTGCTCAACGCCTGAGGATGCTCAATCGATGTCAACTAATAGTTGACATCAGCGCCTTGACCGAGAGGAGACTTTAGGGATAAGCTCAACGCCGGGGCGTGCCCGGCTGATGTCAACTAATAGTTGACATCAGCGCCCAGCCCACCGGGCGGATTTGGGGCGCGGCAAGTGCTCAGCGCCGCAAGGTGGCGCGCACGAGCGTCTGGTCGCCGTCGTTGGGCGCGGGTTTGAGGCCGAGCACGGCACAGACCAGATTGTAGACATGGATGTTGTCGACCTGGTCAAGAGTAGTGCGGGTCTTGAAGGCGGGGCCCTGGGCGAGGAAGAGCGCGCCCATGTTGGGTGTAGCGTTGTCCCAGCCGTGGTTGCCCTTGGAAAAGGTGGCGGCGCGCACGGGCCAGCCGGCGCGCTGCTCGATGGACCACTGGTCGTCGGCGACGAGCATGACCGCGGGGATGCGGTCATTGCCTGAATAATGGAAGCGGGCGGGCATTTCATTGCGCAAGTAAACCTGCAGTTGCGGCGGAGCCTTGGCGCGGATAGCGGCGGCGAGCTCGCCAGCGGTGCGCGTGCCCGGCCTGGGCCGCACGCCGGCGTAGGGACCGGTGGTCTCAACCTCGATCGTGTTCATCGCGACAAGGTCATCGAGGAAGATCACCCGGTCCGTAGATGCCGGCGACATGCCATGATCAGCGACGATGATAAGGTTGGCCTGATCGCGCAGGCCGAGCCGGCTCAGGCCGTCGAGCAACCGGGCGACAGCCTCGTCGACTTCGGTGATGGAGGCCTGCAACTCCGGCGCATCGGGGCCATGCTTGTGCCCGCCGTGATCCACGGCGCTGAAATACAATGTCGCCAGGCGCGGGCGTTCGGCGGCGGGGACATCGAGCCACTTGAGCAGGCCGTCGACGCGGTCGTTGGAGGGGATTTTGTCATTGAAGGGCAGCCAGCGGGAGGGTCGCAGGCCGTGGTAGGCGGCTTCCGAGCCGGGCCAGAAATAACACACACTGCGCACACCTTGCCGTTCCGCGGTGATCCAGACCGGTTCACCGCCCCACCATTTTTCGTCGGTGTTGGACGCGGATTTACTCATACCGAAGGTCTCGCCGTTGGCCGGATCGTAGAACCAGTTGCCCACAATGCCATGCCGCGCCGGGCGGAGACCGGTCACCAGCGTATAATGGTTGGGAAAAGTCTTGGTCGGGTAGGATGGCGTCATCGTCCGCGCATGCACGCCTTCACGCGCCAGGCGCTGCAGGGTGGGGGCGGAGTAGCGCTGGAGGTAGTCCCAGCGAAAGCCATCGAGGGAGATCAAAATCACCGGCCCGGTGGCAGCCGGCGGGGGTGTGGTGCAGGAACCGAGCATCCCGCACCACAGCAAGCCGAGGGTGGCCAATAGGCGCTTCATGACGGCAAGTTGGCGGGTTGCCTCGGCCCGCGCAACCTGCATCCTGCCCTGATGAGTGAAGCCCAACGTCTGACCCTCCTCGAAGAGCGTTATGCCCACTTGCAACGCCACAGCGCCGAGCAGGACAAGGTCATGCTACAGTTGGCCGACGAGCTGGCCAAACTAAGAAAGGAAATCGTCGCGCTGCGCACCCAACAGACCGGCGGGCGCGAGGGCGAGGAAGTGCCGGACGAACGCCCGCCCCATTATTAAAACAGCGCGGTGACCTCGACGTGCTGGCCGGGCTCGAGGAAGACTTCGCCGGAAACTGCGGCGGTCTCGTCGTTTTTGTAGAGCTTGCAGGCCACCGGGCTGGTGGCTTCGTCGGTGGCCCAGCCCCACTTGCCGATGGAGACGAATTTCATCGGCAGGCCCTTGTCCCAACTGAGGCCGGGACCGTCGCCGCGGATGTAGAGTTTGTTGCCGATGCCGATATAAGCGGTGACCAGCAGGCGGGTGGCGCCGTCGGCGGAGACGGAAGGTTCGTCGGGGATGGCGGCTTCGGCCGTTTCGACGGGCTCGCTGCGGACGGGGGTGTCGGGGAAGGCGGATTCACCCGAGCTTTCACTGCCTTCAACGGGAGGCTCGTCGCCCGGCATCGGGGCGGACATCGCGGCCAACGTATCCTCAGGCTTGGGTTTGCGCGGGGCGCGCGGCTTTTTCGGCTTGGGCTCCTCGGCCCGTTCGACCGGCTCGGGGCTGGCGGGGGGCGCGGACGATTCCACCACGGAGACAGATTCAACCACGGTCGCGGCGGCGGCCGGTTCGAGCTTCGTTTCCTCCCCCGGCGCGGGGGCCGCGGTTACGGGCATGGAAACTGTCGCGAGTTTCATTTCGAGCGCGGCGACGGCAGCGTTCAGCCGAGCTTCGAATTTGCCGGCGGCGGCGTCTTGCGCGGCGGCGAGCTGCTTGCGGGTCGAGGCATCGAGCGCCGCAAGTTCGGCCACGGTCTTGCTGACTTTGTCGGCCAAGGCCGTGAGGCGTTCGCTCTCGCCTTGGCGGAGGGTGGCGAGTTCCTCGGTCAGGCGTTCCTTTTCCTCGTCCTCGGAGGTGGCGAGCTGCTGGTTGAACTCGGCGAGTTTCTCCTGCATCCGGTAGGGGAGGTTCTCGGCGACGTGCGCGGTTTTGTGCACGGCCTCCTCGACCGCCTTGATCTGCGCGGCGGCGCGGGCGAGGCTTTCGCCGGCGGCATTGAGGCGCTGCACCTGGTCGGCGAGGCGGGCGCGCTCCTGCTGCACGTATTCGGCGGAGTCGGCGGCGTAATCGATCAGAAAGGGGACCAACCCGATGATGGCGGCCAAGCCGACACTGGCCACCGCGCTCATGAGCGGCACCGGCGCGTAGGGATCCTTGGCGAAGTAAACGATGATGAACGCCGTGAGCAACAGGCTGAGGTCGATCACCAAAAAGATCCACTTGGGCAGGCGGGGGGCGGGGTCGAGATTCATAGGCGATTCGCGCGCACGCTTCTTTTCGCGGGGCGCGCGGGGTTTCTCAAGGCTAAACCGGCGGGCGATCCCGGTGGAATGGCATTGAGAACCGGCGGTCGCGCGATCCGTCTTCGGCTCGCAGATGAATTTTCCCCACTTTGTGCGAAGTGATCGCGCGGCGCGGCTGGGAGCGACACTCGGTGGTGCATACGGGCGATCCGAAGTTCACGCGGGAACTGACGCCGGACGGAGAAGCGCCGGACAAGATCGGCCGGGGACGTCATCCAGCGGGTGAGGGTGCCCAACTCCCGGGCGGGCGACTATGACCAATACGGCAAACGGCTCGCCGCCGCGCAGGTATTTTTCGTCCAGTCGCATCACGGCCCGGCACCGACGCGGCGCTAGCGGCTCACAGCATCAGCCGGCGCCAGGACTGGGCGATGAACGACACAAGCATGCCGATGCGGATGGAACCCTCGAAGGTCAGCACCACCAGCACCCACTTGAGGCCGCAGGTGCTGCGGATGAGATAGCCCACCCCGGTCATCACAATCAGCACGATGCCTTGGGCGCGGCCGACCGGGTGCAGCAGCAGGGTAAACATCCAGACATAGTAGGCGACCAGTCCGCCGGCCCACGTAGCCGCCATCCAATCGGCCATGGCCAGCTCGCGCGGGTCGGCGTTCACCCGGATCTGCTTGATGCCCATGTAGCGCTCACTGACCACGAGCTGCCACAGTTCGAAAACCAAAAAAAGGGGGGCGAGCAGGGCGGCGGGGTTCATCAGCGCCCAGCAATTTCGCGCCCCGTCCGCCGCGAGGCCAGTTTTTTATTACGGAGAGCAAGGCGCACAATCGGATGGAGTTTCCCCCGGCGTCCCGTATGGTTTGGTCGCCGGCCGATCGCATTGCGGGCGGCCAAACCCCAACCCCGGAGTCCGCCATGACAGCGATGTTCCTCGTGAAGTATCTTTGCACCGCGCTGATCGCGGGCGTGGGCGGTGGTCTGGCGATGCACCTGACCATGCGGCTCGTCGCGCACGGCGGCCAAATCAAGGGCGACATGATCCTCGCGCTCGGCAGCCTCATCACCAAATCGCGCGACAACGCCTACCGGGTTGGGTTGTTTGTCCATGTGACCGCCGCCATCGGTTTCGCGCTGGTTTATACGCTGTTGATGGTGACGCTCGGCTACACGCAATTACCGATGTCGCTGATGCTCGGATTGGGGGTCGGCCTGCTGCACGGGTTGATCGTCAGCATGATGTTGGTCGGGGTCGTGGCCGACCAGCACCCCTTGGAGGAGTTCAAGGAGGCCGACCTGATGGTCGGGCTGAGCCACTTCGCCGGCCACGTGGCCTATGGCGCGGTCATCGGGCTGATCGTGGGCTTGTCGCCGCTTTAAGCGCGGCAGCCCGTTGCCGACTGCTGGCGGCCCGGGATTTGTCCCCGGTTCTCGCAGAGCGAAACAGGGGCAAAAAGTTTCCTGTAACTTCGGGACGGGGTCGGGTGTTCTTCCGGCAACCCCCCCCCCCCCCCTCCACGCTATGCTGTCCGATCTCCGTCTTTCCCTGCGGACTCTCACCAAGAGTCCGGGCTTTGCCGTTGTCACCATTCTCACCCTTGCGCTCGGCATCGGCGTGAACACCGCGATGTTCTCCATCGTCAACGGCATCGCGCTCCGCGGCCTGCCGTTCCCCGAGCAGGACCGGCTGGTGTCGCTCTACACGACCAATGCGGGCGATCCTAACGACCGGGCGGGCCTGTCCTGGGGCGAGCTCACCGATCTGCGTGCGGCGCAGCAGTCCTGCCTCGACTACGCCGTCTACCAAGATCGCACGACCACGCTCAGCAGCGAGGGCGGCGATCCCGAGCGCATCGAGGGCACGGCGATCACGGCGCCAGGGCTGCGGTTCCTGGGTGCCCCCATCGAGCTGGGCCGCTGGTTCAGCGCCGAGGAAGACCAGCCGGGCACGCCCGCCACCATCGTGCTCGGCCACGCGCTGTGGCAGAATCGATTCAAATCCGACCCCACCATCCTCGGTCGACAGGTGAAGCTCAACGGCGAATCCGCCACCGTCATCGGCGTCGCGCCCGCCAGTTTCCGGTTCCCGGAAAACGCCGACGCCTTCCACCCCGTGCGCGACATGTTCCGCGAGGACAAGCGGGACAACCGCGGGTTGTTCGTTTTCGGCCGGCTCAAACCCGGCGTCACCGTGGCGCAGGCCCAAGCCGAGCTGGCCGCGATCGGCAGGCGCTTTGCGCAGGATCATCCCGCCGAGACGAAGGGCATCGGCTACCACGTGCAGACGATGCGCGAGGTTTTCGTCGACCAGGAGACCCGCCAGTTGCTCAGCATCATGCTCGGCGCGGTGTTTTTTGTGTTGCTCATCGCGTGCGCCAATGTCGCGAATCTGCTCCTCACCCGCATGGCCACGCGGGAAAAGGAACTGGCCGTGCGCGCCGCACTCGGGGCCGGTCGCGCCCGTGTCGTGCGTTTGCTGCTGACCGAGACCTTTGTGCTGACGGTCGCCGGTGCGCTGGTCGGCCTGGTGCTGGCCTACGTGGGCGTCCTGTGCTTCCGCTACGGCGTCGCCGACCTCAAGCCGCCGTATTGGATGGTCTTTGAACTCAACGGCACCGCCTTGCTCTATGCCGCCGGCATCACCGGCGCGGCCTGTGTGATCGCCGGCCTCTATCCGGCGCTGCGCGCCTCGCGCACGGATTTGAACTCGGTGCTGAAGGAGGGGGGCCGCGGCTCGACGAGTGCGGCTCTGGGCCGGTTCACGCGACTGCTGGTCGTCGGCGAGATCGCCCTGTCCTGCCTGTTGCTCGTCCTCTCCGGTTTGATGGTGCGCACCGTCGTGAAAATGCAAAGCACGCCGCTCGGCTTCGAGACCGCCGGCATCTATCACGGACGTGTCGCCTTGCTCGACAAAGAATCAAAGGGCGCGCCGCAACAGCGCGCGTTTTTCAAGCAGCTGGCCGACCGGCTCCAAGCGGCGCCGGAAATTGCGAGCTTCGGGCTCGTGGATTCACAACCGACCTACGGCGGCTACGAGCCGGTGGTCATTGACGGCCGTGCGCCTGATCCTGAGGGCACGCGCGGTCCCGTCGCGACGGTCAAGGCAGCGTCGCCCGGTTATCTCCCGACATTGGGCATTCCGGTTTTGCAGGGCCGCAATCTCACCGACGCCGATGCGGTCGAGGCGCCGGCCGTGGCGGTCATCAGCACGAACTTCGCCGAGAAATATTGGCCCGGCCGCAGCGCGCTCGGCCAACGGTTCCGCCGCGGCCGCGGCCAGCCGGGCGAGCAGCCGGAGTGGATCACGGTGGTCGGTGTGGCCCGCCAGGTCATGCAGGGCCGGTTCAACAACGACGTCACCCCGCAGGCTTGCGTCTCCTATCAACAGACGACCAACGGTGAAATGGACCGCATGAGCGTGTTCGCACGGTCACGCAGCGGCGACCCGGTGCTGCTCGCGCCGGTCCTGCGCCGCGTCGTGCGCGAGGTGCGTGCCGACCTGCCGATCTATTTCGCCCAGACCATGGACCAGATGCTGGCCGAGGCCGGGGCCTCGAAAAAACTCATCGCCTGGATCTTCGGCGTGTTTGGCGTCGTGGCCTACGGGCTCGCGGGCATCGGCCTCTACGGGGTGATGAGCTACGCGGTCAGCCAGCGCACGCAGGAGATCGGGGTGCGCGTGGCCCTCGGGGCGACGCCGGGCAATATTCTCTCGCTGGTCTGCCGGCAGGGCGGCTGGCAACTGGGCGCCGGCCTTGTGCTCGGACTCGGGTCCGCCTTTTTTGCCGGCCAGTTGCTCGCGACCTTTCTTTATGGGGTGAGCCCGCGCGACCCGGTGACGTTCGGCACCACGTTGCTCTCCCTCGGGCTCGCCGGGGGCGCGGCGCTGCTCGTGCCGGCGCTGCGGGCGTTGCGGGTCAACCCCGTCGAAGCTCTGCGCAACGAGTGAGGTGCGGGAGGGAGTTTCAACGGCGGGATTTCCGGCACGCAATGGACGCCACTTTGTGGCGGCCGAATATTAGCGCGGATTACCTCGCACGGAACGGCGGGGAGGAGTTTGGCATTCGACGAGGCAGCGGACCAGTGCGTCGCGCAGGTGGACGAGGGCTTGCTCGACATTGGCCCGGTGCGCGGCGGGCACGCAGCCGAGCAGGTTGACGGCGTGCTCGCCGAACGAGGCGTCGAGCTGGACGCATTCGGCGCGGCCCTTGGCGGTGAGCTCGATAAGCCAACTGCGGCCGTCGTCCGGGTGATCGACCCGCTTGACCAGCCGGCGCTTTTCCAGCCGGACGACGAGCCGACTGGCCCAGGTTTTTTCCAAACTCATCAACCCGGCAAATTCCTGCACGCTGGGCGGGGTCGGGCGGTGGCTGAGCAACCGCAGGGCCTGGCACTCCTTGGTGGTGGCGTCGGAACAGCACGCGGTCATCGCGCGCTGGGCCTGGAGGAACAGCTGCACGACGTCGCGCAGGAGAGCGTCGGTGTTCTGGGCGGACTGGGCGGTGGCGCGGGACATGGGGCGAAACTGGGGCAAGGGCCGCGGCTTGGCGAGCGCGGCCTCGCCGGGTTCAGGAGCAGCACACGGCTGCTTCCTTCTCGGCGGGTGCAAGACCTGCACCGGCGCAAGCACAGCCGGCGTCCGCTCCCGCCACAATCTCAGGTTTGCTGCCGCAACAGCCCCCGGTCAACTGACCGAGTTGCCGTTCGGCGGCTTTGCAACGGGTGCGGTCAGGGGTGAGGGATACGACCAGCTGGTCGCCAGAAGGCGCCGCAGTGGCGATTTCCCAGAGTGACGGTGCGCCGGCTCCGAGTTGGGTGTGGATGCGGGCGTCGGTGTCACCAGTGAGAGGCAGCGCGCGTTCGACGCTTTCGATGATGGCGAGGATCTTGCCGGCGGGCATGTAGCCGCGCCAGGGATTGAAACTGTTCAGCGGTGGCACCCAGATTTCGAATTGGGTCTCAGACCAGCGGTGCGTCTTGGCGCCGCAGTCCATGGTTTCGTAGGCGACGCGCTTGACCTCGGTGAGGTGGTAGCCGGAGGGGACGGTATCGCCGCCGTGGCGGAACACGACGGGCAGGGCGGGGTGCGCCCGGAGAGCTTGGAGGAAGGCCAGGGTTTTCATGAAGGATGCTACTAGCAACCAAAAAGAGATAGTTGTCAAACACAACTATCAGGGTCACCCCGCTCCGGGGCGGGCGGAAGGGTCCGCTCAGTAGCCGACGGCCTTGCTGTCGGCCTTGCGCGGATCGGCGGCACCGGCGCGCCGGCCGGTCGCTGGATCGACGGCGATGGTCTCGCCATCACCCTGGTAGGCCCCTTCGTAGGACTTGCGCTCGGGGAGGGTGTGCCCCTTGGCGCGGAGGAGGGCGGCGGTGTCGGCGTTCATCCCGAAGCGCTCAAAGGTGACGACATCGGGCAACCACTGGTTGTGGATGCGCGGTGCCTCGACGGCCTGCATGACCGGCATCCGGTGGTCGATGACATTGGCGATGATCTGGAAGACCGTGCTGATGATGGTCGGCCCGCCGGGCGAGCCGGTGACGAGCACGAGCTTGCCGTCCTTGAGCACAAAGGTGGGCGTCATGGACGAGAGCGGGCGTTTGCCCGGGACGATGGCGTTGGCCTCGCCCTGGATCAGCCCAAACATGTTGGCGGTGCCGATCTGCGAGGTGAAGTCGTCCATTTCGTTGTTCATCAGGATGCCGGTGCCGGGAATCGTGACGCCCGAGCCAAAGGCGCCGTTGAGCGTGTAGGTGTTGGCCACGGCGTTGCCGGCGGCATCGACGATTGAGAAGTGCGTGGTCTCGTCGGACTCGGACGGAGCCTGGGCGACGAACTTGCCGAGGCCGGGTGGCACGGCGGAAGCGGGAGTAGCCTTGTCGGGGGAGAAGTCGGCCATGCGGCCCTTGATATAGATGGGGTCGAGCAACCGGGCCACGGGCACTTTCACAAAGGCCGGATCGCCCAGGTATTCGGCGCGGTCCCGAAAGGCGCGCTTCATGACTTCGGCGAAGAGATGGTATTTGGCGGCGGAGTTGTGGCCGAGGGCGCCGACGTCGAAGGGTTCGAGCATTCCGAACATCTGGAGGAGTGCGATACCGCCGGAAGAGGGCGGGGGCATGGTGACGATGTCATAGCCGCGGTATTTGCCGCGCAGAGGAGTGCGCTCGGCGACCTGATAATTCTTCAAGTCCGCGAGGGTGATGTTGCCGCCATGCTTCGCCATGGCCTCGGCAATGCGCCGGGCGGTCTCGCCTTCGTAGAACTCGCGCGGGCCGTTTTTCTGCAGACGGGCAAAGGTCTCCCCGAGGTCGGCTTGCACCCAGAGCTCGCCCGCTTGCCAGAAGGCGCCGTCATTCAGGTAGACTTTCTTCGATTCGGAAAATTGGCCGAGATGCTTCTCGCCCACCTGAAACAGGGCGGCGGTATATTGGGACACGAAGTGGCCCTCGGCCGCCAGCCGGCGGGCGGGCTCGACCACGTCGGCCCACGTGACTTTGCCGGAGCCATACTTTTTCATCGCGAGGGCGAAGCCGGCGACCGAGCCGGGCACGCCGCTGGCCTTCCAGCCGGCGGTCGAGGAACCGGCTCCCAGGATGATTTTGCCATCAGGACCGACATACATGTCGCGGCTCGCGGCGGCGGGCGCCGTTTCGCGGTAGTCGATGGCGATGTCCCGTCCATCGGCCAGGTGGATCAGCATGAAACCGCCGCCGCCGATATTGCCGGCGAACGGGTAGACCACGGTCAGGGCCAGGCCGGTGGCGGCGGCGGCGTCCACGGCATTGCCGCCCTTATTCAAAATCTCGACGCCGGCCTGGGAGGCGAGCTCATGCACCGACACGACCATCCCGTGCTCGGCCTCGACGGCAGCGCGCTGGGCGGAAAGGCGCAGCGGCACGGCCAGCAGGGAAATAGTGAGCAACGCGGAAATCAGGCGAGGGGTGAGGCGCATCCCCGCATGATTTCCAGCCCGCGAGGCGTCTCAAGTCGTAAATCGGAGGGCAGGATAAAGACTTGTTGTAATCGCGGTTTTACCTATCTTTTGCCGCACCTACCGGTCTGTTTGTCAGGCCGGCCCACCTTATACCGTATGAATACCGAAACCATTGCTACCCGGGTCTCGTCCACGACGAGCCTGCGGCGGGCGGGCGCTGCTGCGCTCCTCGCCTTGTTGACCGCCACCACGACTATCGGGCAGACGACCGCGGCCCCCGAACCCGTCGTCCAGCTGGAAAAGTTCATCGCCACCGGCTCCCGCTTCAACAACCGCACGGTGACCCAGTCACCCGTGCCGATCGACGTGATCAGCGGCACCGAGATGAAGCAGGGCGGCTATCTGGAAACCAGCCAGATGCTGCAAGCCAACATCCCCTCCTTCAACTTCCCGCGCCCGTCGCTCACCGACGGCACCGACCACATCCGCCCGGCCACGCTGCGCGGCCTCGCGCCAGACCAGACGCTCGTGCTGATCAACGGCAAGCGCCGCCACACCAGCGCGCTCGTCAATCTCAACGGCTCCATCGGCCGCGGCTCGGTCTCGACCGATTTCAACGCCATCCCCTCGTCCATGATCGAGCGCATCGAGGTCCTGCGCGACGGTGCCTCCGCCCAATACGGCTCCGATGCCATCGCGGGCGTCATCAACGTCATCCTCCGCAAGGACGCCGGCTGGGGTATGAACCTCGCCTTTGGCAAGAACTCGTTTGGTGACGGCAAGGACTACAAGCTGGACGCCTATGCCGGCACCGCGCTCGGCGACAAGGGCTCGCTCTTCCTCAGCCTCTACCTCCGCGACCACGGTTCCACCAACCGCATCGAACCCGACACCCGCCAGCAGTATTTCGGCACCAACACGACGACCGGCCTGCCGCAAGCGTTCTCCGGTAATTTCGGTTCCGGCACGGGGCTCAGCGCGTCCAACGGTATCCTCGACCCGCGCGAGGCGACCGTCCGGCGTCTCAACCACCGTTTCGGCGACCCCGAGACCAAGGACAAGGGCATTTGGCTCAATGGCGATTATCCGCTGTTTGACGGCATGACCCTCTACTTCAACGCCGGCAACAGCAACCGCCACGCGAACGGCGCCGGCTTCTTCCGCCGCGCCGGCGACGACCGCACGGTCCGCGCCATCTGGGCCGACGGCTTCCTGCCCTTCATCGACTCGGCCGTCGAGGACGTCTCCGTCGGCGTCGGCATCAAGGGCAAGGTTACCGACTGGAACTGGGACCTGAGCACCAACTACGGCACCAACGCCATTGATTACCGCACCTCCAATTCCGTCAACGTCACGCTCGGCAACGCCAGCCCGACCGCCTTCTACGACGGCCAGCTGAAGTTCAACCAGGTCTCGACCAACCTCGACCTCACTACTTCATTTAACACCGGTCTGGCCACGCCGCTCAAATTCGCCACCGGATTTGAATTCCGCTCCGAGGAATACACCATCAGCGCCGGCGAGCCCGACTCCTATCGCAACGGCGGCGCCACCATCATCGGCGGCCCGAATGCCGGCGGCCTCGCCGCCGTGGGTGCACAGGTGTTCCCCGGCTTCAAGCCCTCCGACGCCGGCGCCCATGATCGGGACGCGAAGGCCTTCTACCTGGATTTCGAGCAAAACCTGAGCGACCGCTGGCTGGTCTCCCTTGCCGGCCGCTTCGAGGACTACAGCGACTTCGGCAACAGCAGCACCGTGAAGTTCGCCACCCGTGTCGAGGTCACCCCCGAGTTCGCGCTGCGCGGCTCGGCCAGCTCGGGCTTCCGCGCCCCGCACCTCGCGCAGGAGTGGTTCAGCTCCACCGCCACCAACTTCATCGGCGGTGTGCCATTCGATATCCTGACCTTTCCGGTAAGCGCACCTGCCGCCGTCGCCCTGGGTTCCTCGCCCCTCAAGGCCGAAAAATCCACCAACGTCAGCATTGGCGCCACCTGGAATTCGAAGAACGGTTTCTCCGCCACGGTTGATTACTACAACATTGAGATCAAGGACCGCATCGTGCTGTCCTCGA
>JANNDM010000174.1:0-6229 GCA_031387725.1 Verrucomicrobiota bacterium | reverse complement strand
TCGAATTTCCGGGCGTCATGCAGGATGGCCATGATCTCCTGCATGCGACCGAGGGCGAAGACGGGGATGAGCACCGAGCCGCCGCGCTGGATGGTGGCGTTGATGGTCTCGACGAGCCGGATCATCTCCTTGGAGCGGGTGATGCCCTTGGGCTTCTCGGTGGCGCCATGGGTGGTCTCGGTGACGAGAGTATCAAATTTACCGGTGGGGAACTTGGCGCCGGGAAGAATCCGCTGAACCTGGAACAGCACGTCGCCGGTGAAGAAGATGCGCCGGTGTTTGTGGACGATCTCAATGCCGGCGGCGCCGGGGATGTGGCCGGCCGGATGGAAGGTGAATTCGATCTCGTCGCGGGCACCGGCGAACTTCTTGGGGCTGTTGAAGGCGAGGGGATAGAGCCGGCCCTTGAGGCGGTCGATCTCCTCGTGGGTAAAGAGCGGGTAGTCGGCGATGCCTTTCTCCTCGCGCTCGCGCAGCATGACGTTGGCGGAGTTGTGCAGCATGCGCTCGATCAGCATGTGGCTGGGTTGCGTCAGGATCACCGGCGTGTTCGGGTAGGCGCGCATCAGCAGCGGCAGCGAGCCAATGTGGTCCAGATGGCAGTGCGTGATGATGATGAGGTCGAGCTTCACCCCCTGCAACGGGCGGAGGTTGGGCGCGGCGACCCGACCCACTTTCTTGGGATTCAGGCCGCTGTCCACGACCAGGTGGAAATCGCCGAGCTGGACATAGAGTGAGTTGGCGCCGATGCCGCCATCCGCGTTGAGGTCAATGAGCTTCATTAAGTAAATTTAAAGAGGATGAGTCTGACAACAGGCGCAAGGTTATGTGGGAGCGAGCTTGCTCGCGACTGGGCATTGTCGCGAGCTAGCTCGCTCCCACAGAAGACTTTCTTCGCCATCGTGTCAGTCGCCGGGAATCTCCATGTCAAACGCCGGGATGCGGACAAAGACGCGGCCCCCCTGGTCGTCCAGCCCGTGAAAACTCCCGTGCACCCGGCCGGGCTGACCCGTGATGTGGTAACTGTTGTAGGAGAAATGCCCGCCGGGGGCCAGGGTGGGCGTCTCGCCCACGATCTTGTCGCCTTCGACGACGAGATGCGTGCCGTCGGCGTGCTCGATGACCCATTTGCGTCCGAGCAGGGTGACGGTGCGGTCCGAGTCGTTGTGGATGGTCAGGTAATACACGAAGGCGTGGGGCTGGTCGGGCGGCAGGTTGCCCCCGTGGTGGTAGACGAGCTTGTCCAGGACAACCTTCAGGCCGGGCAATTCGAGCGGAGCGGTCATGCAGTGGCCCTGACTTGAACCACGAAGGACACGAAGAGCACGAAGAAAATAGGTCCGGACTTTTACATGAGAAAACTGAGGCAACAGAGTCCGGACTAAAGAGTGCTCCGTTTCCTCCGTTGGCTCCTGTGAAATGATTGGGAGGCATGAGAAGGATGACCGCCTTTCGACTTGCCGTGAAAATGCCGCGAGCGCACAAACGCTGGTTCCATGGGAAAACTTGCCTTGCTCTCCGTCAGCGACAAACGCGGCCTGGTGGAATTCGCCACCGCGCTGGTGCGGCAGCACGGCTACCGGCTGCTCTCGACCGGCGGCACCGCAAAACTGCTCGCCGAGGCCAAGCTGCCCGTGACCGAGGTCAGCGCGCACACCGGGTTTCCCGAGATCATGGAAGGGCGCGTCAAAACGTTGCATCCAAAAATCCACGGCGGCCTGCTGTGCCGGCGCGACAAGGCTGAGCACCTGGCGCAGGCTGCGCAGCACGGGATCGCCCTCATCGACCTTGTGGTGGTGAATCTTTACCCCTTCGAACAGACGGTGGCCAAGCCGCACGTAGAGTTCGAGGAGGCGATCGAGAACATCGACATCGGCGGCCCCTCCATGCTGCGCAGCGCGGCCAAGAACTACGAGAGCGTCACGGCGGTGTGTGACCCGGATGACTATGCCGCCGTCCTCGCGGCCTTCTGTGAGCCAACGAAATTAGGCGAACTGCGGCGCAAGCTGGCCCTCAAGGTCTTTCAGCGCACCGGGGCTTACGACACCGCCATCGCCAAATACCTGGAAGGCCAGCAGGCCGAGCCCGACCTCGAGGCGCTCAGCGGGTTCCCGGCCAGCTATTCTCTCTCGCTCAAAAAGGCCCAGAGCCTGCGTTACGGCGAGAATCCGCACCAGAAGGCGGCGCTCTACGGCACCTTCCACGAGCACTTCCAGCAACTCCAGGGCAAGGAACTGAGTTATAACAACATTCTGGATATCACCGCGGCGACCCATCTCATCGGTGAGTTTGAGCGCCCAACGGTCGCCATTCTCAAGCACACCAACCCCTGCGGCGTGGCCAGCGCGGATACATTGCGGGTGGCGTGGGAAATGGCCTTGGCCACGGACCGGCAGGCGCCTTTCGGCGGCATCATTATCGTCAACCACACGCTCGATGCCGCGCTGGCCACGCTCATTGCGGAGATATTCACCGAGGTCATCATCGCGCCGCGCTTCACCGACGAGGCACTTCAGATTTTCGGCAAGAAGAAGAATCTGAGGTTGATGATTGCGCAAGAGGGCCTGGGGGCTGACGCGCTGCAGGAGGTTCGCTCGGTCGTCGGTGGGGTCCTCGTGCAGGACCGCGACCGCATGCTGGGCAACGCAAAGGATTTCAAGGTCGTCACCCAGCGGGAGCCCACGGCGGAAGAATGGACGGCATTGCTGTTCGGCTGGAAAGTCGGCAAGCACGTGAAGTCGAACTCCATCGTCTATTGTCGGGGCGAGCAGACCCTGGGCATCGGCGCCGGCCAGATGGCCCGGGTGGACAGCTCGCGCATCGCGGTGTGGAAGGCCGGCGAGGCCAAGCTGGACTTGAAGGGCTCAGCCGTGGCCAGCGAAGCGCTGTTTCCGTTTGCCGACGGCCTGATTGCGGCGGCCGAGGCGGGTGCAACCAGCGCCATCCAGCCGGGCGGCTCGGTGCGGGACGCCGAAGTCATCCAGGCCGCCGATGAGCGCGGCCTGGCGATGGTCTTTACTGGCATCCGGCACTTCAAGCACTAGGCTGACCGGATGAATAAACGACGCTGGCATCTGAGTCTGCTCGCGGCCTTGTTGCTGAGTGGTTGCTACACGGTTCCGGAGACGGGCCGCAGTTCTTTCATCATTCCCCTGGGTGACGATGTGGCGATGGGTGCGGCCGCCTTTGCCGAGATCAAGGGGAAGGAGAAGATATCGGACAATCCCATCGCCAACGATCGCGTGCAGCGCATCGGGAAGCGGATTGCCGCCGCGGTGGGTGATGCCCTGCCGGGAGCGAAATGGGAATTCGTGGTTTTCGAGGCGCCGAAGACGGTCAATGCCTTCGCCCTGCCGGGCGGGAAGGTGGGCGTCTATTCCGGCCTGCTGGATTTGGCGGAGTCGGATGACGAGGTCGCCATCGTCATGGGCCACGAGATTGGGCACGTTACCGCCCGCCATGGGGCCGAGCGCATGACTGAGGGCGTGATCGCGACCGGGGTCGGCCTAGTGTTGGACAGTGCGACCAAAGACAGCAAAAATCACGACTTGGTTCTGGCGGGCTACGGACTCGCCGCGGGAGGCAGCATGCTGGCGTTTTCCCGCAAGCATGAGAGCGAAGCCGACTTCATCGGCCTCCGCTACGCCGCGAAGGCGGGCTACAATCCGATGGCCGCAATTACCTTCTGGCGGAAGATGGCAAAGGAGGGTTCCGGGCCCCAGATGCCGGCGTTTCTCTCGACCCATCCTTCGCATGACCGGCGCATTGCCGACCTCCAAGCTTGGATGCCCGAGGTGCTGCCGTTCTACGAGAAGGCCAAGGCACGCTACTAGGATGTTTTTCAGACTAGCCCCGCGCCGGGAGTTGGGTCAACGTGTGGTATGTTTGACCCCGTTGAAAAGCTTAAGGAATACGTCCGTCATGGCAGCGTCTCCGCCGATCCTCAGTTCAAGGCGGGCATGGTGGGCGCCCAGCAATTTTTATCCGGCCTGCTGACCGAGATCGGTTTCGCCGTGGAGCTCGTGCCCACCGCGCTGCACCCGGTGCTCGTGGCCAAGCGCGGCACCAACCCGGCCTGGCCGCATGTCATCATCTACGGGCATTACGACGTGCAGCCGCCCGACCCGCTGGACCAGTGGAAGACGCCGCCTTTCGAAGCCACGATCAAGGGCGAGCGCATCTATGGCCGCGGCACCGCCGACAACAAGGGACCGCTGCTGGTCCACATCACGGCGGTGGCCCGGCTGCTGGAGAAGAACCCGGAACTGCCCTTGCGCCTGACGTTCGTCGTCGAGGGCGAGGAGGAAATCGGCAGTAAAAACTTCAAGACCTTCCTCAAGGAGAACAAGGACAAGCTGCGCGGTGACTTCATCTACATGTCGGACAACGGCATCTTGTCGCCCGACCAGATGGTCATCACCGTCGGACTGCGCGGCATGATGGCCTTTGAGGTCGAGCTGACCGGGCCGAATTCGGACCTGCACTCCGGCATGCATGGTGGCGTGCTGATGAATCCCCTCCAGGCGCTGGCCGAATTGTGCGCCTCGCTGCACACGCCCGACGGCCGGGTCAACATCCCGGGGTTTTACGATGCGGTGGTCGAGCCCCAGCAGTGGGAGCGCGAGCAACTCGCCAAAGCGGGCCTGAAGGAGAAGGACTATGCGGCCTTTCTCGGCATCAAGGAATTCCACACACCGCCCGGTTACTCGCCGTTTGAGGCCATCCGTTTCCTGCCGACCCTGGAATTCAACGGTTTCAGCGGCGGCTACCAGGGCGAGGGCACCAAGACCGTCATCCCCAGCAAGGCCCGGGTGAAGATCACCTGCCGGCTCGTGCCCAACCAAACCCCGGCCAACATCAAGGAAACTGTTTTTAATGCCATTCGCGCCCGCTGTCCGAAGGGCGTGTCGCTCACCATCAAGGAACAACACGGGGCCACGCCCTATGTCGTCATCCCCCCCGACCGCTCGAACACGCCGAAGGACCAGTCCCCAGCGCTGGCGAAATGTTTCCGCGCCGTGGACAAGGCCGCGACCGAGGTTTTCGGCAAGCCGCCCATCTATCTCCGCGAGGGTGGGAGCGTGGGTCTGCTGGCCGACCTGAAGGAAGTGCTCGGGCTCGACGCCGTCATGATGGGACTCTTCCTGCCGGAGGATAATCTGCACGCGCCCAACGAGAGCTTCCATCTTGGGGTCATGAAACGCGGGATAGACACATCCGAGCGAGTGCTCGCGGAGCTGGCGAAGGGGTAGGACACCGTTGCTGGATTCCTGTTGCCGGCTGGTGCCAGCCCGGACCAGTCGCCCGGCAAAAAAGACCGCAGAGAAATCTGCGGTCTTTGCCTGAAATGGTTCGAAGCTTATTGCTTCTTCAGCTCGACGAAGTCCACGCGGCGGTCTTTCGACCACTCGGATTCACCGCCGCCCTGCTTGGCGTCGGTCGAACCCTTGGAGAGCGTCTCCACGCGCTTGGAATCCGCCCCAAGGGATTCAAGGAAGCGTTTCACGGAATTTGCGCGCCGATCGCCGAGGCCGAGATTGTATTCGGCGGTTCCACGCCAGTCGCAATGGCCGATGAGCACGAAGTTCTTCTCAGGATTGTCCTTCAGCCATTTGAGGGCGGCTTCGAGCTTCGGGCGCTCGGGGGCGGCGACGGCCGCGCGATCCAGGGCAAAGTATATGGGGTCCACGACACTTTGATTTTCGTTGACCGGCTTGCCCATATTGAGGTCGCGCGTTTGCAGGGTGCCGAGGGGATCTTCCTGCACCGCAACCGCATTCGGATCCACGGTGCTGCCTGATCCCGTCGCAGGGAGGGTGGAGGCATTACGGACCGGTTTCTTTTGGCAACCGGTAAAGATCAGGGTGGACAAGGCCAGGGTGAGGCCGGCGAGTTTGGCAAAGTTCTTCATGTTGGGCGGAGAAAAGTGTGGCGGTCGTTATTGGTTAATCACCAAGGGCGCGCAAGAACGAATCTTGCACCCGCCACGGGCCGTTAAAGATTTTTGGCGCGGTGGTCGACCAGGCCGATTTCCAAGGCGTAGCGCGTGAGGCTGGCGACGTCGTGGAGGTTGAGTTTCCGCATCAGGTTGGTGCGGTGGTTGTCCACGGTTTTGCTGCTGATGCCGAGCTTCAGGGCGATCTCCTTGGTGCTGTTGCTCTCGGCGACGAGCTTGAGGATTTCGCGTTCGCGATCGGTGAGCGAATCGGCACCCGACCCCGGGTTGTTG
>JANNDM010000164.1:0-3587 GCA_031387725.1 Verrucomicrobiota bacterium | reverse complement strand
CCGATGCCGTGGACGGTCTTGAAGCAATCAAGCGAGATGTCGTTTTTCGCGAAGACCGCGCGCACTTTGACAATATACTGGTCGAGCGAACGGCTGCGAATGTCGGCGTGAATGCCCCACACGGAATGGATCAGCTCTTTGCGGGTGATGACCAACCCGACATGGGTGTGGAGATAGGAGAGGATGCCCAGTTCCTTGCGGCCCGTCTTCACGGTGGTGCTGTTGGGAAACTCGATTTCAAGGCGATCCGGGTGAATCTTGGCGCCAAGAAACTCGAAGGGGCCGTCGGTGGTGCGGAGGTTCTTGGTGACGTTGAAGTCGGCTTTGCTTTCGGCCCGGCGGAGCACGGCGTGGATGCGGGCGACCAATTCGGTGTAGCTGAACGGCTTCGTGATGTAATCGTCGCCGCCCAGGTTCAGGCCTTTCACCTTGGTCTCGTCTTGAAAATTGGCCGTGAGGAAAATGACCGGGGTGTTAATGTCCTGCTCCTTGAGTTGGGCCAATAACTCGAAGCCGTTGGTGTCGGGAATATTGATATCAAGCAGGATCAGGTTGGCGAAATTATTTTGAAGGAAGCGCAGGGCGGGGGCGGAGCGGTTGTAGACCTGGACATTCAGGCCCGCCTCCTCGAGGTGCTGGGAGATGATATTCGACAGTTCCACCTCGTCTTCGACGACAACGATCAAGGGTCGCGGTTCGGCACACATGGGAATGGTGACAATGTGATTGTCGGAGATACTTTTACAATTAGGCCGGGCAATGTCAAAGCCTAGTTAAGGTGCGTTGTAGGAGGTTGGGGGACAGAGATTTCTTGTCATTGCGGCAGAGAGGAGTTCGCTCGTGGCAGATGAAAGTCACCTTAGGACTACTCCAGCACGCCTGCTCCACCACTTCGGCCGCTAACCTCAAGAAAACACTCGCCTTGGCCGAAAAGGCGGCGAAGCAGGGCGCCCAAATCATCTGCACCCAGGAACTTTTCCGTTCGCAATATTTTTGCCAGAGCGAGGATCACGACTATTTCAAATTGGCGGAGCCGATCCCCGGTCCGAGCACGACGGCCTTCCAAAAACTGGCGAAGAAGCACCACGTCGTGATCATTGCATCGCTCTTTGAAAAGCGGGCCTCAGGTCTCTACCACAACACGGCTGTAATCATTGATGCCGACGGCAAATTGCTCGGCATCTACCGGAAGATGCACATCCCGGACGATCCGCTCTACTACGAAAAATTCTACTTCACCCCCGGCGACACCGGCTTCAAGGCCTGGCAGACCAAGTATGGCAAAATCGGCGTCCTTATCTGCTGGGACCAATGGTATCCGGAGGGCGCCCGGCTCACCGCCCTGCAGGGTGCCGAGATCCTATTCTATCCCACCGCCATCGGCTGGCACCCGAAGGAAAAGAAGAAATACGGCCCCAATCAACATGGCGCCTGGGAGACCATCCAGCGTTCTCATGGTGTGGCCAATGGCTGTTTCGTGGCAGTCACCAACCGCATCGGCACGGAACAACCCGTCGGGGGTGACGGCATCGAGTTCTGGGGCCAAAGTTTCGTGGCTGGCACCAGCGGACAGATCCTCGCCAAGGCCAGTGTCAATCGGGAGGAGATACTCCTCGTGCCGATTGATCTTGGCCAAGTGGACGTCACCCGCACGCACTGGCCGTTTCTGCGCGATCGTCGGATCGACGCCTACGGTGCCCTGACCAAGCGCTACATCGACTGAGTGATGGCCGCCGAGCAGACACCCGCCGCACTCGGCTTCCGCATGCCGGCCGAGTGGGAACCGCAAGCCGCGATTTGGCTTTCGTGGCCGCACAACCGCCAGACCTGGCCCGGCCAGTTCCGGCCGATCCCGGGAGTGTTTGCCGGGATCGTAGCCCAGATCAGCCGCTTTGAGCCGGTGCGGATAAACTGCGCGGCCCAATATCAGCCCCGGGCCAAACGCCTCTGTCGGGTATCCGGGGCCGACATGACACGGGTGACTTTCTACAACCATCCGACCAATGACGCCTGGTGCCGCGATCATGGCCCGATTTTCGTGAAGAATGACCGCTCCCGCACTGTCGCCGTTACGGACTGGGTGCATAATGCTTGGGGCGGAAAGTATCCGCCTTACGATCTCGACAACCAGATCCCCCCCAGGATCGCGCAAAAACTCGGCCTGCGCCGCTTTGAAAACGACATGGTGCTGGAGGGCGGATCGATTGACGTGAATGGCCAGGGATTGTTGCTCACGAGCGAGCAGTGCCTGCTGAACAAGAACCGCAATCCGCACCTTTTCCGCGAGGAAATCGAGCGCAATCTGCAGGATTACCTCGGGGTAAAGCAGGTGCTGTGGGTGGGCGAGGGGATTGTTGGTGACGACACCGACGGCCATATCGACGATATCACGCGGTTCTACAAGCCGGACGGCTTCGTTACCGTAGTGGAAAAGAACAAGCGCGACCCCAATCACAGGTTGCTGGCGGAAAACCTTGAGCGCCTGAAAAGCTTTCGGACGCTAGCCGGCAAAAAATTCGATATCGTCACACTGCCCATGCCGAAGCCGTTTGGCTTTCGCGGACAGCGGGTGCCGGCGAGCTACGCGAATTTCCTTATCATCAATGGCGCGGTGCTCGTGCCGCAGTTCCGACAGAAGAGGCGCGATGCCGAGGCCTGCGCGATACTCCGGGATTGTTTTCCCGGACGGGAGATCGTTCCGGTTGATTGCTACCAGCTGATCTGGGGCCTCGGCACCCTGCACTGCATCTCGCAACAGCAACCCGCGTGAGCGGACGAAGAATACGGCCATGAAAATCCCTTCGATCTTGTTTTTCGGCAGCGCGATCCTTCTCGCCGGGTGCGACTCCATGTCCACCCGCATGGCCGATCGCTTCGCCAGTGTGCCTCCGCACGCGCGCGTCTTTGCGGCGGATCAGAAGACGGTTTACTCTGCGGCTCAAACGGCCGTGAGGAACGTCGGCTTGCGGCTGGGCCGCACCTCGATTGCGAAATGGAGCATAGACGGCTATGCTCCGATCCGGTCCGGCTCGGCCACGAGCGATGCCCGCCAGACCACCATCGAGATCCGCCTGTTTGAGACCGAGGCACTGGAAACTCGGGTTGAAGTGTTGGTCTGGGAGCATGCCAAGGGTGGTTTTCCTGGTGGTGTCAGTGAACAGGCCAAGCGAGAGCACAGCTTGTATGACATCTATTATGCTGCTTTGCAGCAGGTTTTGCAGGACAGCGAATCGTCGAAGCCGGCGCCGAAATCCTGATTTTTGCGCTTGCCGGAGGTGGAGCGATAAGGGACTTTGAACATTCTGCGGCGTTCTTTTGTCAGGCCGGTGTAGCCGCAACACTCCCGCCGGCTTGTCCCCCAGTCCAACCCTTAACCACCGGATCCCTCGGGATCCAAGCCGGAAGCCGGGCGCTTAGGAGTAAGCGGCCGTCGTTCCGACCACCGTTCATATGAGTTCGTTAATGCAAGACCTGCTCGCCCAGAGCTCCTTCGACAAGCTGAAGGAAGGCTCCATCGTCTCGGGCGTCATCACCGAAATCCGCGCCAATGAAGTCGTCGTCGACATCGGCGGCAAAGCCGAAGGCGT
>JANNDM010000156.1:0-3302 GCA_031387725.1 Verrucomicrobiota bacterium | reverse complement strand
CAAAGGCTGATGGGGTGAAAAGATTTTCGCGAAATCCGCCGGCCCGAGTCCCGGGCCGCTGTCGCGCACCTCCGCATGCACCCAGCCCGCAGCCTCGCCGGTGGCGACGGTGATCACCCCGCCGGGCGGGGTGAACTTGAGCGCGTTGCCGATCAGGTTGTCGAACACCTGGCGCAGCCGTTCCCCGTCGGCGTTGACCGCGGGCAAGGGGCCGGGGGCGGGCACGAAGGTGAGCCGCTGGTTCTTCGCGCCGGCCGCCGCCGCGAGGCTTTCGGTCGCGCTGCGCGCGATCGCCCCGAGGTCGTGCTCCGCCGAGTGCAGCTGCAGATTGCCCGCCTCCATCGCCGCCGCCTCGAGAAAATCCCGCACCAGGCTCCGCATCCGCGCGGTGTCCGCCTGGATGCTGTCCGCCAGCCGGCGCACGTTCACGGCGTCCCCGGACTCACGGCCGATCAGGCCGGCAGTGGCGTTGAGCGCGGTCAGCGGGACTTTCAGATCGTGCGAGGCGATCTGCAGCAGCCGCGACTTCAGGCGGTCCGCCACCTCCGCCCGCTCCCGGGCATGCTCGGTCGCGGCGTGCAGGCGGCGCTCGGCACGCAAACGGTAGCGCTGCAGCATGATGATGGCGCCGAGGAGGACCACGCCGCCCACCAAGCCGGCCGCCAGGGTCAGGTTCTGGGCGCGGCGGCGCTGGATCTCCGCCTGCTGCAGGTCCTGGTCGCGTTTGAGCAGCGCGATCTCCAGTTCGCGTTGCTCGGCACCGTAGCGGGCGCGCAACTCCTCCATGCGCTGCCGGTCGTGTTCGCTGCGCATCTGCTCGGTCGCGGCCGCAAACCTGCGCTGATAGTCGAGGGCGGCCACCAGATCGCCGCGCGCTTCGCTCGTCAGGGCGAACTCCTGGTAAAGGTCGGCCAGCACCTCGGCGCTTTCCAGCGTGCCCGCGATCGCCAGGGCCGTGTGCAGGTGCGCCAGCGCTTCTTCCGGCCGGCCGGCCTTCCGCAAAACGAGGGCAAGCCGGCGGTGGGTGTTGGTGATGTATCGCCGGTATTTCAGCACCTCGAAGGTGGCCAACGCGCGCTGGAGATAATCGATCGCCTTGGCGGAATCGCCGCGGGCGTCGGCGATGAGCCCCAGGTTGGTGAGCGATTCGGCGATGGCCCGGCGATTGCCGTAGCTTTCGCGGAATTTCAGCGCCTGTTCGTGCATCGTGGCGGCCTGGTCGTAGTTGCCGATGCCGAGATAATAGTTGCCGAGGCTGTTCAGCAGGCTGGAGCGGATCCGCACATCGCCGGCCTTGGCCGCGAGGTCCAGCCCGAGCTTGAAATGCTCCAGCGCATCCTCGTTGCGCCCATAACGCTGGTAGGTGAGCCCCAGGCCGCCGTGCGTGCGCGCCAGCACTGAATCGTCCGCCAGCTGCTGCGCCAGCTTGAGCTCCTCGAGGTGGTTTTCGAGCGAGTGCGGATAGTCGGTGAGATTCCAATAGAGCCGGCCGAGCAGATAGAGGAAATCCACCTGCAGGTGGAGGTCACCGAGTTGGCGCGCCCTAGCGAGACCATCCCGCGCCCCGGCCAGGCCGGCGGGATAATCGCCGCGCCGGCGCTGGAGATTGACGACGGTCACCAGCGCGCGCAGCGATTCCAATTCGGAACCGGCCTTGGCCAAGGTTTGTTGCGCGGCCTCCCACACCTCGTCGCCATCGGGCAGCTCGGAATCCGTCGCCGGGGAAAGCGGCGATCCGGCATCGCGCGCCAGGCTCGAGGGGGCGGGCTGGGCCCGGCCGGCGGTGCAAAACGCCAGCAGCACAAGGCCGGTCAGGAGCAGGCGTGACATCCGGGGCACGGCGGCAATCGGCCACATCGCCTCCGTCTTTTCAACCCCAATAGCCGCGCCTCACGGGGCCCGGGCCGGCTCGATGTGCACCGCCACATCGCTGATCGTGAGCGGGGCCGCCCCGAGCGCGTCCTTCACGGCATGGGCGATGCCGTGGCCTTCGCGCACACTGAGTGAACCGTCCACATGCACGTGGATGTCCACCAGCAGGCTCAAACCGCTGCGCAGCACCCGGCATTTCTCCACGTAGCGCACGCCCGGCACGGCGCCGGCCAGCCGCCGGATTTCCGCCTCCGTTTCCACCGGCACCACCGTGTCCATGATTTCACCGAGGGCGGACCGCGCGATCCCGACGCCGTTGGTGGCGATGAACGCGCACGCCAGCAGGGCGGCCCAGTCATCCGCTGCCTCGTAGCCCTGGCCGCCGATGACCCCGATTGAAATGCCGATGAACGCCGCCGCCGAGGTGATCGCATCGCTGTGGTGATGCCAGGCTTCGGCCTTCAGCGCGGTGGCGCCGTATTGCGCGTCGAGTCGCAAGACCCGGCGGGAGAAATATTCCTTCAGCACCACGACCACGGCGAGCAACGGCAACGTGAGCCAGTGCGGCCCCTGGTGCGGCGTGATGATCTCGTGGACGCTTTCCCAGGCGATGCCCGCCGCGGCGAGGAACACGACGCCCGCCACAAACAGCCCCGCCAGCGCCGAGGCCTTGCCGTGGCCGTAGGGATGATCGGCGTCGGGTGGCTTGGCTGCGACTCGAAAGCCCGCCCAGACCAGCAGGGACGACAGCGTGTCCAGCAGCGATTCGGCCGCGTCGGCGATCAGCGCGTAGGAGTGGCCCCAGATGCCGCCGGCCAGCTTGGCCACCCCGAGCACAAGATTGAGCAAAATGCCCGAGGCCACGAGCCGGGCGCTGGTCTCCGCACGCTGCGTCACAGTCCGGTGATTGTCGGTCGGGGTGGGCACAGGGCGCACACTAGGATTGGCGCGGCCGGGCACAAGGCGGCATTGACCGCCCGCCCGAACCGGCCTACGTTGCCGCTTGTCGCCCATGTCTGGCACCGCCGCCCCAGTTGCCGCTGATCCCGTCAAGCAGTTCTCCGTGTTCATCGAGAACCGCGTCGGGCGGCTGCATGACCTCGTCGCCCTGTTGGCGAAACACAACGTCCACATCATGGCGATGACCACCATCGACCAGACCGACACCGCGCTCGACCGCATGATCGTCGACGACCCCGACCGCGCCCGCGAGCTGATGGCTGCGAACAATTTCTTCTTCACCGAGTGCGAGGTGGTGGCGGTCGAGATCACCGACGAGTCGCAGCTCGGCGCCGTGCTCGGCGCGCTGCTCACCGTCGAGGTGAACATCCACTACGCCTACTCGTTCCTGATGCGCCCGCGCGGCCGCTCGGCCCTCGCTCTCAGCGTCGAGGACAACGATCTCGCCGCATCCGCGCTCAACACCCGCG
>JANNDM010000130.1:0-28578 GCA_031387725.1 Verrucomicrobiota bacterium | reverse complement strand
CGACCGCATCGATTTCTGCAGCTTCGGCAACTCCACGCCGTTCCGCATCCGCATCGTCAACGCCTTCAACGACAATCCCGACCACTTCTACGTCAAGCGGGCCGACGCCTCGCGCCTCTACGGCCTCGAGCTCGAGCACCTGCTCTCGCCCAACCGCCTCAACTTCCTCACCTCCGGCAACACCCTCGTCGAGGAGCACATCGCCGGCATCCCGGGCGACATCTTCATCACCCGCTGGCTCGAGCGCCCCGAGCTGCGCCCCATCCGGATCGCGAAGGAGATGGTGAAGTTCAACGAACGCAGTTTCGTGCAGCTGCTCGGCGACATGCGCAGCTATAACTTTGTGGTCGTCATCACGCCCGACTTCGAGGGCTCGCAGATCCGCATCCGCGCGATGGATTTCGACCAGCAGTCGCACAACGGCCGGAAAAGCTTCTACCTGCCCCAGTATTTCAAGGACAACCTGCCGCTGGTGAACTACTGCACCAAGCACCTGCGCCGCGAGACCGCGTTCCAATACCAGCGCGAGGAGCAGACGCTCATCCTCGCCCGGGCCGAGCTCTCCACCGTGCGCCTCAACCTCCTCCTCACCGCCATGGAAGCCGATCCCATCGCGCCACCGGAGAACGTCTCCAGCCTGCGCGCCGGCCTCGCCGCGCACTTCCACAACGACCGCTACCTCGCCTGCGAGAGCATGGGCGCGCTCGTGCGGGAGAACCTCGCCACGCTCCGCCACAACATCCAGCACGGCCTCGGCGCCCTCACCGCCAATCCCACGTAAACATCCCCGGGGCAAGCTCCGGGGCCTTTGACCAAACCCGTCATGCCCAAGCAACACCCCATCCTTGATCTCCCAAGTAGCCACGAGCTGCGGGGTATCGGACCCATTGCGAATGAACCATCTCTGGCTCTTCCTTAAAAACCTCGCCTTCACGCTCATCGTGCCCGGCTTTGTCGTCGGTTGGGTGCCGCTGCACTGGTTCGAGCGGCATCCCCAGTGGCCCGCGGTGTGGCGGGGGCCGCAATACGCCGGCGGGGGGTTGGCCCTGGTGGGCGTCGCCGCGTTTCTCTCCTGCCAATGGCTGTTCGCCACGCGCGGCCAGGGCACACCCGCGCTGATCGACCCGCCAAAAAAATTTGTGCGCCGCGGCCTCTACAAGTGGGTGCGCAACCCGATGTATCTGGCCATCCTGGCCCTGGTCGGGGCCGAGGCCCTGTTTCTCCCGTCATGGCACATCGCCGTCTATCTCGTCTGCCTCGCCTGCGTGTTCCACCTCTTTGTGCTGGCCTACGAGGAGGAAGCGCTGCGCCGGAACTTCGGGGCGATGTATGAGGACTACAAACGCGACGTCCCCCGCTGGCTCCCCCGCAAGCCCCGGCCCCCGCTCGTCACCGTGGCGCCGTTCAGCGTGAAGAAGTGAGCTCGGAGCTAAAAGCTAACAGCTTGGGTCGGCCCCTTACACAGGAGGCAACGGAGGGCGCAGAACCGGAACCGCAAATCCCCGGGCCCACACCAAGCCACCAAGCCGCGATGCTGATCAGAAGTAGCGGACCTTGTCCTTGGCCTCGATCTCCAAGACCCTGCGCTTGATCAACTCTTCCAGTTTCCCGGCCTGCTCGGTTTCGGTCAGCTTGCTGCCGTAGGCCGTGTTGATGTGCGCCAGCAAGCGGGCCTTGTTTTTCGGTCGCGGGGCCAGGTTGTTCTTCAACCGCGCGATCAGTTTTTCCAGCCGGTCCTCGGGCGGCTTTCTTGCCGGAGGCGTCGCCTTGGCTGCGGCCGCAGGTTTCTTGTTGGGTGCCGCATGAAAGGCGGCGGCAAAACTGTCCCGACGGTCGGCCTTGAGGCCCTGCCCGACGAGATGGGCGAGCATCGGCTCGAAATCCTTGTCCTTGGAAACGATGGTGAAGTGCGCGCCCCGGCTGCGCCCGACGGCCTGCCCGAGGTAATAGGCCAGTGTCAGGTCGAGGGCGTTGTGTCCGGAAGCACCCACCTCGATCAACTCGACCTGATCCGGCATTTGGTGGATCTGTTTCACCAAGGACACATCGAGTTTCGTCTGCTTCTTCCCGATCAGCAAAGCGACATGGACGGGCTTCCCCGCGAGCAAGGCCAGATCGACCGTCGGGACATTCTCAAAGTCTACGAAGATGAATCGGGTGAAAGGGCTGATCGGCATGACTCAATACTCCACGTCGCGGCAACGGGCGTCAAACGGCAAGCGTTCACCAGCCGGTGGTTCGGCCCGGCGCTGCGGTGGCCCATGCAGACGATCATCGCCTTGCCTACCATCCCCGCGCAGCAGCTTTGGCCTCAGCGTGTCGCTCAGGGTGGCGAGGGTGCGGGAATCCGGTGCGCCGCGACGGAGCGGGCTGCTCCACCCTACCCCAAGGCATTTGGACTATAGTCCAAACACGAGCAATATTTGGGATTAAACAACGGCCCGGCTCTCGGTTTCCTCCGTTATCTCCTGTGAAAAATCCTCTGGGTTAATATCAGGCTCGCGGTGCACGGCCGGAAAGTTAAACTGGCGACATGTCAGAACCGGTCATCGCCCAGCGGTCGCCCTATGCCGTCAACGTCGCGGCGGGGAAGACCTACGCATGGTGCGCCTGCGGCCAGAGCGCGGCCCAGCCGTTTTGCGACGGCGCGCACAAGGGCACGGGTTTCGCGCCCAAGCTGTTCAAGGCGGAGCAGGCCGGGACGGTTTATTTCTGCGGTTGCAAGCACTCGGCGGCGGGCGCCACCTGCGACGGCTCGCACAAGACGCTCCCACCCCCGACCAGCACTCTGACCCCGGAGGAGCAGATGAAACGCTTCGAGAAAGATCTGAAGGAAAAGGACTGGGGCCACCAGCCGTGTTAATCAGAGGACGGAGAGCGGAAAAGCTGAAAGACAAAAACGCTGAAAGTTGGGAGCCGTGGCACGCTTCGAGGCAAAGAAAATTGCGGTTGGACAGAATTAAGAAAATCAAGGACGGGAATATTTCACGGGAGGGAACAGAGGAAACAGAGATCGAGGTCTCGGTTGTGGATTAGCCGGAAATTTTCCGGACTCAATTCACTCCGTTATCTCCTGTGCCACAATCCGCCCCGGTTCGTCTTCGCGGACTTCGTGTCCTTCGTGGTTAACTCCCACCCTACTCGATCCGGCCTTCGTCAAACTCAATGAGGTCCGCCACGCTGACGATCTGGTCCGCCCGATCGGCGCAGCCCATGTTGGTCAGCGCCTCCTTCAGGAATTCCCGGCCGCTGGGCGTCATGCCCTTCTGCAGATAATCGCGGTTCCATTTCGCCGCCCGGACGTCGGCCGGCAGGAGGGCTTGCAACTTCGCGTCGATCTCCGCGTCCGTCGTGGACTCGAAGACGATTTTCTCCACGGCCGCGGGTTCGATCCCGAGGTGCTGGCAGAGGAAGCGGTCCATGCCGCGCTTGTAGTTCTTGGCGTAGCTGGCCGGGAGGGCGCCGTGGACCTTCATGTAGTGGGCCTTGGCGAGGAAGCGCGGCAGGTGCAGCAGCCCCGTGGCCGCGTGCGGCTGGTAGGCCGACGGCAGGGTCGTCAGCACTTCACCGGACGAGCCGGGAATCGGTTTCGAGGGCATCCTGCCCCCGAGGCGAACCCATTGGCGCGCAACTGGCAAGCCCGGGTGACACACACGGGCCTTGCCGGCGGCGGGGTTTTCCGATGAAGCTCCGCCCTCGCCCGATGCAAAAACTCTCCTTCGACAAGCGCCGCATCAAGTTCCTCTTCCTCGAGGGCCTCCACGCCAACGCCACCGACGCGCTGACGCACGACGGCTATACCGCCGTCCGCAGCCTGCCCAAGTCCCTCGCGGGCGATGCCCTCAAAGCGGCGCTGAAAGACGTGCATTTCCTCGGCATCCGTTCGCGCACCGAAGTCACGGAGGAGATGCTCGCCGCCGCGCCCAAGCTCGCCGCCATCGGCTGCTTTTGCATCGGCACCAACCAGGTGGATCTCGCCGCCGCCGCCCAGCGCGGCATCCCGGTTTTTAACGCCCCCTACTCCAACACCCGCAGCGTCGCCGAACTCGTGCTCGGCGAGGCCATCATGCTGCTGCGCGGCATCCCCGGCAAAAGCGCGCTCGTCCACCGCGGCGGCTGGACCAAGAGCGCCGAGGGCAGCGTGGAGGTGCGCGGCAAGACGCTCGGCATCGTCGGCTACGGGCACATCGGCACCCAGCTCGGTATCCTCGCCGAGCACCTCGGCATGCGCGTGATTTTCCACGACATAGCCGGGTGCCTGCCGATGGGCAACGCCCGCCCCGTCGCCAAGCTCGCCACCCTGCTGGCGGAAAGCGATGTCGTCACCCTGCACGTGCCCGAGACGGCGCAGACGAAAAACCTGATCGGCCGGGCGCAGCTCGCCGCGATGAAAAAGGGCTCCCACCTGATCAACGCCGCGCGCGGCACCGTGGTGGACATCGACGCCCTCACCGACGCGCTGGAACGCGGCCATCTCGGCGGCGCGGCGATCGACGTGTTTCCCGAGGAACCCAAGGGCAACGACGAGGAATTCCGGTCGCCGCTGCGGAAGTTCGACAACGTGATCCTGACGCCGCACATCGGCGGCTCCACGGTCGAGGCGCAGGCCAACATAGGCACCGAGGTCGCCGACAAGCTCATCCGCTACTCGAACAACGGCACCACCGTCACGGCGGTCAACTTCCCCGAGGTCACGCTCCCCGAGCATGCCGGCACCGGCAAGAGCCGCCTGCTGCACATCCACCGAAACATCCCCGGCGTGCTGGCGAACATCAACGAGCGTTTCAGCGAGCACAAGGTGAACATCTCGGCGCAATACCTGCAGACCAACGAGCACATCGGCTACTGCGTGATGGACGTGGACGCCGCGGCGAGCGAGATCGCGATCGACGAGCTGCAGAGCGTGCCCGGCACCATCCGGGCGCGGCTGCTGTATTGAACCGGTCAACACTGAATTCACGAAGCGGAAGGATGGGAGGGGGCTTCAGGCCCCGACTGCTCCCGCGACCGGAATCCCGTCGGGGTCTGAAGCCCCTTCCACAAAAACGCCTCGCCAACCGGGGCGCGTTGACGCTCCATGGGCGCGTTTTATGAACGGCCATTTCAGTGCCGGCGACTGGATCGTCATTGTCGCCTACCTCGGCGGCATCGTGGCGCTTGGCCTGTGGTTCGGCCGGGACCAGCGGACGGCGCGGGATTATTTCCTCGGCAGCCGCAACATCCCGTGGTGGGGCATCGGCCTGTCCATCGTGGCGGCGGAGACCAGCGCGCTGACCGTCATCGGCGTGCCGGCCATCGCCTACAGCGGCAACCTGATGTTCATCCAGATGATCATCGGCTACGTGATCGCGCGGGTGATCCTCGCCGTCGTGATGGTGCCGCGCTACCTGCGGGGGGAAATCTATTCGCCCTACCAACTGCTCGAAACCCACCTCGGGCGCGGGCCCCGGCGGCTGGCGGCGGGCTTGTTTCTTTTCCTGGAAACTCTGGCGGCCGGCGTGCGGGTGTTCGTGGCGTGCATCCCCATCCGGCTGCTGCTCGGCGAACAGGTGTGCAGCCTCGGCGGGCTCGTCGACCCGATCCTCGGCGCCATCCTGCTGTTCGTGGGCCTGTCCCTGGTTTACACGTGCCTCGGCGGCGTGAAGGCCGTCATCTGGACCGACGCGGTGCAGTTCGGCCTGTTTCTAGGCGGCGGCTTGTTCGCGCTCTGCTACATCCCCACGCTGGTGGAAGGCGGCTGGAGCGCGGCCCTGACGCAGGCGGCGGCCGCGGGCAAACTCACGTGGCTCAACCTGAATTTCACCCCCGGCGCGCCGATCAACCTGTGGATGGGTCTCTTCGGCGGCACGGCGCTGGTGCTGTCAACGCACGGTGCGGAGCAACTCATCGTGCAGCGCGTGCTCGCCTGCGGCACCGTGCGCGCCGGCCGGAAGGCGCTCGCGCTGAGCGCGGTGCTGATTTTCCCGCTGTTCCTCATCTTCCTGCTCGTGGGCGTGCTGCTGTGGGTGTTCTACCAGGGGCATCCGTTTCAAATTCCGCTGCCGGAGGGCCGGCCGGGCATCAAGTCGTTGGATTTCATCTTTCCGATCTTCATGCTGACGGAGGTGCCGCATGTTTTGCGCGGCGGTCTGATCGTGGCGATACTCGCGGCGGCGATGTCGTCGATCAGCTCGGCCCTGACGGCGCTCGCGTCGGTCTCGACGATGGACCTCGTGCGGCCGCTGCAACCAGGGTGGAGCGAGGAGCGGCTCCTGCGTTTCAGCCGGTGGTCGACGGTGGGCTGGGCGGCGGCGCTCGTGGGCACGGCGTGGCTGACCCGCGAGGTGCGCTTCGTGCTGGACGCGGCGTTTTCCCTGCGGGGCCTGACCAGCGGCGCATTGCTCGGCGGGCTCATCCTTGCGCTCTTCGCCCGCGGGGTCGGGGCGCGGGCGGCGATGACCGGGATGATCACGTCGTTTGTCGTGATGAATTTCATCTACTGGCCGGCCAACCTGCCGGCGACGCGCGAGTGGTGGCTGCGCACCTTCGGCGGCGAGGTTTTCTGGCCGTGGTTCACGCTGCTCGGCACGCTGCTGACGCTCGGCGTCGCCGCCGTGGCGCGGACCCGGGCCACGGAAAATAAAAAGGCCGGACCCGGGTGAGTCCGGCGCGCAATGTTCGTATTACGAACATTGTGGATTGGGCGGGCGCTCAGAAGAAGCGCACGGGCTTCGCGGCCATCTTCTCGTGCTCCTCGGCGGAGCAGCCGGCGTTGGTCGAGATGTTCACCGGCGCGGCGTTGGCCGACACGAGGTTGTTGGCGAGCAGGTAATTCTCGACCTCCTCGCCGGAGATGTCGGCCAGCATCACGCCGTCGATCTCGACACAGGGCGAGAGGGGTTGGCCGGACTTGCGCACCATCTCCTCGTAGTGGGCGCGGTGGTTGATGATGTCGATATCCTCAAACGCGAGGCTGTGCTTGTGCATGATGGCGCGGACGCCGTTGGACCAGCCACAGCTGGGTTTGAGATAGGCTTTGATTTTCATGGCGAGGTGCGTGAAAGGTGAGGACGGCACAACTTAGGCTACACTCTTTGTTCTTCAACTTAAACTTTCGGCCCGCATAGTCCGCCCACCGTGTCCGCTTCCTTCCCCATCCTGACGGCTGTCCAGGCTTCCGATTTCGCCCGGTTGGGCCTGGCCAACATCCGCCGCGAGTATCCGCACTATGTGCAGCACATGCTGAACGGCCCGGCGGACGCCCGGACACCGCGCGAGCTGCACCCGGCCTTTTACGGCAGCTACGACTGGCATTCGTGCGTCCACCAGCACTGGATGCTGGTCCGGTTGGCGCTGATGTTCCCCAACCTACCCGAGCGCGACGAGATCAGCCGCGTGCTGCACGAGCACCTGACGGCGGAGAACATGCGTGCCGAGGTGGCGTATTTCCGGGCCCCCGGCCGGGAATTCTTCGAACGGCCCTACGGCTGGGCCTGGCTGCTGAAATTGGCGCAGGAAGTCCGCGTCTACGACGCCACGCTCGAGACCAACATGGAGCCACTGGTCTCCCATATCCGCACGGGCTTCATGCGCTACCTGCGGGCGCTGACCACCCCGGTGCGCAACGGCATCCACGGCAACACCGCCGTCGCCGTGGCGCTCGTGCTCGGCCACGCCCGCGCGCACGACGACCAGGAGCTGAAACTTTTCTGCACGGCGCGGGCCGCCTACTGGTTTGGCCACGACACCGATTACCCCGGCCACTACGAACCCTCCGGTGAGGATTTTTATTCGCCGTGCCTCGTCGAGGCCGGACTGATGGCCCGCATTTTGCCGCGCGAGCAGTTTCTCCGGTGGTTCGACAAGTTCCTGCCCCGCCTCGCGCAAGGCGAGCCGGCCAATTTACTGAAGCCGGCAATCATCAGCGACCCCACCGACCCGAAGATCGCGCACCTCATCGGTCTCAACCTCAACAAGGGCTGGGTGTGGCGGCGCCTCGCGGGCCTGCTCGACGCCGACGACCCGCGCCGCGAACTCGCGATCGAAGCCGGCGCCGCCCACTACGCTGCCGCCCTGCCCCTGCTCGATGCGCAGGATTTCAACCGCTCGCACTGGCTGCCCTCGTTCGCGGTTTATACCATGACGGAGTGAAGCTCGGCCCGGCGTTATCCCGACGTCTTATTTCGGGTCATTTCTCCCACTCGGCGCTTGCCCGGCGCAAGCGCCGAAGAAAAGCTCCTGACATACCGTTGTCAGTGCCTGCCGGTAGGATGTCCCTTTAACCCTCCAAACACGATTCCCATGTCCAAAGCCGATAAATCCAAGTCCGAAGCCCGCGTCGCCCCCGCCGAGAAATCCGCCAACCCGGCGCGAGAGAAAAACATCGAGCTCGCCGTCTCCTCCATCACGAAGCAGTTCGGCGAGGGCTCGATCATGCGCCTCGGCAGCAACACCAAGATGAAGGTCGAGACGCTCTCAACCGGCTCGCTGGCGATCGACCTCGCCCTCGGCGTCGGCGGTCTGCCCAAGGGCCGCATCGTCGAGATCTATGGCCCGGAATCGTCCGGCAAGACCACTTTTTGCCTGAGCGTCATCGCCGAGGCCCAGCGGCAGGGCGGCCTCGCCGCCTTCATCGACGTCGAGCACGCGCTCGACCCGAAATACGCCAAGGTCGTGGGCGTCAGCCTCGACGACCTGCTCGTTTCCCAGCCCGACTCCGGTGAAGACGCGCTGAATATCATGGAGACGCTGATCCGCTCCAACAGCATCGACATCATCGTCCTCGACTCCGTCGCCGCCCTCATCACCAAGGCCGAGCTCGACGGTCAGATGGGCGACATGACCATGGGCAGCCAGGCGCGCCTGATGTCCCAGGCCATGCGCCGCCTCACCTCCGTCGTCAGCAAGACGAACTGCGTGTGCATCTTCACCAACCAGATCCGCGAAAAGATCGGCGTGATGTTCGGCAACCCCGAGACGACCTCGGGCGGCCGCGCGCTGAAGTTTTTCTCCTCCATCCGCATCGACATCCGCCGCAAGGACCAGCTCAAGACCCCCGACGGGAAAGTCATCGGCAACCGCACCAAGATCAAGGTCGTGAAGAACAAGGTCGCCCCGCCGTTCACCGAGGTGGAATTCGACATCATGTATGACGAGGGCATCTCGACGAGCGGCTCGCTGATCGATCTCGGTCTCGATTACAAGGTGCTGGAAAAGAAGGGGGCGTGGATCGCGTTCAACGGCGAACTCGTCGGCCAGGGCCGCGAAGCCGCCAAGGAAGCCTTCCGCACGAATGCCGCCCTCGCCGCCAAGGTGACCGCTGCCATCATGGAGAGGGTCACGGTCAAAGGCGGCGAGTCCATCACCGGCGAGAAGGAAGAGTGAGTCTGTGGGAGCGACCTTGGTCGCGACACACATCCTGAGTCGCGAGCTTGCTCGCTCCCATAACCAAGGGGCAGCACCCGCGCGGCTTTTATTTAACCGCCCCGTCGCGGGTAAGTTTGGTTCGGGTCTATTGTAGGTCGGGGTTTATCCCCGACACGCCGAAGCCAATGTCGGGCATAAAGCCCGACCTACAACGAGTTAACCCGGCCCCGGCCTTGCCAAATCAACGCGGAACCCAATCCTGCCCGGGCCGTCCCATCATGAACCCGCTCATGCGCCCCACCCTGCCAATTCGCCTGTTCCTGCTTCTCTTTTGCGCGACGTCCCTCCCGGTTTTCGCGGCCAAGAAAAAAGTGGAGCCCGCCGACGCCCCGCCGCAGCTCATCTCCACCAAGGGCGGCGGCCAGAAATGGACCAGCCTGGAGCAGCTCAAACAGTTTGCCGCCAAAGGCGAACCGGCGGCTTGTTTCGAGCTCGCTGAGCGCAGCCTCGAGGGCGACGTCGTGCCGCGCGATGTGCCGGCGGCGGCGGCCCTCTTTGAGCAGGCGGCCAAGGGCGGCGTCGCCAACGGGTGGTTTCGCCTCGGGAAAATTTATCACGACGGCCTCGCCGGCGCGCCCGACTACGGCCGCGCGCTGGACTGTTTCACGACTGCGGCGAAAGCCGGCGGGGTCGAGGCCCAGCACAACATCGGCGCGATGCTGGTCAGCGCGCGAGGCGTGAAGCGCGACTATGTCGAGGGCCTGGCCTGGCTGATCGTCGCCAAGAAATCCGGCGCGCCCTCCGACGCCGAGACCCAGGTGCGCGTCCGGATCGCGAAGCGGCCGACGGACATCGCCGCCGCCGAGACCCGCGCGAAAGAAATTTCCGCCGATCTCCCCCACGCCACGGTGCGCGCCGCCTTCCCCAACCGGCCGGTGCCGCCGCCTGCGCCCGCCGAGAAACCCGCTATCGCGGCTCCGCTGATCGACCCTGTGACCCCGCCGAAGGTCGTCGTGCCCGTCACGCCGGCCCTGCCGCTGATCCAACCTGGCAAGCCGTGAGCCGGCCGCCCGCATGATACGTCATCTGCGACGGGAGCAATTCATCCCGGGTGATCCGGCGCGGGTGTGGGATTTTTTCGCCACCCCGGTGAATCTCAACAAGCTGACTCCGTCCAGCGTGCGTTTTCGCATCCTCGGCGACATCCCGCCGCGAATGTTCGCCGGCCAGATCATCCGCTATCACATCTCGCCGCTGCCTGGTCTCTGGCTCAGGTGGGTGACGGAGATCACCGTGGCGGAGGAAGGCGTTCGTTTCGTCGATGAGCAGCGCACCGGACCCTACAAGCTCTGGCACCACGAGCACCGCTTCGTGCCCGAAAAAGGCGGTGTGCGCATGTTTGACCACGTGTCCTACGAGATCGGCTGGGGACCCTTCGGCTGGCTCGCGGAAAAAATCTGGGTCGAGCGGCAGCTCCGCAAGATATTCGCCTACCGCTTCCGGCGCGTGGCGGAGATATTCAGCGTGCCGCGCGCGGAATGACCAGCTTGAGCGCGGTGTGGGTCGCGGAAAAACCGCAGACTTTGATGTCCACCAACCCGGCCACGCTCGCGGCCTGCCGCACTTCCGAATCCTTGACCGTCGCCGCCTTGCCCTTGACCGAGACGACCCAGATCGCGCCAGCGGGCTGCAGGTGGGTTTTGAGGGTTTTCAGCCTGGCCAGCTGGGCCGGGCTGTCGGCGGCGTAGAAGATGAAATCCAAGTTGCCCGCCGGCCTTGTGGGCGGCTTCGCTCCGAGGCGCTGCGTGGCCTGCTGCATAAATTCAGGGTCATCCACTCCGAGCACGGCGACGCGTGAATCGGGTTTCACGCCGAGCTTATCGATGAGGCTTTTCGGGTAGCGGATCTTCAGTGCCCACTTTTCCGCCGTCGCGCTATCCGGCAGCACGATGGTCGCCGTGCCGCCGCTGTGAACCAGCATGAGCGCCAGCGCTCCACCCCGCTCAACTTTGGCGGACTTGATGTCCTTGAAGAGGAGATCGAACTTGGTGCCTCCGCGAAATTGGATCCTGTCCGAATCGAGGTGCGCGTGGCCGGAGAAGGCATCATGATCGAGGCGGAGGGTGCAGTTGGCTTCAAGTCCCATGGGGTTCAGGGTTGCGGGTTGACGTTCTGGCCGAATTTCTTCCCGAGATCACGGAGATAGGTTTCAATGGTCGTGGTGTGGCCAAAGACAAAACGCGCGAGGAACCGGAACAAGGCGGGCTTCACAAATCCACGTTCGGTGATGCGCAGCATCCCACCCGACCCGGCCGGGCTGAAGGCAAAGGTCCATGTGCCGCCGTAAGGCAATGCTTCATCCGCGATCTGAAGCACAAGTTTCTCCGCCGGATGCTCCTCAAGCATGACGTAGGTGATCGGACCGTGCGGACCATTTTCCCGGTGGGCGGGCTGGCCGGCCCGGGCGGGCAATATCTCGACGGACTTCAGGCCGCTGCGCCAGGCGGGTTGAGTGGCAAGATCGCGCACAACCGCAAAGAGTGCGGCGGGTTCTTGTCGATAGGTCGCAACGCGCGTGGCCGTGTGTTCGCGCGGGAGTAACATGCCGACCAAGGTGGCGAGGATCACCAGGCCGACGAGCACACTGAGGATGAGCAGGATGGTTTTCACGATATTTGCCGATGTTGCTTGGGGTATTTCAATTGGAGCTGCCGCGCCGCTCGGGCAAGCAAGGCCAGTCCGCCGACCGCCAGCGTGCGCTCCTCAGGCGACAACTGCATGAGGAGCACGTTTACCCGGCCAGGATCGAGGATGGAGGTTGCGGCCAGAGCGGCGGCGCCGGTTTTGGTGAGAAACAAGTCGATCTGGCGGCGATCACGCGGGGCGAGGCGGCGCAGCAGGTAACCCAGGGATTCCAGATGTTGCAGTTGGGCGGATAGCGTGGAGGGACGCACCCCGAGATGGCGCGCCAGAAGGCCCGCACGCAACGGAAGTCGATCGTCCAGGT
Source organism: Verrucomicrobiota bacterium (assembly GCA_031387725.1). Taxonomy (GTDB): domain Bacteria; phylum Verrucomicrobiota; class Verrucomicrobiia; order Opitutales; family Opitutaceae; genus Lacunisphaera. Next base: position 16,226 of record JANNDM010000130.1, on the reverse strand, counting down.
GGCCCAGTAACACGATATCGCGGTCGGCTAGGCGGTGCGCATTGGTGCGTGCTCGGGGGTGCTTGAGGTGGCACGAAAAATAAATCTGTGGATAATGCCTCAAAACATCGCGGGCCATGCGTCGGATCATGGCGTGAGATTACTCGAAAAGGAATAGTTCGTCAAAACGAAGGGTTCCACCGGGTGCGGCACCTAACCCCGCGAGAGCATTTCTCTTTTGCTTCGTTGTGTTGGGTCGCTTTGGGTCGTGGCATGCTCAGCCACGCCGACACCATTGCCGCGCTCGCGACGCCGACCGGCACGTCGGCCATCGCCGTGGTCCGGGTCAGTGGTCCGCAGACTGCGGAGCTGGTGCGTGCCATTTTCGGCACCTCTCCCCCGCCCCGACAGGCCCAGCATGCGGATTATCGTGACCGCGCCGGCACGCTCGTGGACGACGTGCTTTTCACCTGTTTCTCCGGACCGAATTCATTCACGGGCGAGGACACGGTGGAAATTTCCTGCCATGGAAACCCGTTCATCGCACAAAAAATCCTCGAAGATCTCCTGGCGCGCGGCTGCAGTCCGGCCGCGGCGGGCGAATTCAGCAAACGGGCCTTCCTCAACGGTCGCCTGGACCTGAGCCAGGCAGAAGCCGTGATGGACCTCATCCACGCCCGGAGCGAGCGAGCCTTGGCGACCGCTAATTTGCAGTTGCGTGGTTCTCTTGGGCGACAAATTGAGTCACTTATCTCGCAGATGATAAGTGTGTTGGCAGAGATTGAAGCCAGCATTGATTTTCCAGACGAGGATCTCCCGTCCGAGGACCGGGAAGCCCTGCAACGGCAGATCGACGCTGTGTTGAGCGGCACAAATCGACTGCTCGCCACCAATCACTACGGGGAATTTCTCCGCGAGGGCATCAAGGTGGTGATTCTCGGCGAACCCAATGCCGGCAAAAGCAGTTTGCTCAATCGCCTGCTCGGCCGCGACCGGGCGCTGGTCAGCGCGGAGCCCGGCACGACCCGTGACTATATCGAGGAGCGCGTTGTGATCGGCGCGCATTGGCTCCGGTTGATCGACACAGCCGGACTCAATGCGACCCCCTCTTCCCTCGAGAAACGGGGCATCGACCTGGCTTTTGAGCAAGCGGGTGACGCAGATTTTTTTCTTTGGGTGATCGATGCGACGCGCCCCCTGCCCGCCCTGCCCGCTGCGCTCGCCGGGCGAGTGTCGCCAGCCAACACGATCGCTATCTTTAATAAAATCGATTTGGGTCCGGCGCCGCGCGAACCCCTGCCCAAGGCTTTTCCGGTCGTGAATATTTCTGCGTTGGCGGGCGCAGGATTCGAGGCGCTGTGTGCTGCGGTCACCAAACTAGCCGAATCGTTCCACGTGGAAGCCGGCAATGAGTTAATCGCAATCAACGCCCGTCATGCGCACGCCCTTGAACTGGCCAAGTCCAGCCTACTTGTCGCCAGGGAGAAAATCGCCGTAAAGGAACCAACCGAACTTATTGCGAGCGAACTACGTGTTGCTCTTGAAGCTTTTGCCATGATCTCTGGAAAAATAGACAATGAGAAGATCCTCGACCAAATCTTTGCATCTTTCTGTATTGGTAAATAGTGTGATATCGAAATACTTAGTTTGATAACGAACCTATAACTGTGAGCATTAGCAAGACCCCTTATAATGTCATCGTCTGCGGCGCAGGTCACGCCGGAGTGGAGGCCTGTCTGGCCGCTGCCCGAATGGGCGCCACTACCCTGCTCCTGACGGGAAACATTGATACTATTGCCCAGATGAGCTGCAACCCGGCGATCGGCGGCCAAGCCAAAGGACAGATGGTTCGCGAAATCGATGCCCTCGGCGGCGAAATGGCGATTAACACGGACGTCACCGGTATCCAGTTCAGGTTGCTCAATGAATCCAAAGGCCCGGCCGTCCAGTCTCCACGGGCCCAATGCGACAAGAAGGCCTATCAATTCCGGCTCAAGCACACCCTTGAATTGCAGCCAAACCTGCAGGTATTCCAAGCCACTGTTACCGGGCTGATTTATCAGAACGGTAAGGTGGTGGGTTGCCGGACAAACCTGGATATCGATTTCTTGGGGCAAGCGGTCGTGATCACAACGGGAACGTTTCTTCGTGGCCTGATGCATATCGGCCAGAACAAGAACGAGGGTGGGCGACTCGGAGACTTTAGCGCCAAGACCCTGTCCAGCAGCTTGCTGGAAGCCGGAATCGAGCTTCAGCGACTTAAAACCGGAACCCCGCCACGCATTCTCGGGAGAAGTATTAATTTTTCAGGACTGCAGGAGCAAAAAGGTGACCTCAATCCGACATTCTTTGCTTTTCACGACACCAGGGATCCCGGCGACCTGTTCCACGTGGAACAGACAGGGGAGAGGAAGAGTGGTTGGATGCCGGGCAGTGAGCAGGTCTCGTGCTGGCTGACCCATACAACACCTGCGTCCGAACGCATTGTGCGGGACAACCTGCATAAATCAGCGATGTATTCGGGTGAGATAGCCGGGGTGGGGCCGCGCTATTGCCCCAGTATTGAGGACAAGTTCGTCCGCTTCGCCGATAAACCCCGTCATTTGCTTTATCTGGAGCCCGAGGGTCGCAACACCAACGAATATTACATCAATGGACTCTCCACGAGTCTGCCCTTTGATGTGCAGCTCGATCTCGTGCACAGCATTCCTGGACTGGAACTGGCCCAGTTGTTGCGACCGGCCTACGCGGTCGAATATGATTTTGCTCCTCCGACACAAATGTATCCCTCGCTCGAATCCCGTAAGGTCGAGAATCTCTTTCTGGCGGGACAAATCAATGGGACCTCGGGTTACGAGGAGGCTGCGGCCCAAGGTCTTGTTGCCGGAGTCAATGCGGCCCTGAAGGTGAGGGGGAGCTCTCCACTGATAATCCAAAGGCACGAAGGGTATATCGGTGTATTGATCGACGATTTAGTCACCAAGGGAACCACTGAGCCATATCGTATGTTTACCAGCCGGGCTGAGCATCGACTTCTTTTTAATCACGGCAGTGCTGAACTTCGGCATTATGAGCACGCAAATAACTATAAACTGTTATCTGATAGTCGTTTACGTGCTATTCTAAATAAGATAAATCGCATTGAATACTGGCAAGGGCAGCTTGAAGTCACCAAAACCGTCGGGGGGTTATGGGCTGACCTCATCCGGCGGGATAAAAACAGGGCAGCGCTGCCTCCTGCCTTTCTGGCTGAGTCAAAAGAGGTGAGGGATGAGGTGCTCTATCGCGTCACCTACCGCGGATATCTCGACCGGGAGAAACGCCAGATCGAAAAATTAAAGGACGTAGAAAAAATCAGAATCCCGTCCTCGTTTGACTACCTTGCCATCCCCGGACTGCGCCGGGAAAGTGCCTTGAAATTAAACCAGTTCCGTCCGCAGAACCTGGGCCAAGCCGGTCGCATCAGTGGCGTCAATCCGTCAGACATCAGCATCTTGATGGTGCTGATCGCCGCCGGGTTGCGTGAACTCAAACCCTGATATCTCCTCTCAAACCGCCGACTCCGCGATTGCTGTGACAATCGGGTGACGCCGGATAATTCACTCGAAAGCCCTCTGTCGCCGCTGATAATCGCCGCCGAATATGCAGAAGAAAAAAATCCTCGTCGTGGACGATGAGCCCGATGTCACGGACCTCGTGGCCTATCACCTGAAGGCAAAAGGCTTCCAGGTGGAAACCATCAACGACGCCACGGCGAGCATCTCCAAGGCCCGGGATTATCAGCCACACTTGCTGATTTTAGACATAATGATGCCCCATTTGAGCGGCCTCCAAATCTGCCGGATTTTACGGGCCGACCCCAAGCTGGCGAAGGTGCCGATAATCTTCCTCACCGCCAAAGCCGAGCCGCCTGACCGGATTGAGGGTCTTGAGTCCGGGGCCGATGACTACATGGGCAAACCTTTCAGCCCCAAGGAACTCATCTTGCGCGTGGAGTCCATTCTCCGCCGTCTCGAGGCACCGAAGGAGCCTGTTTCCGCCAAACTGCACGTGGGCGACATCTTTCTCGACAGCGACACTCATCGCGTGACGGTCCGGGGCGCATTACTCGAACTTACCGCCACCGAATTCAAGCTGCTCCGGTTAATGATGGAGCGCCAGGGCCGCGTGCAGACGCGCGAACATCTTCTCCTTAATGTCTGGAATTATGCGACGGAGATTGAGACCCGCACGGTGGACACCCACGTCCGTCGCCTGCGGGAAAAACTGGGCCCGGAAGCCGGCTGGATTGAAACTATTCGCGGGGTGGGGTATCGGATCGCCGACAAAAGACTTCCCTCATGACCGTCTTGCTTTTCGCTTCCCTCACCGCCGCGCTGGTGGCGTTGGCGTGGATGCTGCGGAGGCAGAACCGGGCGCTGCAGCATTTGCGCGAGGCGGTGCGCCGGGGCCAGCCCCTGTTGCGCGAGGAATCCTCGAATGCCGGTCTGCCGGCCTGGCCCGCGCTGGCCGAGACCGTCAATGAGCTCATCACCGACAACACCGCGCTGCGCCAGCAACGCACCGACCAGCTCGCGCAACTGGAGGCGACCCTCGGCAACCTGCGCGAAGCCGTGCTCATCGTCGACGGGTCGAATTACATCCATCTGGCCAACCGCGCGCTGCGCGAGATCTTTCCCGCGGCGCGCGATCTGGTGAACCTGCGGCTCGAGTTGATTGTGCGCAGCGGACCCTTCCTCGACTATGTGCGCACCACGCGGGCCGGGCAGGACCTGCCGCGCGAGGAATTTGAGATCATCGACGGCGGCTCCACCCACTGGATCGAGGTCTCCGGGGCCCCCATCCCAGCCCCCGACGGCAAATCCGAATGGGCGCTGTTTGTGATCCATGACCTGACCCGCCAGCGCAAATTGGAGCGCGTGCGCCGGGATTTCGTCGCCAACGCGTCGCATGAACTGCGCACGCCCCTCAGCATCATCATGGGTTACATCGAGACCCTGGTCGACGGCCACGAGACGATGACGCTCGAGGATCGCACCAAGTTCCTCCAGACCATCCAGCGCCACAGCGACCGCCTGAAGTCGATCATCGACGACCTCCTCGTCCTCTCGCGGCTGGAATCGGCCACGCCTGGGCTGAAGTTCGCCCCGCTGCATCTCGCGCCTTTTTTCCACGGCCTGGCCGAGGAGTATCGCCGGCGGCCGGCCGGCACCGACCACGAGATCGTGGTCAACGTGCCGGCTGAGCTGGGCCCGATTGATGCTGACAGCGAAAAACTCACCCAGGTCTTCGGCAACCTTCTCGAGAACGCGCTCAAATACACCCCGAAGGGCTCGCGGGTGGAAATCGCTGTTCAGGCCACGATGGAGAACGAGATCGACTGCAGTGTCCGCGACAACGGCGCCGGCATCCCGGCGGAGGATCTGCCGCACATCTTCGAGCGTTTCTTCCGGGTGGAAAAAGGCCGCTCGCGCGAGACCGGCGGCACGGGCCTCGGCCTGAGCATCGTGAAGCACATCGTGCAGCTCCACGGCGGCCGGGTCTGGGCGGAAAACCGCGCGGGCGCGGGTCTCGCCATCATCATCCGCCTGCCCCGGGTGCAGAAAACCTGACGTTCAGGATTGCGCCGGGTCGGCGCATCACGCCAATGGGGCGCGTGCCCTACCAACCCGAGTTTCTCGCGCGCATCAGGGAACGCCGCGCCGCCCTGCGCGTCGAGCTGGCGTCCCTGCTGCCGCCGGCACAGGCCCTGGTCTGGGAGATCGGCTCGGGGCACGGCCATTTTCTGGTGCAGTATGCACAAGCCTTTCCGGCGAAGTTTTGCGTCGGGGTGGACATTATCCGCGATCGCCTGAATCGCAGCGGCAAGAAGCGCGACCGGGCGAAACTGACCAACTGTCATTTCGTGCAGGCGGAGGCGCGGGAGTTTCTCGCTGCGCTACCGGCGGGTGTGTCCCTGCGGGAAATTTGGGTGCTCTTTCCCGACCCGTGGCCTAAAAAACGCCACCATAAGAACCGGATTTTGCAGGCGGATTTTCTGGAAGCACTGGCCAGCCGGGCAGGGGAGGGCACGTCGCTCTACTTCCGCACCGACCACACCGGGTATTTCGCCGCCGTCGCCGCCCTGATACCAACCCTGAAGACTTGGCGGCTGGATCCGACCGCACCCTGGGCCCTTGAGCCGGAAACCGTCTTCCAGGCCCGGGCCCCGGCCTACCAGTCGCTGGTGGCGGTCAGGACATCACATCCAGCCACACCAGCAGAAACAACTGCCCCAAGGCCGCCACCCCGAGCAGGCCCCAGGTGACTTGCATGAAGACATTGTGCGCCAGCTTGCGTTCGCCATTCAGGCGGAGCGGTGGCTCGGTCCGGGTGAGCAGGTCGCGGGTGGCTTGGTCCATCGTTTATCAATGACCGGAACCGGTGCTCGGAGGCAAGCCAGCTTCGCCATTAGCAAGCCCCCGGCTGATCGCGCGCCGCGGCTAATTCTACTAATCTCCCCGGCTTTTTTGATTTCGGGGGTTGACGCTTTGAAGGGCTAAAACCTACCTATTTGGGCTCCTTCCGCTCCTCCCACCCGGAAACTAATGCACCCTGTCAAGAAACTCCTAGGTTTGGCCGCCGCTCTGAGCACTGCGAACGTTGCGTTTGCGTCGGAAGGCGAAGGGGTCGCTCCGGCCGCCAACAAGCTCTTTGATTTCGGCAACGGTTGGGCGATCACCAACAGCATGGCCACCGGCTGGGTCACCTCGGCGGTAATTATCTGCATCATTCTGTTTGCCGTGCGCAAACCGCAGATTTTGCCCACCAAGAGTCAGGCGGTCTTCGAGTTCCTGCTGGAAGGGCTGCGCGACCTCTTCGAGCCGATCATCGGGAAAAAGGCCTTCCCCGCCGCCTTCCCCCTGCTCGTCACCTTGTTCATTTTTATTCTGATCAATAATTGGATGGGCCTGCTGCCCGGGGTGGGCACCGTCGGTTGGGAGAAGGGCTTCAGCGATGGTAGCCACCAATTCATCCCCTGGATCCGCCCCTTCAACGCCGACTTCAATGGCACCATCGCGCTCGCGCTGGTCTCCTTCGGTGCTTACCTGATCATCATCTTTAAATACGCCGGCCCGAAGCTTATCCTCTGGGATTTATTTGGCAACAAGGCCGACAAGGCCGAGACCCCCGTCTGGCTCTACCCGTTCCTCTCACTCGTATTCCTGATCGTCGGCTGCATCGAGGTCTTCTCGATCGCCATCCGGCCCTTCACCCTGTCGGTCCGCCTTTTTGGCAACGTGTTCGGCGGAGAGAACCTCCTGCACGGCACCGGCTTCATCTTTGTCTTCTATTTCATGGAGCTGCTCGTCGGTCTCATCCAAGCCGTCGTCTTCACCCTGCTTTCCTCCGTCTATATCGGCCTCATTTGCAACCATGGCGATGAACACGAACACGCGGAGGGCCACGCCGCCGAGGCGCACCACTGACCACTTTACCGCCGGGAGCGTGCCTCGCGTGCGCACGGCGGCAACCGCAACCACAAAACATCCACCACCACATGTATCCTATCCTCGCTGAAATCACTGGCAACATCGCCAGCGCACTCGGTCTCCTCGGCGGCGGCCTCGGCGTCGGCCTCATCGGCCAGAAAGCCGCGGAAGCTGTCGGCCGCAACCCCGGCGCTTCCGGCAAGATCCTCGTCCAAGCCATCATCGGTATGGCGCTCGCCGAAGGCCTCGGCATCCTCGCGCTGTTCCTCGCGAAGTAATCATCCTGCTTAACCGGCGGCGCGCCGGCTTCATCGCCCCGCGCCGCCAACCCTTTCCCGCCATGCTCACGCTCCTGCTCGCCACGGTCGACACCGCCCACGCCGCTGACGCCGCCGGCCCCATCGAGGGTCTCAAGCAGACCTTCATGCACTTCGGCGTCGAGCCGAAGTTCCTCGTGATGCAGATGATCAGCTTCCTGATCCTCTTCGGCGTCCTCTATCAGTTCGGCATCAAACCCACCATCGCCACGATGGAGGAGCGCAACGCCAAGATCGCCACCGGTCTCAAGCATGCCGAGGAAACGCAGGTCCGCCTCGCCGCCGCCGCCCAGGAAAGCGCCGCCCTCATCAAGGCCGCCCAGCTCGACGCCTCGAAACTCGTCGACGAGGCCCGCAAGTCCGCCAAGGAATTCGCCGACAAACAGCAGGCCGAGGCCACCGCCCGCGCCGCCGACACCCTCGCCAAGGCCCAGCAGGCCATCGAGCTCGAGCACAAGAAAATGCTCAACGAAGCCCGCGGCGAGATCGCCCGCCTCGTCGTCAAGACCACCGAACAGGTCCTCGCCAAGAAGCTCTCCGACGCCGACCGCGCCGCTTACAACGACGCCGCGAGCAAGGAACTATCCGTCAGCTGACTAGATAATGCGCGCTGACAAAAAGACCAAGGCCCTCGCGAAACAGCTCTTCAAGCTGAGCCTCGTCAATGGCACGGTCTCGGCCGAGCAAGTCACCGGCGTCCTCGGCTATATCGAGAAAAACGTCCCGCGCCACGCCCTCGCCCTGCTCCAACTCTACCACCGCGCCATCGCCACCGAGCTCGCCAAGTCCCACGCCGTCGTGGAGCACGCCGGCCCGATCCACGATGGCACCCTCCCGTTGATCGAGGGCGCCATGACCCGGAAATACCAGCGCCCGGTGTCCGCCACCGCGCGACCCAACGCCAAGCTTCTCGCCGGCCTGCGCATCCGCATCGGCTCCGATGTCTACGAATCCTCCGTCTCCGGCCAGCTCGCCGCCCTTTCCTCCGCTCTTTAACCCCGCTTCACTTTAACCACCACTCAGGATGAGCACCGTCATCGCCCAAATCGAACAACAGATCGCCAAGCTTTCCAGCAAGGCCGTCAAGAAAAACACCGGCACCATCCGCACCGTCGCCGACGGCGTGGCCAAACTCGACGGCCTCTCCGACGTCATGTATAACGAGATGGTGCAGTTCCCGGGCGGCGCCATCGGCATCGCGCTCAACCTGGAGGAAGACGAGGTCGGCTGCGTTGTCCTCGGCGACGTCTCGCAACTCAAGGAAGGCGACGAGGTCCAGACCACCGGCAAACTCCTCTCCGTCCCCGTGGGCAAAGCCCTCCTCGGCCGCGTGGTCGACGCCCTCGGCCGCCCCGTCGACGGCAAGGGTCCGCTCGACACCAAGGAATTCTATCCCGTGGAGAAGATTGCGCCCGGCATCATCGTCCGCAAATCCGTCTCCCAACCCGTCTTCACCGGCATCATGGCCATCGATTCCATGATCCCGATCGGCCGCGGCCAGCGCGAACTCATCATCGGTGACCGCGGCACGGGCAAGACGACGATCTGCATCGACACCATCATCAACCAGGCGCGGATCAACAAGGTCGGCTTCGCCTCCGGGGACAAGAGCTTCCGCCCGATGTATTCGATCTACGTCGCTGTCGGCCAGAAGCAGTCCAACGTCGTCCGCACCATCGCCGCCCTCGAGGCCGCCGGCGCGCTCGAATACACCGTCATCGTCGCCGCGCCCGCCGCGGACAACCCCGCCAACCAATACCTCGCCCCGTTCTCCGGCGCGTCGATCGGCGAATGGTTCATGGAAAACGGCATGGATGCGCTCATCGTTTACGACGATCTCTCCAAACACGCCGTCGCCTACCGCCAGATTTCGCTCATCCTCAAACGCCCCTCCGGCCGCGAGGCCTATCCGGGCGACGTGTTCTACCTCCACTCCCGGTTGCTCGAGCGCGCCGCGCGCCTCGACGGCAAGGGCTCGCTCACCGCGCTGCCCATCATCGAGACCCAGGCCGGCGACGTGTCCGCCTACATCCCGACCAACGTCATCTCGATCACCGACGGCCAGATCTTCCTGGAGACCGATCTTTTCAACCAAGGCATCCGCCCCGCCGTGTCGGTCGGTCTTTCCGTCTCGCGCGTCGGTTCCTCCGCCCAGATCAAGGTCACCAAGCAGGTCGGCGGCAAACTCAAGGGCGAGCTCGCCCAGTTCCGCGAGCTCGCCGCCTTCGCCCAATTCGGTTCCGACCTCGATGCCAAGACCAAATCCCAGCTCGAGCGCGGCGCCCGCATTGTGGAACTCTTCAAGCAGCCCCAGCTCAACCCGCTGTCCATCGAAATCCAGGCCGCCATTCTCTGGACCCTCCAGAAGAGCTACTTCGATTCCATCGAGGTGAAAAGCATCGTGGCCGCCGCCAACTCGCTGAAGGATTACCTGACCAGCCGGAAGGACGCCCTCCTGACCAAGATCCGCACGGAAGCGAAGCTCGGCGACGAGATCGAAGCCGGCCTCAAGGCCGCCGTCGACGAGTGGAAGGCCACATTCTCCAAATAACCCAGTAGCCAGCATCGAGCAGCGCGTATCACTCAACAATAACGCCTCAATCTACCCGCTACTCGCTACCCACTACTCGCTACTTCAAAAATGCCCTCCACCCGCGACATCCGCCGACGCATCAAGTCGGTCAAGAACACCCGCCAGATCACCAAGGCGATGGAGTTGGTCGCCGCGTCGAAGATGAAGAAGGCGCAGGCCGCCGCGCTCGCCGGGCGCGGTTATGCCGGTCTGATGGCCGAGATGCTGGCGGCGGTCTCCGGCCGCGTCGAGGAAAGCCACCATCCCTTCCTCACCCGGCGCGAGGTGAAAACGCGCGGCATCATCCTGGTCACGACCGACAAGGGGCTGTGCGGCCCGCTCAACGCCAATCTCTTCAAGCTGGTCACGGAGATCAAGACACCCGCCAAATATGTGGCCATCGGCCGCAAGGGCACGCAATTCCTCGCCCGCACCCGGCGCACCTTGCTCGCTGACTTCACGGTCAGCGACCGCGTGCCGTTCGCCGACGTGAAGGTCGTCACCGAGTTCATGGTAAAGCAGTTTCTTGATGGGGTGGTGGACACCGTCGAGCTGATCTACCCGCATTTTCGCAACACTCTCGTGCAAACCCCCACCTGTCTGCCGCTGCTGCCGCTCGAGAGTCTTGCGGCCATGGTCGCCGACCTGCGGGCCGATTCCGGGCAGCCGGCCCGCACCGACGATCGGGAGATCCTTTTTGAGCCCGATGCCCAGACCGTCCTCGAATCGCTGCTCCCGCTCTACGTCAACCGGGAGGCCTACCAACACGTCCTCGATGCCAAGGCCTCCGAGCACAGCTCGCGGATGGTCGCGATGAAGACCGCCAAGGACAACGCGACCAAGCTGCTCGGCGATCTCACTCTGGAATACAACAAGGCCCGCCAGGCGGGCATCACCCAGGAAATTCTCGAAATCGCCGCAGCGGCCTTCTCGGCGAACTGATGTTCGCCACGAAAATGCTGAAAAACTGAATGACCGAAGGACTGAAATGTTTCACGAACACGGTGACCTCCGAAAACGGACGCAAGACTTTGCGCGCCGGGTCGCCCGTGCCTACCGCACGCTGCCAGCGCGGGATCGTGTCGCGCAGGTCTGGGGTGAACAAATGCTTCGCGCGGGTGGTTCAGTCGGGGCGAATTATCGTGAAGCCCAGCGCGGCCGTTCCCGGGCCGAACACCGCTCCAAACTCGGCGACTGTCTTCGTGAGGCCGACGAATCGCTCTTCTGGATGGAGCTCCTGGAACTTGAGGCCTATTTCAAGTCCGCGCTCATTGGCCCGCTCAAGCAGGAAGCCAGCGAGCTCATCGCTATTTTCGTCACCCTTCTCAAATAACCGTCCCGTCCGTTTCAGCTTTTCAGTCCTTCAGCCCTCCAGCCTTTTTCCCCATGAGCAATACCGGTAAAATCGTCCAAGTCATCGGCGCCGTCGTCGACGTGCAGTTCGCCGAGAATTCCATCCCGTCCATCTATCAGGCGCTGACCATCAGCTTCACGGTCTCCGGCAAGAAAGAGATCCTGACGCTCGAGGTGCAGCAGCATCTCGGCGCCGGCGTGGCCCGCGCCATCGCGATGTCCTCTTCCGAGGGTCTCGTGCGCGGCATGGAGGTTGTCGATACCGGTGGCCCCATCACCGTCCCGGTGGGCGAGGGCGTGCTGGGCCGCATCTTTGACGTCGCGGGCAACGCCGTGGATGGCAGGGGCCCGGTCGCCCACACCAAGCGTTATCCCATTCACCGCCCGGCTCCCTTGCTGGTCGACCAGAACCCCAAGTCCGAGATTCTCGAGACCGGCATCAAAGTCATCGATCTGATCTGCCCCTTCATCAAGGGCGGCAAAGCGGGCGCGTTCGGCGGTGCCGGTGTCGGCAAAACCGTTGTGATCCTCGAGCTCATCAACAACATTGCAAAGGGGCACGGCGGTTACTCCGTGTTTGCCGGCGTCGGCGAGCGTTCCCGCGAGGGCAACGACCTTTATCACGAGATGTCCGAAGCGGGCGTCATCAACCAGAAGGACCTCAGCAAGTCCAAGGTCGCGCTGGTGTATGGCCAGATGAACGAGCCCCCGGGAGCCCGTATGCGCGTGGCCCTCTCGGCCCTCGCCATGACCGAGTATTTCCGCGACGAGAAAAACCAGGATGTGCTGCTCTTCATCGACAACATCTTCCGTTTCTCGCAGGCCGGTTCCGAGGTGTCCGCGCTCCTCGGCCGCTCGCCGTCGGCCGTCGGTTACCAGCCGACTCTCGCCAACGAGATGGGCCTCCTCCAGGAGCGCATCACCTCGACGAAGAAGGGCTCCATCACCTCCGTGCAGGCCGTCTACGTGCCCGCGGACGATCTGACGGACCCGGCTCCGGCCAATACCTTCGCCCACTTGGACTCGACCATCGTGCTCGAGCGCTCCATCGCCGAGCTCGGCATCTATCCCGCCGTCGATCCGCTCTCGTCCGTCTCGAAGGCCCTCCAACCGGACATCGTCGGCGAAGAGCACTACAAGGTCGCCCGCGAGGTGCAGCGCGTCCTCCAGCGCTACAAGGATCTGCAGGACATCATTGCGATCCTCGGCCTCGATGAACTGTCCCCTGAGGACAAGCTCATGGTTTACCGCGCCCGCAAGATCCAGCGTCTCCTCTCGCAACCGTTCGCGGTCGCCGAGGTGTTCACCGGCACCCCGGGCAAATATGTCCCCGTCAAGGAAACCGTCCGCGGCTTCAAGATGATCCTCGACGGCGAGCTCGATCATGTCGCCGAGGGTGACTTCTACATGAAGGGCGGCATCGACGAGGTCATCGCCGCGTCGACCAAGAAATAATTCCCATGCCGCTCACGCTCGAAATCGTCACGCCCGAGGCGAAGGTGTATTCCGACACCATCGACTCCGTCGTCGTCCCGACGGTCGAAGGTGAGATCGGCGTCCTCCCCGGCCACATTCCGCTGCTTACCCAAGTCGCAGACGGCGAGCTCCGGGTCACGAAGGGAGCCACCACGCTGTGGCTGGCGATCGGCGGCGGCTTCGCCCAGATCGACGGCGACCGGGTCCGCGTGCTCGCCGAACACGCGATCACCGAGGAGAAGATCGACGAGCACGCCGTCGAGGCCGCCATGAAGCGCGCCGAAGACGAACTCAAGGTCGCTAAGGATATGGACCCGCAGCAATACGAGCACCTCCAGAGTCTCGTGCGCTACTCCGGTGTCCAACTCGCCGTCAAACGCCGCCGGCGCTAACCCTCCAATTGTCCTTTCGTGAAGCGCGCCCACCAATCGCCCAGTCAGTCTCGCCGAAGCCTTGGCGCAGGCGGACACCGCTAAACCGTTAGCCTCAGGCACGCTACGACAGTAGTTTGACCCGGGGCGTTTTTCTGCTTCTCTCCTGATACTCAGTCTCATCTGTAATGTCCCCCCAAAAACTCAATCTTTCCCCCCTCTGTCAGCTCCCCGCCGGCACCACGGGGCGCGTTTGCGAACTGACCGGGGATGACAGCTTCTGTCAGCGCGTCCGTGAGATGGGTTTCGGCGAGGCCGCCCTCGTCACCAAGATTTCAGGCACAACCACCAGTTTGTGTCTCGTCAACGGCACGCGCATCGCCCTCAACCACCTGGCGGCCATGAGCATTCTCGTCGAGCCGCTGCCCGTTGGAGCCCGCTGAGCGGGCGATCGGCTGAAGGACTGAATGGCTGAAAAACTGAACCGGTTCACCCATTACTGTCATCCTGAGTCCAACGGAGGACACAGCATGCTGATCGTCCGCGTTTGTGCCGATGGATTCTTCGCTCCACTCAGAATGACTGATCAAGTTCAGCTCTCCAGCCTTTCGGTTCTTCGGTTTTTCCCGTGAAACTACCGGTTCATATTGCCCTGACCGGACGCAAGCGCTCCGGTCCCGCCCCTGACCGGCCTCCGGTCTATGCGCTGGTTGGCAACCCCAACTGCGGGAAGACCACGCTTTTCAACGCGCTTACCGGCCTGCGCCAGAAGGTGGGCAACTATCCGGGCGTCACGGTCGAAAAGAAAATCGGTGTCACCTACTCGCAGCACGGCCGCCCCATCGAAATCATCGACCTGCCGGGGGCCTACTCCCTCGCTGCGCGTTCACCGGATGAAGCCATCCTCCGCGACGTGCTCCTGGGCCGCCGCGAGGACACACCTCAACCCGACCGCATTATCTGTGTGGTCGATGCCGCGAACCTCGAACGCAACCTCTACCTCGTCCATCAAATCCTCGACCTGGGCCGACCGGTCATCGTTGCGCTCAACATGATGGACATGGCCGCCGCCGCCGGGATGAAAGTGTCCGCCCCCGACCTTGAGCGCGAATTGGGTGTGCCGGTCATCGCCTGCGAAGCCGTCCACGGCAAGGGCCTCGTCGCGTTGAAGCTCGCCCTCAGCCGTGTCGAGCTGCCGCTGGCGCGCCACCGTTGGGAAGTGCCCGGTCCGATTGCCCCTGCGGTCGCCGAGCTGCAGGCCTCGTTGCGCGACCACGATGGGCGCGCGCCGCTGATTGCGCGCGCAGAGGCTCTACTGTTGCTCACGGACTTCGACACCGTGCGGGTGGCGGGCTCCAAACCGCTCAACCCGCGCACGCACGAGATCCTCGACGTCTGGCGCCAGCGCTGGATCAGCCAAGGCTCCGATTGGTCCGCCACGCTCATCCGCAGCCGCTACGACTCCATCGGCCTGCTTTGTCGCGACGTCATCCGCCGCCCCCATGTCACCGGCCCCTCGCGCTCCGATCGGATCGACGCCGTGCTTTGCCACTCCGTGTGGGGCTGGGCCGTCTTCGGCGTGATCATGGTCGCGCTGTTCTATTCCATCTTTTCCCTCGCTGAGGCCCCGATGAACTTCATCGACAACCAGGTCGCAGCCTTCGGCGGCTGGGTGCAGGGCGTCCTGGCGCCCGGCGACCTGCGCGATTTGCTGACCGACGGTGTCATCGGGGGAGTGGGCGGCATCGTCATCTTCCTTCCGCAGATCCTCATTCTGTTCTTCTTCGTCGGCCTGTTGGAGAGCACCGGCTACATGGCCCGTGCCGCCTTCCTCATGGACCGGCCGATGAGCAAGGTCGGGCTCAACGGCCGCTCGTTCATTCCGCTGCTCGGCTCCTATGCGTGCGCCATCCCCGGGATCATGGCCACCCGCACCATTGAGAACGCCCGCGACCGCCTCGTCACGATCCTCGTCGCCCCGCTCATGAGCTGCTCGGCGCGTCTGCCCGTCTATCTGCTGATGATTGCCACGTTGTTACCCGGCGACACCATCCCGGCAACGACCAAGGCCGGCCTCATGCTGTTCATGTATGCCCTCGGCACCGGCGGCGTCTTCTTCTTCGCCTGGCTGTTCAAGCGCACCCTCTTCAAAAGCGCCCCGCAGCACATGATCATGGAGCTGCCGCCCTACCAGCCGCCGCGCTTCAAGGAAATCCTCCGCCACATGGTCGAGCGCGGCTGGCTGTTCCTGAAAAATGCCGGCACCATCATCCTCGGCATCTCGATCGTGCTCTGGTTTCTCACCACCTACCCCAAGCACCCGAATCCCGATGCCACCGCCACGGCGCAGATCGCGCAGAGCTTCGCCGGCCGGGCCGGCCACGTCATCGAGCCCATCATCAAGCCGCTCGGTTTCGACTGGCGCATCGGCATCGGGCTCATCACCTCTTTCGCCGCCCGCGAAGTCTTTGTCAGCTCGATGGGGGTCATCTTCGGCGTCGAAGGGGCGGACGATGACACCACCCCGCTGCGCGACGCCCTGCGGGCGGCCCATTGGCCGACCGGCGCACCGCTGTTCACCCCGCTCGTTTGCTTAACGCTCATGGTGTTCTATGTTTTCGCCATGCAATGCATGAGCACCGTCGCCGTCGTGAAGCGCGAGACCAACGGCTGGAAGTGGCCCTTG
>JANNDM010000119.1:0-17500 GCA_031387725.1 Verrucomicrobiota bacterium | reverse complement strand
GTCCCGCGTGCCGCCAAGACGCATCAGGACTACTGGAAACCGCGCATAAAACAGCGGTCCTTCCGGGACGGCCGGGGAGTGCTGGTCACGCCCCCGGAATACTCCGTGCGCATGTTTCACTTGGGGCGGGAAGCGTGGTTCAACCTCGACACGGCCAACCAGGCCACCGCCGCGGTCAAGGCCCGTGGCATTTATCTTTCGCTCGTTTCGGCGGGCTGGGATGTGACTTTGGCGAAATACAAGCCCAGCACCATGGCCAAGGCTGACATCTGCACCGTAGGGGCGTTTCTGGCCGACGTGGGGGCACGCAGCCACCTGAAGCCCATGACCGTGCGCCGGTATGCCGTAAAGCTGCGGAAGATCATCGCTGACCTCGCCAAGGTGGATGTAGGGGCGAAGGGCCGGGCCAAGCGGGCGAAATACGATTACATGAACGGCGGGCGCAATGCCTGGCTCGCCAAGGTGGATGGCCAGCCCCTCGACCTGCTCACGTTCGATACGGTGAACGCATGGCGCAACCTCTACGTCGCCAAGGCCGGGACCGACCCCGTGGCGCGCAAGTCGGCGGAACGCTCGGCGGCGTCCTATCTGCGCTGCGCTCGCTCGCTTTTTACGCCAGACGTGACGGCCGTGCTTCATGTGAAATTGCCCGCCAATCCGTTCGCGGGCGTGAAGCTGAAAGACCCCGGTCCTCAGCGTTACCACTCGGAAATCAATCCGGAGTGGTTGCTGGCCTGTGCCGGCCGCGAGCTGCGGCAGAAGGAGCCCCAGCAATACCTCGCCCTGTTCCTCTGCCTGTGGGCGGGCCTACGCCGCAAGGAGGCGGATCTGCTGACGTGGGAGCAAATCAACTTCAAACAAGGTCAGATTCATATCCGCCGCACGGCTCACTTTGAGCCCAAGACGGAGGAGAGTCAGCGCGAGATCGACCTGGCCCCGGAAGCCCTCGACGTGCTGCGCCCGTTCAAGAAAGGCAGCACGTCGGAGTTTGTCCTGGAGGGTGCGCAACCCAATCCCGCGGCTACTTACGATTACTACCGCTGCGATTGCCTTTGGCGCGACCTCAACGCGTGGCTGCGCGGCAAAGGGGTGCGCCAGCAGAAAGCGATTCACGCGCTGCGCAAGGAAAGCGGCTCCCTCATCGCCTCGTCGCATGGCATCGAGGCCGCCCGCCAGCACCTCGGCCACCGGGATATTCGCACCACTTCATCCCACTATGTGGACAAGAAAAAACGAGTGGAAGTTAATCTCTCGATGGAGCCTGCCGGGCAACTCAAGTCTCTAGCTTGAGATGCCTTTCCATCAAAAGGCCATAACTTAGCCGGCCCTTATCCGGCGAACACATCGTTGAGGATTTTTTGAACTACTCCCTGCGCAGGCTCAGACAAGGGTTTTTCTTTCTGCAACAAGGCCATCTTGTCCCTATATTCGAGGACGATGTCGGGCCGGACTTTATTGAGATGGGCCAGGGTTTGCGCGAGCAAAAGGCGCGGCGTGGGGCTACGAGGGTGGTTCAGACAAAGCTGAATGTTGCCGGTCACGATCTCCCGTTCCCCATTGAGGAAACCGGAGGTGATGCCATCGGTAGCTGCAAAAGAAACCGCAAGCGCTTGTTCGAGGCGGAGCTGATAAGCGGCAAAATCGACTCCTGCTGGAACTTGATAGAAATCTGGAGTCGCTGAGGGATGAACCTGCGCGTGCGTGGTGACGAGTCGGAGGAGGTCGACGGCGAGAGCATCGAAGCCCGGCTGTGAATTCTCGGGAGTGAGCGTAGCGGTAGCGGTGCCCAGCAGAAAGCCGTCGATGGTGCGCACAAGGCGGAGTGTGGCACTCCACGGGGTCGAGTTTCCGTCAAGATGGAGCACGGCGACGTAGTCAGCGGGCTCGCTGCCGCCACGAGCCTGGGCTGCGGCCTGTTCGTCACTCCAAGCCACACCACAGAGAACAAATCCGCCTTGCCCCTCCTGCACCCAGGGTTGAAGCACGCGGCCAATGGCATCAGTTTGCAGGTGGAGTTGCTCAGCGAGATAGAGGGGAAGGGCACGACTCACCCGGCCCGGGATATCGCTCATTTGCATCCGCATTCCGCCAGTGGAGGTATCAGGCCGGGCAAAGCTGCTACCGAGGCAGGCGACGATGACCGCATCAGGGGTCTTTTGAGAAAAAACTAAAGCGGAAGCCGAAGATGCGCGAAGCCAGAGCGGACCGTCGATGACAATGGTGGTGGTTTTGGGCACGGCTGGCATTCCTGTCCCTACTACCGCCGTGCGGGCTTTGGCTATTTCGGTGTCCCAGAACGCGAGATGCTCTTGCCAGTCGGGTCGCTTGAGAGAGTAGAGATGATCGACTAAGGCACGGGCAGCTTCTAGCTGGCCAAGATCCAGATGGGCCTTGATGAGATTGTTCCCGACGGCGAGGCCGTGAGCGACGGCATCGAAATGAGGCTCAACCAATGAAAGGATTTCCGGCAAGTGGGCGTGATTACCAAGGTCGCCGCTAACCTGCTGGAGCAGGTCCGTGGGCAATGGGCGCGGCGCCAAGGCCAGAGCCTCTTCATAAAAAGCGATAGCGGCAGGCAGGTCGCGCCGGACCAGTGCATCGCGGGCCAACCAGAGACGGGCTCGCCATGCGCCGGGTAAGGCGGCGACCCGACGCAGGATTTCAAGTCCAGCGGCCGGGCCGTCTTTATCGCGGTGGATAACTTCATACCACCCGAGGCCGTTTTCCTGATTGGGGTCGAGTTGCAGGCCGCGCCACAGAGTGTCGAGCACTTGCGGCTGTTCTCCCCGGTCGGCATAGACCTTGGCAAGATTAGTGAGGACAACTCCGGACTCGCCATGGCGCTCAATGTGCCGGCGCAGCACCTTTTCCGAATCGTTGAGTCGCTTCTGCTCCCGATAGACTATGGCAAGAACCACCGTGCCCCGTTCTGCATCGCGGTCGATCTCGGCGAGGTGCTCAGCCGGCTTCACCATGTCAGCCCCGAAACCGTCCCGCAGGGATTGGACAATGGTCGAATACAGCGCCTCTGGATCATCCCAAACCTTCTTGATGTGACCGAGCAGGACGGAGTCGCGCCAAGCCTGCTTGGTGATGAACAGTTCACGGCCGTAAGCGTCATGCACCCGAATCATATTCGGGTCTTTCGCCGGATCGGAGGGTGCACCCTTAATCGGTGCAGATGTCGGAACCGGGTCTACGACGGTGGACTTTGCGCCGAAAAGTTTTTTAAGAAAACTCATCAGACAGGCTGGGTGATAGGGGGTAGGCTGTGAATAGATTGCCGTTAGCGGTTAGCGGACGAATCTTTTCAGCACCCGTCACGCGCGTTTTGCAACCGCATTACCGGCTTGGACGCTGGCCAGCTGAATTTTCCGCCCCGCCGGCCTATCGAGATGACCCGATTCTGAGCGTTCGGGCAATGACGG
This sequence comes from Verrucomicrobiota bacterium, assembly GCA_031387725.1. Classification (GTDB taxonomy): domain Bacteria; phylum Verrucomicrobiota; class Verrucomicrobiia; order Opitutales; family Opitutaceae; genus Lacunisphaera. Next base: position 14,072 of record JANNDM010000119.1, on the reverse strand, counting down.
CCCGGCAATCATGGCGCTGGCATTCTCCGGGCCTCCTTGGATACGACAAGCTGGGTTGGTTTTCGCACGACTTAGGCGCTTTGTTCTTACCGAGACGCAAGGCCCTAACGAGTTCGGGGAGTTGCAAGCAACCGGATTTTTCAGTTCGCGCCTCAGTGACTTACAGCCCAACGAACTCGTTAGGGTATTGCGTCTTCATGCCACCCAAGTGCGCAAGTCATCCGAAAACCTTGCCGACTGATCGCAGCTGAGGATGTCCGAACCACGAAGGGAGCGCGCCACGAGCTACCCTTTTTGCGGGAGCGCACCTACCGCAAACTAGGAGGGGGTGCGCGGTGGTGCCGCGGCGCAAGCAACGCAACGCTGGAACCATGCTCACGAACACAAAATCAATTCCGTCGCGCGCCGGGACTTCGGACCTCGCGGCGCGCAAATTCAGCAAGGCCCGTTCCATCGCCGAGCGCCTGGGCATCTGTCCGCGAACAATTTTCCGTTGGGCCGATGCCGGCAAGATCACCCGGCACAAAATCAATGCTCGCGTCGTGTTATTCAGCGACGACGAGCTTACAGAATTTGTTGTCTCGGCCCGGGTCGGTGGCCCAAAAGACGCTACCGGGAAAGGCAATTAGAGTAATTGTCGGGAGATGGCCTTAGAGATTTCCCAAAACATCATCGCGTCTCCATCAACGAGCGTGATGCCGTGCGATAGCTCCTTATGGGGGTGAATATAATTTCGGTAATCGCGCAATACTTCGCCGACATCTTTGGCGGATTTTGAAATCCACTTTAGCTCATGCGCTACGTCGATATAGTGCCGGAGCGTCCATTCCTGCAGGGCGAGCGTCTTAGTCGTTTTTGGGTCTTTGGGCGCTGAATTGGCTGAAAATACCTGTTGTTTGTTCGGGTCTTTGTGAACTCGCGCCAAGAGCAGCGATTCCAAGAGACCGCCCATCATCACGGTCGCGGCCAGCGGCGCGCCACTTTTGACGCAGGTAGCGCATTCGTTCCATCGGCGCGCGAGAATATTTTGCATCGCAGGGTCAGGAACCAGCGCAGCGAACGAAGGAGGCGTGTCGGTTGTTGGTTTCGCTGCCGATGGGCTTGCGATAAGCGTTAGTCCTCGGATTTTGGACAATTCAAGCCGTAGGCTTTTGAGCCAAGACTGGTAGTGAGAACGTGAGGTTGCGCGGTCGGTAGCCGACAGCAGACTGTGAAACAAGGTGTCCGCAGCCGATAATTTTGGCTCGTCTATCACAGCGACGACTTGAACGCGGCTATTGTTAAACCAAGCCAGGCTGGTCGCCTTAATGATCGCACGTTCTTCCGAGGCGGTCACCTGCACAGACCGCTTTTTCTTCAAGAAATCGCGCAGCCGATCAACCGTCGTGATCGTGGCATCGACTGCGCTGTGGGCCGCGGACATGGTGAGCGATGTCGCTCAGGCTTGCAGCCGCTTTTTCGATTTTTTCGGAGTAGACTTCTTACGCTTCGTCGCGCGCACGCCGTTCCCCGCACTGGTCGGCAGAGTCATCGCAACCAAGTTTTCACCCACCGTGCTAATGCTGTAAAAGCCACGTTCGCTCTTGTCGAGGAGGCCAACGGAGTGGGCATTGATTAGGGTTTGTCCCGGGGTCGGAAGCCGGGGTCTTCCAGAAAGACGGCAGGCCTCCTGTAGATCGTTAGCGTTGATCGCAGGTTTCTGTGTCTGCGTGGGCGCTTCAAAACGATGATAATAGGCGACGGTCGCCGCGAACTCATTGTTGCTGCTGGGGTTCTTCTCGGTCACGAAATCCTTAATACTCTTCAGACTCTTGCTTCCCGCGGTCCCCGCTGCCTGGATTGCGGAGCCCGCCGCTGACGGCGGACTGGGCGCTGCCAAAACAGATGGGGGCAATGGTGCTTCCCCGGTGGGCAGACCTATTTTCTCTCTCGCCCACTTGAGAATACGTTCGCGGACAAGCTCATCAAACGGCTCAAGCGTCGCCGCAATCGTGCGCACTGCTTCCAGGTCATCGGGTTTGGTGGTGCTCAAAGGTGCCTCCTATGGGGTAAGTTGCGTTGGGAAGATCACTGTCTTAAAGACGTGATAGGCTTACGATACCACCGGGTCAATGGGTGAAGCTAATGGGTCAATGGCAACATCAGGCCCCACCATGGAGTCGCAAAACCGGACAGTAACCGGACAGTGGATTTTATGGGGAATACGCAAAAATGCGCATCTCCTTGAAGGAAATGGCTGCCCGGGCTGGGATCGAACCAGCGACCAAGTGATTAACAGTCACCTGCTCTACCACTGAGCTACCGGGCAATAAAATGTTGAAAACCAACGACTGACAATGGATTGGGGGAAACTATGGGCAAGACATCAACGTCGGTTTTGGCCGTTATTGGCCATTATTTGAGCTGTAAATCTGCCCATAATCGGCCCATGCCGTTGCAAAAAAGTGAACCAGAAAGTCCTGTTTTCCCTGAGCAATGCCTCCATGGCCCGGATCAACGAGCTGGGGCGATACTGCAATTTGAAAAAGGTCGGCACGAGTGGTGTGTGGTGGGTGCGGAAATCAGCAACTTCGCCGGTCACGCGCAAGGAGTATTTTCTAAAAAAGAGCATGCACACCGCCGACCTGCGCAGGGCGGTGATCCGGGCGCTGCCGCTGGTCGAAGATTAGCTGCGCACGGTGGTGGCCACCCCCGAGGAGGCGGCCCATATCCTCCGGTTGACCGAATCTACTGACGAAGCGGGATTTTGGGCGGTCTCTCTGTTTGCCGGAGTCCGTGACTGCGAACTCCAGCGGCTGCAGCGACAGCCCGATCCCTGGCGGGTCGTTGATTTCCGGCGCGGCCAAATCGATCTATCCCGAGCGCCTATTGCCTATGCTTCCAATCGCCGGATCATCAAGCTCCTGCCTGTCACCCTGACCTGGCTTCGCTGGATGAAAGCTCGCGGCGTTCCATTCCATCCACTCAACCACGGGCAGAAATTCCGCGTCACGCGGGCCACGGTCATGGCGAGCCGCTATCCCTCGGGCTGATCGTTGAAGGAAAGAAGGTCTATGCCCTGGCGCGCCGATCCTATATTTCCTATCGTCTTGCGCTGACCGGCGCCAGCTACGCTCACATTTCCGACGAGGCCGGTATCACCGAGCGGTTTCTGCGCTCCGAATATTATCGCAAGGCCTCAAAAGAGGATGCGCAGCGGTATTTCAGCCTTAAGCCCACCCGGGTGTAAGCCCGGACTCGCAGACGCCAGCCTCACGCAGTTACCAGGTTTTCAGTGATTCAGAGGAGGGATCTGGGGCGATCATACGGCTGCCCCAAGGGGGGGCTAATTTTATGTTCAGTTCATATTGAATTGAATTGTGGGCCCAAACCTGTTCCGCTTCGGCCGAATGGCGAACAAAGCCACACAATCCGCGAAACCCGATTCCGTGAGCAGACTGGTGCTGCCCGGCAACCGCGCTCCATCTCAAGTGGCTTTTGAGGCGGCGATGGTCGATTTTTTTGCTTCGGCAGCTGATTTGCTTGGAGTGCCAAAATCCGTTGCCGCAATATATGGGATCGTTTTCGCCTCCCCGGGGCCATTGAGCTTTGCGGAGATTGAAGCGCGGCTGGACATTAGCAAAGGCTCCGTGAGTCAGGGATTGCGGGTCCTGCGCGAGGTAGGGGCCCTAAAGGAAGTGTCGAAGGATGATGATCGCGCCGAGCTATTCACGCCTGATCTGGAGATGCGCAAGCTCATCCAGCGCTTTCTGGAAAACCGGCTGCAAAAGCAGCTCGTGGCAGGCAGCAGCAGGCTGGATTCGCTCCTTAAAGCAGTCCCGGGCCAGAATGGTGACGCGGCGGAACTGCGGCGCCGGCTGAAATCGCTTCAAGACTGGCATTCAAAAGCCAGAAAGCTTCTCCCGTTAGCGAAAACTTTCCTGAAACTCGCCCCCGGGTGAGCGCCGCGGCCGCCTGGGCCGATTCCCGCATCCTATGCGGCTTACCACATCTTTCCCCACCGCCGGTTGCTTTCAGATGGAAGTGATGGGGCGAAGCCATCAGTGTAACTGACCTTTATGAAATCCGCCCTGATCACCGGCATCACCGGACAAGACGGCTCGTATCTCGCCGAGCACCTGCTGGCCAAGGGCTACACGGTCCACGGCCTCGTGCGCCGGGCGAGCATGTTCAACCGCTCGCGCATCGACCACTTGAGACCGCGGGGAGCCGGGAGCGCCAAGCTTATCCTGCATTACGGCGACCTGGCCGATCTGACCTCCGTGCGCCGGTTGCTACGGAAAATCTCGCCCCGCGAGGTCTATCATCTGGCCGGCCAGAGCCATGTCGGCCTGAGCTTCGAGATTCCCGAGGTCACCTGTCAGGAAAACGGCATGGCCACGCTCGGCCTGCTCGAGGCCCTGCGCGACCTCGACTACCCGGTGCGCTTTTATCACGCCGCGAGCTCGGAGATGTTCGGTTCGCCCCGGTCGGGCCCGCAGACGGAGCAGACCCCGTTCAATCCGGTGAATCCCTACGGCTGTGCCAAGGCCTTTGCCACGCAGCTCTGCCGCGTCTACCGGGGCGCCTACGGGCTCTTCGCCTGCAGCGGCATCGCCTACAACCACGAGTCGCCGCGCCGGGGCGAAAACTTTGTGACCCGCAAGATCACGCTCGGGGCGGCCCGTATCGCGGCTGGGAAGCAATCGGTCCTGACCCTGGGCAACCTCGACGCCCGGCGCGACTGGGGTTACGCCCCGGAATACGTGATCGCCATGTGGCGGATGCTGCAGGCCAAGACTCCCGCCGACTACGTGCTCGCCACCGGCAAGACCTGCTCGGTGCGCGATTTCGCCAAGGCGGCTTTTGCCGAGCTCGGCCTCAAGGTGAAATTCAGCGGTCGGGGGACGGCGGAGATCGGGCGCCGCACCGACACCGGCGCGGTCGTCATCCGGATTGATCCTCGCTTCTACCGGGCCACGGACCCGAGCCACCTCGTCGGCCATGCCGCCCTCGCCAAAAAGGCCCTCGGCTGGACGCCGAAGGTGACGGGCACGGCCGTCGCGCGCCTGATGGCGCGGGCGGATTTCGCCGCGCTCAGCGGCGAAGCACGGCAGTGAGCGCCGCGCTATTGCTCGTCGTCCATTGCTCACTGTTCATTTTTCATTTGATGAAATCCCTGACAGAGAGGTTCGATCCGGGATTGGGGTGTTCCGAAATAGCCAATGGAAATTGAACGATGAAAATTGAAAAATTCTCGTCGCCCGGTTTTCCCCGATAGCATGTCCACGTATCTAGTCACCGGCGCCGCCGGCTTCATCGCCTCCAAGGTGGCGGAAATGCTCCTGGCGGAACGCCACACCGTCGTGGGCGTGGACAACCTGAACAACTATTATGATGTGCGTTTGAAAGACTACCGTCTTTCAACGTTATTGGATAAGAGTTATTCTGTAAGTGGATCGGATCCGAAGAAATCGATCTTCAGCAATAACCAGCAACCCCTGACTAATAACTCCGGAAAGTTTACCTTTCGGCACCTCGACATCGAGAACTTTGCCGCGCTGGACGCTCTCTTTGCCGCGCACAAGTTCGACGCCGTCTTCAATCTAGCGGCCCGGGCCGGGGTGCGCTACAGCATGGAAAATCCCCATGTCTACCTGAGCACGAACACGCTCGGCACGCTCAACCTCCTCGAGTGCCAACGTAAGCATGGGGTGAAGAAGCAGGTTCTGGCCTCCACCTCGTCGCTCTATGCCGGGTGCCCGATGCCGTTCACGGAGGACCTGCCGGTCAACACCCCGCTCTCGCCCTACGCCGCGACCAAGAAGGCCGCGGAGCTGATGGCTTACAGCTACCACAAACTTTACGGACTCGATACCACGGTCGTGCGCTACTTCACGGTCTTCGGTCCCGCCGGCCGGCCAGATATGAGCATTTTCCGTTTCATAAAATGGATTGATGAAAGGAAACCGCTGGAACTGTTCGGTGACGGCACGCAGTCGCGCGACTTCACCTACATCGACGACATCGCGCGCGGCACGATCCTCGCCGGGAGGCTCGTCGGAGGACAGATGCCAGATGTCGGACGTCAGCCGTCAGATGTCAGCCGTCAGTCTTCTGCTCCCGGTTACGAGATCATCAATCTCGGCGGGGGGCGGAATCCGATCACCCTCCAGACCGTCATCGCTTTTATCGAAAAAGCCCTCGGCAAGAAGGCCGTCATCTCCGGCCAGCCCTTCCACATCGCCGACATCAAGGAGACCTGGGCTGATATCACCAAAGCCGAGCGCCTGCTCGGCTGGTCCCCCCGGGTCACGCCGGAGGTAGGTTTCCAGCGGACAGTGGACTGGCACGTCGCCAATCGCGAGTGGCTGGCAGGAATCAAACTTTGAGCGTTCCCCTACAGCTTTGGCCAGAGTTTCAGGCCCTCGGCGCTGGCTGCCTTCCCTTGACGCTTGTCAGAGGTGACGAACCACACGGCGCCGGATTCAAGGGCATGGCCGATGTGCAAGGCATCGAGCGAGCGCAACCCCCTGTGCTGGCGCAGCAAATGGATCGCCCGGGCAAAAGTGCCCGGCCATTCGGTGGCGGGGCGGGTGAGGACGCCGGCGGTCAGGTCCTTGTCGATGGCGCCGGTGATCTGGTTGACGGCGATGGTGGAGAGATCGCCCTCCTCGCGCCGGCGTTCAAGGGCGTGGGTCAGCTCCAGTTCGTGCAACGAGGAGAAGGGCAGGGGCGGTGCCGACTTGCGGACAAAGGCGGAGAGTTCGGCAGTCTCCGGCTCACGCACGTAGAGCTTCACCAAGGCGGAGGAGTCCAGATAGAGGTCGTAGGCCATGCTCAATCGCGCTCCGCGAGGATGGTGGCGCTGAGTGGCGCGCCCTTAATGCGGGCGGCGACAAGTGCGTGCGCCTTGGCGGTGCGGGCGGCAAAGTCGGGCCATTTGATGCGGGCGGTGGCGGGGGAGGCCGGCACGAGGCGGGCGATGGTGCGGCGGCGGCGGGTGACGAGGACTTCCTGTCCCTGGTCCACGTGGCGCATCACGTCGCTCAGGTGGTGCTGCATGTGGCGGAGGGAGACCGATTTCATGTGCAACCAAACGACGCACAAACCCGTCTGGGGTCAAGGAGGGAGTCGGGAATCGGCGCCCGGCCAGCCTACTGGGCTAGTGCGTCCAAATGACGCACGGGCTCACAGCGCCGGAGGTTGAATCAGCAATGAGGAGAACAGCAATTACAGATGGGACGGCTTCCGTCTTGTCGAAGGCAGTTCGCGCAACCGTTTTGGGGTCACGACACGCGCCTGAATATCTTGTTACACCGTTACACTTGACAGCCGGCGAGTAAGTTACACCGTCACACTATGCCCTCCAGTATCACCATAAAGGAACTCCACGCGACCACCGGCGAACACGTCCGGCGGATCGGAGCCTCCCGTTCGCCCGTCTGGGTGACGGATCGCGGTCAGCCGGTCGCCGTCCTGGCCAGCCCCTCGCTGCTCAAGGCCAAGCGGCGCAAGCGCAAGCTGCTCCCCGAATTCAAAGCCCTGATGGCGCGGGCCCCCGGCGACGACGTGCTGGATGATCTGAGTGCGATTCGGGGTGACCGATGATCATCTGCGATACTTCTTTCGCGGCAAAGCTTTACGTGCCCGAGCAGGAGTCGGGCGCCGTGCGCACGCTGCTCGAAACAGAGGATGACGTGTGCATGTCCGCCCTTGCGCGCACCGAGTTGATGGGCGTCTTCCATCGCCGGTTGCGGGAGGGAAAATGGTCCCGCGCCGATTTCCTCGCCGTGGTTCGCCAGTTCTCGCAGGACGACATAGTTGGTTTCTGGACCTGGTTGCCGCTGACTGGGCCGATTCTGGAAGCGGCGGCCAATACCTACACCACGCTGCCCGAGAAGGTATTTCTCCGCTCCACCGACTGCCTGCACCTCGTTACGGCCCTGCATCACAATTTCGCGCAAATCCACACTTATGACCTGCACCAGACTCGCGCCGCCCCGGCGCTGGGACTCAAAGCGACGACGGCCGGTTGAACCTGCGGCGCGCAGGGGAAGCTTTAACCCGAGCACCCCGCGACGGGTAGTATGCAGCCAGCAATCCCGGCCCGGTGAACAGCCTTTATTCCTATGACTCGTCCTACTTTCGCTGATTTCGCCGACAAAAAAGAGACGATCTGCGTGCTCGGTTTGGGCTACGTCGGTCTGCCCCTGGCAGCGGTATTGGCCCGAAAGTTCAAGGTGGTTGGGGAGAGGCACTGAACGAACCAAGTGAATCCATGAACTTTGAACTCGTGATCCGGCGTGTGGTGGACGCCATGGAGGCGGAGAGAATCCGGTATGCCTTGATCGGTGGTTTTGCCATGGCGTTGCGCGGGGTGCAGCGCGCCACCATGGATCTCGATTTCATTCTGATGTTGGAGGACATGCGTCGGGCGGATGAGATTTTGCGCGGCTTGGGCTATGAGTGCGTCCATCAATCGCCGAATGTGTCGCAGTATCGGGCGACGGACGGCGAGTGGGGGCGGATTGATATCCTGCACGCCTTCCGGGGGCCGACCCTGGGGATGCTGAAGCGGGCCGAGCTGCTGCCGGTCCTGCCCGGACTCAAGATCCGGGTGGTGCAACGGGAGGACATCATCGGCCTGAAGGTGCAGGCGTCGGTGAACAATCCCGCAAGGGAGACGCGGGACTGGGCGGATATCCGCATGATTCTGGAAGCGAGCCGTGAACAGGGGCAGGCGGTTGATTGGGCGCTGATTGCGGACTACCTGCGGTTATTTCACTTGGAAACCCGGTTGGCCGAGTTAAAGGGATGGCATGGCCACGCTGACCAAAACTGAACGCCGGCAACTCCGGCGGAAATCACCGGCGTTGCCGCCGCCGCGCTGGGAGTTGCGGCCGGTGAAGGAGTATGTGGCCTTTGCCACCTTTGCCTCTCGCCTGCAGACGGCCGGCAAGGCCGGGTTGATCGAAGGCGGCAAACACTGGAAACTGTAAGCGACCGGATCTGCGCAAGCAGCCGAGCAGGGGTTGGCGGGATTTAATAACCGACGGCCTCGGACAAGGTTAAAGGTAAAGCATGACCCGTTATCAGAAGCTTGATGCATAATCTGCTGCGGCTTGACTTCTTTAAGGCCATAAGTATGGCATTAACCATGAAGACGACCTTAATGATAGAAGACACGATACTTAAGAAAGCCAAAGAGCAGGCGGCGGCGCGCGACACTACGGTTAGCGAACTGGTCAACCAATCACTTCGTTCTTACCTCCATGCCAGCCCAGCCAACGCCAGTGAAGTTCGGGCCTTTTCGATGCCAGTGTTTGGAGAAGCCGCACGCGTCACGACCGGGGTCAGCCCGGCTCAGATGGCTGAATTACGAGACGACGGCCGCTGAGCCGAAAGACTGTTCTTAACCACGAAGGACACGAAGGGACGCGAAGCTGGGCCAAGGCATTTCAAGCAAGATGATCCCGGATGATGATTTAACAGGAGCAAACGGAGAGAGCAGAGAATCGAACCGGCCCAACTCCTGTCTCAACCCGGTTATCTCCTGTAAGACCTGTCCGGGTATGATTTCGATGATGACGGATTCCAGGCACAGTCAGTTCCGGTTTAATAATCCCCGCTGATCCCCATGCGCATGCCTGATGTCAATGTGCTGATCTACGCCCACCGGGCGGACGATCCCGCCCATGATTTCTACCGTCCTTGGCTGGAGCAACTGGCCGCTGGTCCCGAACCCTTTGCGCTGTCGCTCGAAGTCGCCGCGGCTTTTGTGCGGATCGTCACTCATACCCGCTATCCCGGCGGACCCACGCCCTTGCCCCAGGCCCTGACGGTGATTGACGCCCTGCGGCAAACGCCGGGATGTCGGCTGCTGGCCCCGGGGGACCGGCACTGGGATCTTTTCCGCCGGATGTGTGAAGCCGCGCGGGCGACGGGCAAGCGGGTGGGGGATGCGCGGCATGCGGCCCTTGCCGTGGAACACGGCTGCACTTGGGTGACACGGGATGCGGATTATCATGACTTTGTCCCGGCGGGCCTGCGTCTGGAAATACTCCGTCCGGACTGAGCGTCGAAGCTTGAGTAATCTATGGCGACATGTCTCGCAACTGGCGTTGCCGGTTTCATTCCTCCATGGCCAACCCCAAACGACCAAGCCGGACCCCGTCCGATTGCCCCGTGCGTCCTAATGACGCACAAGCTCCTGCCGCCGGGGGAGGGAGAGGGGGCCGAGGGAAAACGGGGGAGAGAGGACACGGAATGAAGCCAAGCATAGTGACACGATGCCGCCAGATCGCGGTCACCGGGGCCGACCTCGTGCGCCATCCCCGCGATCCGGCTGCGATGCTCAAGCGCGCGGGCGAGTTTGCCTTCCCCATGTTCAAACAAAACCTGTCGGTCGCCTTGAAAGGCTGAGCAAATGCCATACCTATCTCAGTTCCATTCCCAGTGCCCCAACGCCAGAAAGGTAAGCGGTAAAGCCTAGACCCTTTTGAAATCCCCGTGCTGTTCCCGCATCCACCCGTCATGAAAGAAACTGCTCTCGGCACAGGCCGGGATGAGCGTCGGCTCTGCCGGCTGACACCGCAGTCCATGCGGCGGCCAGGAGCATTCAGGTGCTCGACAAGTCGGCAGCCACGGATAGTATTCAATCATGACATTGAAGCCCAAGGTGCCGGTGCCGCCGAAGCCGAATTTCCAACTGGATCGTTCGCGCATCGTCATCGGCTCGGTCGGCGAGGAGCCGGACGATCTGGCATTCTGGTTGGAGCAGCCGGCGGGCACCCGACTCGCGGGCATCGAATTTCTGCGCCACCAGTTTTACACCTATGGAGAATCTCGACCGGAATTTCGCAGATTTCTTGAGATCGCTCAACCGCCACGGAGTTGAGTATCTGGTCGTGGGCGGCTATGCCGTCGGTTACCATGGATTTGTCCGGGCGACCGGTGATCTGGATGTGTTTGTGGGGATTTCGCCAGCCAATGCAGGCAAACTGCTGGAGGCGTTCAAGGATTTCGGCTTCACCACGCCCGAGCTGACCGAGGCGATCTTTCTGGAGCCGGGCCGGATTGTGCGGATTGGTGTTCCTCCGCTTCGCCTCGAAGTGATGACCGAGATCTCCGGGGTTGCCTTTGCCGAGTGCCATGCCCGGCGGATTGAGGAGACCATCGATGGTGTCCGCATCTGTTTTATCGACCGGGACAAGTTGCTGGCCAATAAGCGGGCCGCCGGCCGGCCGAAGGATTTGGCTGATGTCGCGGCCCTGACCGGGACCGATCAAGTCGGCAAAAAGCGAGGATCATGATCCGGCACAGCGGAAGGAAACTAGATCCCGACCCGTGCGTCCGAATACAATTACATTTTCCGATAGCTTGCGGAGGATTCTTCCCGCGAAATCAGGACGCCGCGAGGCGTTCAATGACGCACGGGCTCAGGGGGACGGGAGGGAGGTGGGCGCGCGGACTCATCGCACCGGGAGGGAAGCGAAGACTGCAAGGGAAGAGCGACTGGCAGGGCAGGCGGCGGTGGCCTTGGCCGACCTCGTGCGGCATCCGCGCGAGCCGGCTGCGATGCTCAGGAGCGCGGAGGAGTTTTTATTCCCGGCATTCAAGCGAGACTGGCCGAAGCCCCGGCAAATATGAATGACGTCACGAAGAGAGACGACGGGCGTGTGCGTCCGAATGACGCACGAACTCCTGCCGCCGGGAGAGGGAGAGGGGGCCGGGGGAAAACGGGGGAGAAAGGACACGGAATGCAGCCAAACGTAGTGAGACGATGCCGACAGATCGCGCTGACCGTGGCCGACCGCGGGCGCCATCCGCGCGATCCGGCGGCAATGTTGCGACGCGCCGGGTAAATTTCGTTTCCAGCATTCAGACAAAAGTTGGCGGCGGCTCTCGCATTAAGACAACCAGACAAGCTCCGTTACACGCAAAGCTACGGGACATACTGTGCGATCAGACGAACCATCCATGGAAATCACCCGCCATATTCTCGCCGGTGGCGCCGCGCCGGCCTGCGGAGGAAGGTAATATTGCTTGCTGCAGAATCCTTGTTGCCTAAGCTAGGAAGCATGAAAACTACAATAGACATTCCTGAGAATGAGTTGGAGGAAGCCATCCGTCATACTGGAGCCAAGACCAAGACCGAGGCGGTGAGCGTGGCGGTGGCCGACTTCAACCGGCGGCAGCGCCTGGCGCGGCTGGCAAGCCGGATGGGGACGTTCAAGGACATGCTGACCCGCAAGGATTTAAGCCGGATGCGGGAAACTGACTGACATGAAGCTAATCGACACCTCCAGCTGGATCGATGCGATGCGGCGCGACGGGGATCCCGCCGTGCGGGCCCGCGTCCTGGCCCTGATGCAGAGCGGTGATGCCGCCTGGTGCGACTTCGTCCGGCTGGAACTGTGGAACGGGCTGCGGGGCGCGGCGGAGCGCAAGCAGATGGAGGCACTGGAGGCCGACATCACGCTGCTGCCGACGACCGATGTCGTCTGGAGTAAGGCGCGGGAGCTGGCCCGCCGGGCCCGAGCGGGCGGGCTGAACGTGCCTGGGGCGGATCTGCTCATCGCCGCCTGCGCCTGGGAGCACAACGTGGAGATGGAGCACGACGATGCACACCTGACGGCCTTGGCTGCGCTGTTTGATTGAGCCCAATGGACAAAGCCTCACGGAGAGAGGACGGATTGCCGACGGCCGGAGCGGGTGGGGGGAACAGAGGAGGCCCGGGTGCCCAGCGGCGCGCAACCAGGGTCGGCCGGAAGAAGCGGAAAATCCGGGGCCGGGGAGCCCAAGGTAAAAGGTAAAGCATGACCCCTTCAACTACTCGAGGAATCGGGTGAAGCCCAGCATGATCCCTTCAACTACTCCGTTCGACGCAGTTATACTCGCGGTGAAGCACCGAGCCCTGTTGGCCGCTTACCCCTGGGAGAAACTCAAGTCACTCAGCGGATCGCGTCCGCTGGTGGTCATTGATGTGAAAGGGTTTCTGGCCAGAGGGCAGGTGGGCTCCGCCTCGGCCGTCTGGCAGTTATGATAGCTTCAGCCTTGCAGCAGGACGCTGGACAAATACTACTCCATTCATGACCGTGAGCGATCTCCAGTCCGAAGAGCTGCGCAATGCGTGCAAGGCATACAAGGTCAAGGAACTGTATGCCTTTGGCTCTGTTGTGTCCGGTGGATTAACTGAGGCAAGTGATCTGGACTTTCTGGTTCAATTTGAGCGCACGGGTTCCGACGGGGCATTCGACCAATTCATGGGGTTCAAGGACAAGCTGGAGTCCCTTTATGGCCGGCGGGTTGACTTGCTGACGCTAAAGCGATTCCGGAACCCGCTCTTTCAACTGGAAATCGACCGGTCAAAATCGCTGATCTATGCCGCATAGTGTCAGGAAGCTGCTCTTGGACCTCACGCTGGCTTGTGAGGAGACCCAAGGATTTTGCGCCGGTAAGAATCTGGTGACTTTCCAGGCGGATCGCCTACTCCAGCTCGCCGTTGAGCGACAATTTGAAATCATCGGCGAAGCGTTGGCCCGTCTGGAGCGGGTGGACCCTGATAATCTTCAGATCAAGATACCCGAGTATCAAAAGATTATCGGATTCCGGAACCTCATCGCCCACGGTTACGATATCATCGACGACGCCTCCCTCTGGGATTTTGTGAGCAACCGGCTGCCTGAACTACTTGAGAAAGTCCAAAAATATTGAGGGCAGCTGGAGTCGGCGATTCCGGTTTGAAATCCAATACTGGCTTGTGCGTCCTAATGACGCACTAGCATTGAGCGACCGGGGAGTGAAAAGCCATGAGTAGAAAAACATTAACCGATAAGGCGACGGTGGCGCTTGAGGAGCGGGAGGAACAGCTAGGAGAGCCAGCGGTCGCGAGGTCCGGCTGGACCTTCAAGGAAGACGTGCCCGACATCCGCAATACCCGGGTCATTGATATCTATCGCGAACTGCAAAGTTACGATGTGGATGTCAGTTGCTACGATCCCCAGGCGGACCTCGCCGAGGTGAAGCACGAATACGGCATCGAGTTGCTGGCAGATGCTCCGCAGCGTGGGCCTTTCGACGCGGTGATA
>JANNDM010000078.1:0-6735 GCA_031387725.1 Verrucomicrobiota bacterium | reverse complement strand
CGAGAAATTCGAATACCGCCGCGGCTACAAGTTCTCCACCTACGCCACGTGGTGGATCCGCCAGGCCATCACCCGCTCCATCGCCGACCAGGCCCGCACCATCCGCATCCCGGTCCACATGATCGAGACGCTGAACAAGGTCATGCAGGTCCAGAAGCAGCTCCTGCAGGAATTCGGCCATGAGCCGACCCCCGAGGAGGTCGCCGAGGAGATGAACCTCCCCGTCGAGCGCGTGCAGCAGATCATGAAGATGGCGCAGCAGCCCATCTCGCTCCAGTCCCCCGTCGGCGACGGTGACGACACCAGCTTCGGCGACTTCATCGAGGACAAGTCCGCGGACAATCCCTACGACATGACCGCCTTCTCGCTCCTGCGCGAAAAGATCATGGACGTGCTCGACTCCCTCACCGAGCGCGAACGCCGTGTGCTCACGCTGCGCTTCGGCCTGGTCGATGGCTACAGCCGCACGCTCGAGGAAGTCGGCAAGCAGTTCAAGGTCACCCGCGAGCGCATCCGCCAGATCGAGGCCAAGGCACTTCGCAAGATGCGCCACCCGACGCGCATCCGTCAGCTCCACGGCTTCTTCGACGCCGAGCAGATCGACAATCCGCAGAACCTGCTCAAGAAGCCGCCGACGATCCCGCCGCAGTTCATCAAGCAGGGCGGCCCGCTCGGCAAGGCGCTGTTCCCGCAGAACTGAGCCCGCTTTCCGCCTTTACTCACCTCCGGGTAAAACTAACCTCCCGCCATGTCCTTCCACCCTCTCGCCGGCGTTTTCGGTCTCGGCGGCACCGAGCTCATCATCATCCTGGTGATCATCCTCCTGTTGTTCGGCGGCGCCAAGCTGCCCGCGCTGGCCAAGGGCCTCGGCCAGTCGATCAAGGAATTCAAGAAGGCGGCCAAGGAAGGCGACGACGACGAAAAATCGGACAAGAAGCCCGACGCCGGCCAGAAACCCGGCAACAACTGAGCCATCGGTCTCACCCCATACCAAGCCGCGTCACCCGACGCGGCTTTTTTCACGCCTGCTCCGGATAGGGTCGCGCCCCACCCTCATTCCGGATGCTCGCCTTGAAGGCCGCAATCTGGTCCGGGCTGCCCAGCACCAGTAACTCGTCCCCGGTGAAGAGCTTCTCCTCGCCACGGGGATTCGGGATGCGCATCCCGGCGCGGCGGATGCCCGCCACCTGCAGGCCGTAGGTCCGGCTGAGCGCGACCTCCTCAAGACTCTGGCCGTGCAGTCCGCAACCGGGCGGCAGCTCGATCGCCTCCATGCGCACCTCGTCGAAGTTCGACATGACGGGCGCGCCCGAGGCCCGCTGGAGGAACTCCTTGCCGGCCGCAACCTGCTTCGGATCGCCGAGCAGCAGCACCTTGTCGCGGGGGTAAAGGATCATGTCGCCGGTCGGGTTGCCCACCATCACGCCCGACCGCTCCACGCCGGCCACCGTGCAGCCGAACCTCGTGCGCAGCGCCAGCTCGACCAGCGTCCGGCCGCGGGCGTCCGCCAGGTCGGGCAGCACACAGTCGCCGAGCGTCAAGTTCCACTCGCTGTGCGCGGTCATCCACGGCGCCGTGGTGCCGGTGAATTTCTGGTCCCCCTGGTTCAGCATCACCTCGAGTTCCACCTCGAGCACGCTGTGCCAGTAGATCAGCCGGCGGCGCAGCACGAAGAAACCGATGAGCAAGATCGCCACCGCCAGCACCGGCAGCCAGCGCGTGACGCCGCTGACCGGCAGGATGGCGCTGAGCCAGAGCAGGAGCAGCAGGGCCGCGACGCCCTTCAGGCCCGCCTCGGCCACCGGCGCGAGCTTGGCCGCCTTAGGGTGGCCCTGGGTGCTGACTTGGGCGTAGAGTAGCGCAAGGGCCGAGATGTTGCGCCAGATGGCGATCAACGGCGCAAGCGCCAGCAGGCCCAGCACGCTCCAGAACAGGATCTCGACGCCCCGCGGGAAGCTGCGGTCCACCGGCAGGTAGTCCTGCACCAGCGCGAAGACCTGCTCGGAGAACACCAGCAGGCCCGTGACCAGCAGGATCTCCACGCCGATCTGGATGAGACGCTTTTTGCTCATCTGCCAGAGCAGGCTCTGGCGCTCGCGCTGCTGCATTTTTTCCAGCCAGCGGTGGTAATAGCCCTCCCAGTCGGCCAGCCATTGGGGTTGCTTGGCCGCCACCCAGCCGCTGATGGCCTCGGACCGCTTGGTCAGCAGCGGCCCGACGAGGGTGGTGATGAGCGACACGCCGACCGCCAGCGCCTGGAATCTCGCCGGGATCGCGCCGGTCACGACCCCCATCTGGGCGATGATGAAGGAGAATTCACCGAGCGGCGTGACCGACAGGCCGACCCGGAGCGACTCGCGCGTCGAGCCGCCGATGAGCAGCATGCCGGTCGACACGGCCACGGGCCGGGCCACCAGGACAAAGGCTCCGATCCCGAGGATAAGCCGCCACGAGTCGGCCACCGCCTTGGGATCGATCAGCAGGCCGATGGACACGAAGAACACGGCGCTGAACACATCGCGCATGCCCTCGAAGGCGCGGCCGATCTGCGTCTTGTGCGGCGTCTCCGCCACGATGGCGCCGAGCATGAAGGCGCCGAGCGCGAGGGAAAAACCCGCCCGGTCGGCCAGGTAGGCCAGCACGAACAGCAGGCCGGCGACGACGATGGTCGGCAGTTCCTCGCCGGCGGTGAGGCTCATCTTCTTGAGCAACCAAGGCACCGCCAGCATGCCACCTATGCCCGCCAGCACGATGAAGGCCCCGAGCATGCCCAGCGTGGTGCCGATGGAAGTCTGCGCTCCGCCGATCGAGGCCACCGAGCTCAGCAACGTCAACATCACGATCGCCACGATGTCCTCCAGCACCGAGACGCCCATCGCCAGCTGGCCGGACTTCTCGTGGGTCGCGCCGGTCTCGACCAGCACCTTGTTGATGATGGCGGAGCTGGACACCATGAGCATCGCCGCCAGAAAGGCTGTCTCCACCGGGTTCATGCCGATGGCCCCGCCGAGCGCCCGGGTCAGGATATACATCAGGATGGCGCCGGTGAACGTCGCCAGCACCAGCGAGAAGCCGAGGCGCCGGAGCTTGCGCAGGCTCAGGCCCATGCCGATGGAGAACATCAGGAAGATCAGGCCGACCTGCGCCAGGGTCTCGATGCTCTCCTGGTTCGAGACCAGCGAGAACGGCGGCGTATGCGGCCCGATCACGAAGCCGGCCGCCAGGAAGCCGACGACGACGGAGAGCCCGATCCGGTGGCAGGCCCAGCCCACCAACCCGGCCACGAGCATGACGACCGCCAGATCCTTGATGAAATCGATTCCGTGCATCGCGCGGTTATTAAGTCGGCCCGTTCCGCACCTCCGTCAAGCCCGCAGCCCATGGCCTAAATCGTTTTTCGCCAGCGAGTTTGCTTTTGACAATTTCGCCGGCGGGCCGCTTGTATTCTCCAACCCCCTGCCACCGCCACCAATGTTCAACCAACTGCTGGGACTTTTCTCCAACGACATCGGCATCGACCTGGGCACGGCCAACACCCTCGTCTACGTCAAGGACAAGGGCATCGTGCTCCGCGAACCCAGCGTCGTCGCGGTCCACACCACCTCGCGCAAGGTCCTCGCCGTCGGCGACGAGGCGAAGAAGATGCTCGGCCGCACCCCGGGCAACATCACCGCCATCCGCCCGATGAAGGACGGCGTCATCGCCGACTTCGACATCACCGAGGCGATGCTCCGCTACTTCATCAAGAAGGTGCATAACAATTCCAAGGTCGTATCGCCGCGCGTCGTCGTCGCCATCCCCTCGGGCATCACCGAGGTCGAGAAGCGCGCCGTGAAGGAGTCCGCCACGCACGCCGGCGCCCGCGAGGTCATCACCATCCTCGAGCCCATGGCCGCCGCGCTCGGCGTCGGTCTGCCGGTGGACGAACCCGCCGCCAACATGATCGTCGACATCGGCGGCGGCACCACGGAGATCGCGATCATCTCGCTCTCCGGCATCGTGTTTTCCAAGTCCATCCGCGTCGCCGGCGACGAGTTCGATCTCGCCATCATCAACTACATGAAGCGCGCCTACAACCTGCTCATCGGCGAGCGCACGGCGGAGGAAATCAAGGTCACCATCGGCTCGGCCTACCCGCTCGACACCGAGCTCGCCATGGAGGTCAAGGGTCGCGACTCCGTCGCCGGACTGCCCAAGACCATCCACATCACTTCCCAGGAGATTCGCGAGGCCATGGCCGACACCGTCGGGGCCATTGTCGAGGCCTTGCGCGCCGCGCTCGAACGCTGCCCGCCGGAACTCTCCGCCGACCTCGTCGACCGCGGCTTCGTCATGGCCGGCGGCGGCTCGCTCATCCGCGGCATCGACAAATTGCTCTCCGAAAAAACCGGCCTGCCGGTCACCGTGTCCGACGACCCGCTCTCCGCCGTGGCCAACGGCACGGGCGTGTTCCTGACCAACATCGACGAGCTCCACCGCATCGCCGCGGACTTCTGAGTGCGCCGTGGGTAGGGCGAGGCGGCCCGCCGAGCCGCTGAGAGCGCCGCGCGGCTCATCCCGAGGATTCGCCCTACCAGCCCAACCATCCCGCCGTGCTCCCGAAACGCTTCGATCAGCTCCGCCCCTTCGCCACGCTGGGCCTCATACTGCTGGTTTGGCTGCTGCTGCCGCTCGTCGTGAAGGTGTTCACCCGCTCCACTTTCTTCGCCATCCAAGCGCCGCTGCTGGTGGCCGACTCCTACGTGCAGGACCTGCAGAACTTCTGGCTCACCAAGCTGCACACCAAGGAGGAAATCTGGCAGGCCGGCAAACAGGTCGCCGGGCTTATCGCCCAATACGAGGTCAGTGGGAACCAGAACAAGGAGCAACAAGCCGAGATCCTTCGCCTCGAAAACCTCCTCAATCTGCCCTCGCTGCCCGCCTTCCGTTTCGAGCCCGCCCGCGTGGCCCGGCGCGATTTTTCCGGCTGGTGGCAGCGCCTCGTGATCCGCAAGGGCGAGAATTACGGCATCCCCGTTGGCGCCCCCGTGGTGTTTGCCGGGGGCGTCGTGGGCCGCGTGATCGAGGTGCACCGCTACACCGCCGTGGTGGACCTGCTCACCAGCCCCACCTTCCGCCTCGCCGCCACTGTCGCCAGCGACAACAAGCCCATCAGCTACCAGGGGGGCTTGAACGCAGCCTTCCGCTCGCCGCGTGGCACCGTGGAGTTCGTGCCGCTCGACATCCTCGTCAGCAAAAGCGCCCCCCGGCGCCTCGTGACCTCCGGACTGGGCGGGGTCTTCCCGCCCGGCCTGGCCATCGGTGACATCACGACCCTCGAGCCCAGCGCCGACGGCCTCTTCAAGACGGGTGAAGTCGCCCTGGATGAGCGGCTCGGTTCGCTCACCGAGGTCACGGTGCTTGTGCCGCTCAACCCGGAGGAATTATAGGCCATGTATTTCCTCATCCCAACGAATCCGGCTTGCCGCGCCGTAGCGGCCTGGCCGCATAGGCGGGAGGAACTGTGATGGTTGCCTACACAAGTTTGTCATTGCGAGAAGTCCCGCCCCGCGGGATGACGAAGCAATCCATCTGGATCGCCACGGCGCGCTTCGCGGTCCTCGCGATGACAAGGCAGGGAGACTGACCATGCGTAAATACGACCCGCGCTGGCTCATCGTCACCGGAGCCAACTTGCTGCTCTGGTGGCTGGTCGGCCTGGCCAACAGCCACCTGGCGAACTCCGCCGTGCACCTCTATGTGGGCGGGCTCTTTGTGGTCTACGCCGCGCTACGGCTCGACCGGAAGCACGGTCTCATTGCCATCGTGCTGACCGGGTTGATGATCGACGCCGTGGAACCGGTGCCCTACGGCACGAGCCTGCTGCTGCTCGGCCTCGTCCACGCCACCCTGCTCTACGGCCGCCAGCGTTTCCCGCGCGAAGGGGCGGTGTTTGGCATCGTCGTCGCGCTGTTCGCCAACCTGTTTCTGGTGATAGCGCTTTCCTTCCTCTTGGTCGGCGCCAACCCGCGGCCGGCCGCGGCCTGGCTGCGTATCTTCGCCGACCTCCTCGCCTCCCAATTGCTGCTGATCATCATCACGCCCTGGTTTCTCGCCCTGCAGGACCGCGCCATGGAGCTGGTGTCGATCCATCCGGAGACTGGAAGGCGTGTGAGTCTCTGAGGAGAACCCCACCCTCCATGCTCCAAAGTGCGGCCGTGGACTCCAAATCGATGATTTTCAATTGGTGTTTCTCTGGAAGTTGGAGCTTGGTGCTTGGAGCCTCACCTCCGCCATGAGCCGCACGATCGAAACCCACAGCGCCCGCAACCCGCGGCTGTTTCTCTTCCACGGAGTCGTCATCGGGCTGCTGACGGTGCTGACCACCGGCATGGCCTACCGCCAGCTCTTCAAGTCCGGCCTCTACAACGAGCGGGAGCGCCTGCAGAACCAGCGGCGGGTCGTGGTGCCCGGCCCGCGCGGCAACATCTATGACCGCGACGGCAACGTGCTGGTCGGCAACCGCGCCCGTTTCTCCGTCGTGCTCAACCTCGCGGAGCCGCAGATCCGCGCCGAGTTCCGGGCCGAATACAAGGTCGTCAAGGCCAACTACAACAAGCTCGAGGTGGCGGAGCGCCCCAACGGCGACCAGATGGAGCGCATCGCCCGCGCCAGCGTCGCCCAGCGTTATCTCGACAAGATCAACTTCATCCTCAACCGCCGCGAGAACGTCCGCACCGCCGATCTTAACCGGCA